>NZ_JBTNDK010000009.1:0-155860 GCF_054511035.1 Pseudarthrobacter sp. MDT1-22 | reverse complement strand
TGGCGTATCTCCGCCCAATCATCCAAATTGATCACCTTCCATAATGGTCGGTGGCCCTGTTTTCAAATGGCAGAAGTGGTCCTGTTTTCGGTTGGCGTTAACAAAGGAGTTGCTGGGGCGTGGGTTCAGGCCAGCGTGTAATGCTGATGTTGAAGACATCGTTCTCAAAGCCCAGCGAGCTGACAACAGCATCCAGTGCCGTGCTTCTCCCGATGGTCTTATATCGTTGCTGGTCGACGACAGCCCGGTGTGGTTACGGCAATGTGACCCCGAATACCCGGATACGGCCCTCTGGCTCAAAGCGGCGCGAACCAGGGACGTGACGATCATCAGTGGCGATCATCTCCAGATAAGTGAGCGCGAGGTTGACCTAAGGAGCGCGGCAAGCTTGGGCTCACTTGTGATGGCCAAGGTTCCTACGGGGTGGACGCGTTAGTGGATTAGCAGTATTTCCCAGCGACTGTACTGCTCCCCGTGAAATCGGGTTCAGGTCTCCTTGGGAAAGCGAGAGATTCCACGCCAGGCCAACCGGTAGACGAGGTCACTGGCTGTATTCAGGTCCAGGTTTCCTTTGGTCTCCAGCCAATAGCGTGCGCTCACCTGCGCCAAGCCGGCCAGACCTCTAGCCAGCAGTTCCGCTTCTATAAGCGGCAATTTTGTATCTTCGCTGATAGTCCGGGCAAGGGCACCGGCAAAGGCCTTGTTGAATGCCTCAAGGCGCGAAGTTACGCCAGGGTCGTTTATGAGGCCGGATTCGAAGACGAGGCGGTGTGCCCGATCGTCACTGTCAATAAAGCGGTAAAAGGCGCGCATGGCTGCCTGCACCCGTTCCTTATTGTCCTTCGTGGAGCTGAGGGCCCCCAGCAGAAGATCGGTCAGGGTGCTGAGGTTAAGGTCTAACAGCTCGATGTACAGGTCACGCTTGGACGGAAAGTGCTGGTACAGCACCGGCTTGCTCACTCTGGCCACCCGGGCAATTTCATCCATACCGGCGCCGTGATAGCCCTTGGCTACGAAGACCTCCTGAGCCGCAGCCAAGAGCCGGGCGCGTCGTTCATCCCGCGACAGTTTCTCCGGACCGTGCCCAGAAGCCTGCGCGCCACTCCCGGATGATTGAGGGTCCTTTGGATGACCAACCACTGCCTGCCTTCTTTCCTGAGTCAGCCTGCGAGCAGGCAGCCGTCCCTGCCCCGGCAAGGGCAATAGTGGCCATGGCCATGGCGACCGCGGGGGTCTAGGCATTGCCGTGGGGTGTCAAATGGGCCTCACGTCCTACCAACGTCCGGGAAGCGGCGCGTTCCAGGGACGGGGCCTTCGTATCGACCCGTTTCCTGGTAGTTGGAGTACCGCGGCTCCGCTCGTGTTGATTATTCGTTCTGAAGGCACCTGCGAAATCCGCGTGCAGCAGACCGGCGACCGTGGTTTTGTTGCAGCGGAAGATGGGAAATCTACCGCGTCAAGGCGCATTGTGTTCCGCAGCGCCGGCGTGTCACCGCCGGGTGCTACGAGTGTCTCCCAAGATAAGACGAGTAGGCGACTATCGGCGTGGCACCTCACGGACAGCCCTCTTTGAGTCCAAGCACATCTGGCAGAGGTCCGTGGATCGGATTGCTTGTTACCCGCCGCAGCCGCCGGGGAAGGGCTCGGCTCCTCCGGCACCCCTTCATCAGGGCTGGCGACCGGGCAAAGGTCCTTGATCAAACCCGTTCCAGCACACTCACGGACGACATTTATCCCGTCAACGGCAGACGCTTTATCCGAATACCGTCCGGATACCGCTACGACTGTCCCGTCGGGAGCCTTCAACCTAAACATGAAAGAGACGTCTCCGTCATGAAAAAGCTCGAACGTTCCGGCCATGGCTACCCCCTTGTAGTCGCCCAGGCAGAAGGCTCGCCCGAACTCGTATGCATATACATCTATCTTGCCAC
This sequence comes from Pseudarthrobacter sp. MDT1-22, assembly GCF_054511035.1. NCBI lineage: Bacteria > Bacillati > Actinomycetota > Actinomycetes > Micrococcales > Micrococcaceae > Pseudarthrobacter > Pseudarthrobacter sp. MDT1-22. The sequence goes on along the minus strand of NZ_JBTNDK010000009.1, from coordinate 153,929 downwards.
TAATGCTTGAAATGTCAACTAATTGTGTGCCGCCTCACCTTACCGAAAGGCCAGCCTCACCGTCCCGGCATCTTCAGCTGGTTCACTCCGTCCCGGACGCGGGCCTTGGCCGTGTCACATGGAGCACCTGTGGCATGCTGCTGCGCGTTAGCACGCTAGGCGGCGGAGCGCTGGCAACTCGACCAACAGTGGCGACGCGAGAAACGTTTCGCTCCATCTGGGGCCCAACGCCGGCGTTCCATTAGCCGCCCTGTCTGACATATGGCTGGACGGAAGTGGTCGAGCTGACATCTCACCGGGATCATCTCCCATGCGGCATAGTCGCAACTGATCTTGTATGCTCCAACCTTGTCTGAAACAGCAACGGCGCAAGCAGGATGGGGAGGGAGACGCTTCCGATGGACATACTCGGAGCAGTCGGGATCTTGGCCGGAGTCGTGTCGGTGGTCACCCTGGCACGGCTGGCGCTCTCTCTGCGAAAGCGCAACCTCCGTCGGCGTTTCCACGCAAAAGACATGCAGCGGGCTGACCTGTTTCGGAAGGACAGGGAAGAGTTTCAATTACAGGCCCGAAATTACCAAAACACATCACGCAAACGCCATGGTCGTGGCGGCAGTAAGGCAGAACACGCTTCGAACTTATAGTTGTCTGCGCTGACTGCCATCACCCGCGACGCGACGACGCCGCCAGTTGGAGGTCATCGCGTCGGACGCCGGCGGCCAGAAGGTCCGCCTGTGTCGGTCGGTGGACTGCTGCCGCGTCAATACACGTGCGTAGCCGATCAGTTTCGTGATGGGTTGCTCCGACATGATGTCCCGCTGGGATGCAACGTCACGGGTGGCGACAGCTGCTGACCCCGTTCCGATAAAGCAAGGCCCCGCCCAAGAGCGGGGCCTTGCTTTTGTCTAGAACAAGCCAATCAAGAGACGAGCTTTGCATAGACAACATAGTTGTCGTCGAACTCGCCTGTTTTCGGGTCATACCCGTCGCAGGTGATGAGCCGCAACTCCGGCCCCTCCGTATTCCCGTAGACCTTTTCGGTCGGGAATGCAGCCTTTGAGTATTGTTCACCATGATCGGTCGTGAAAACGGCTGTTGTGCCGTCCTTACGGGTGATCCTGATGGGGTCACCCTTCACGAGGCTCCGCAGGTTGGCGAAAACGCCTGGGCCGCCGTTGGTCGCGTTGACGTGTCCATAAACGACAGCAGGCCCACGCTCACCGGGGGTGGGGGACCCGTTGAACCATGCTGCCGGGGCTCCTGGCTGGCCTGGCGGCACTTCCAGGGTTCCATCATTCCGCAGGCCTAAGCTAATTAATTCGGATTGGGTCCGTGAAGATGAAATGTCTATGGATATAGGAACAGAAGCCGCCATGATGTCAAGCGGCGAGGACGCGACAGCCGACGCTGGTGCTGTTGCATGGGAGAACGGGGACGCTGACGCGACGGCCGTCTCATTAAGTGCGGCCTGAGCGCCGACACTTTGCGTCGAACTGCTAGACGCGCAGCCTGTCAGAAGTAGCAGAGCAACCGCCGCAGACGCCAGAAAGCCTCCGCGACGGTCACTGTTTGAGCTAGTCATTCGAAGCGATCGGAACTCTACGCGGCCATCCGGCGGCGCACGATGACGGTACCGGTAGCGGCAGCTGCGACGAGGCCTCCAAGCGCAAGAAACCCCATGGCATTGTCGGCCTCCTGAGCCACACCAGTCGGAACGCCACCAACAGGCTTCTTTGCTACCTGAGCAGGAGCCTTGGCCTGTGCGGGAGCCACGGCCTGTGCGGGGGCCTGAGCCTGCGCAGGAGCCTGTGCAACCGCTTCGCTGGCCTTTTCACATCCAATACCATCATTGTCACTATCAAGGTGCGGACCGTAACCAGGCGTTCCCACCGGGATGTTGAAAGCGCCTGCGGCCGCTGCCACAGTACAGTTCGGGTATGCGCCAGTGGTTGCGCTCGCGGAGGTTGCTGTCAGCGCTGAAAGGCCAACCACTGCTGCGACTGCCAAAATTGACGTGCTCTTCTTCATTTTTCCCCATTTTCTTCACATTGGACTGTTAAAGCCAGGCGTGCTTGACCATGGGGAAACGAATAACCGGGCCCCCATGGCCACTTTGACTGGCTTCTCATCGGTTATTACAAAGCTAGTTATATCAACATTCAATAGTTGAAGCTTAATGTGACGTCGTTCCTGCGGGCTGCCCGAGGTTGGTTGTGCAACGGCCGGTGGCCGTTCAGCGCCGCGTGGTCAGCCCTGCAGCTTTGGACCTATTGCAAGGGCCGCACAGGATCTGCAGGTTCTCCGCATTGTTACTGCCGCCCATTTTCAGAGGGATGATGTGGTCGTATTGCAGTTCCGTCGGGGAGCCGCAGGCTCGGCAACTACCCTCATCGCGGGTCCAGATGTACTGCTTCAAGTCGTCAGGTATTGCCTGACGAGCTGCAGAGGATCGTGGAGTCGATCCCATGGCGACCGTAGCTTGCGCACGGTCGATGTGCTGTCGGGAACGCTGCTGCCGCGCCACGAGCAGGGCGTAAACCTCGTCGCCGGTGAGCCCGTCGTTCTCCCAGTACATCTTGTGCTCAAACAGCCAGTACCGTCGGCCGCTGATTGTGGTGATGTTCAGGGGTCGCCGGAGTTTTCGGCCCTACGAAGCATCCCCAAATACCTACCTGAACAGTCAGCCGGACAAGCTGACTGCTTCCCGTTCTGAATTGACCTGAGCCTACTACTCAGAGCCGTCGCAGATGGGCTGACTTCCGCCACGTTTAGATACGAAAGAGAATTAGGACTTCGGCGTTGCGGTGGCCGTTGGGCCAAAGATGTTAGAGCAAACAGTTTCGGCGGCAAACATTTTGATGTAGACACCATCAAGCTCGGACACCCTTAGGCTCAAGGCGCGCTCGGCCTGGGTTCGACCCTTGGTGCCAAGATCATTGCAGAACACAGCCGCTGCGTTGCGCCCTTCCCGCACGGACACTTCAGTAACTTGTGGTCCATCCCCACCGTTGGCAAGCACGGTATACGCCTCCAACAGTTCAGCACCCTGGGACGGAGGGGCCGAAGTCCCCTTCGAAATTGCCGATTCCTTAGGGGCAGCGCCGGAGCAACTTGCCAATGCTAGACATGCAGCAGCCGCTGCAATGCGGATGATGCTGGAGCGTGTGAGGTTCATAAGCACATCATTGCAGGAGTTCTGCGCTGCGCAGGACGCCTCCGATCAACTGGGCCCGGCCGCTCAAAGCCTCCACGTTTGTACTGTGCTTGAAAGCTTTTCGGCCTACCGGAATTTACAGACTCACCAGTTGAACGCATCGTGGCACTGGCGGCACGATGGGCTGTGTTTCAAGATAGATTGGTCTGCCAGGCTTCCAGGGAACTGCTGCCCCCGGTACTACATATGGACGTGCAGGCGCCGGGCGGCCTCGGAGATGGAACCGCTCAGCGGCACGATCCAGCAGGTGGCCTACCAGGGCTGAACTGCCCCGCCCCTTGGATGTCGCGCGTGACATCGCGTGTGTGGTCCTTATCGGCCAGCTACTACGCGCCATGCAGGATGACGCGAGTCTGTATGCCAACGTGGTTCAAGACCACTCAGACGGTCTGATCCAGGGCCACCGGATCTATGCTGAACATCGCCACCGAAAGTGCCCAGTACCAAACAGCAATGTCGGGTCCTGCGCCGACTTCAGTTGTTTTCCGTCACTGGACGAGTATTGTGTTCGTTTTGCGCTACTTCACTGGACAGCGCACGGATTGAGCTTACGGTATGTCGTTTTCACCGAAACGGCGACGCGAAATGTCGTTGACTTCAGTGGTTTGGACAAATTTCAGTGCTGGTCACAGCCCATCAGTATTCCGTTTGCGAGGTCGTCGTCGCTTCCGGCCCAGATGACACCGCCTCCAGAGCAGGGCATCACCTCGAACGCCAGGCCATCACGCTGGGCCCGCAAGCGGCGACCGTCGTCCTCGACCACTTCCCAGCCCGCCGCTGGCAGCGCTAAACGATAGTGCCGCAACACATCAACGTCTCCCGAGAGCACAAACCTACGTTCACAGCCGCCGACACCACTTACGCCGCCACCGCTGAAATAGCCGATGTGACCGACGGAATCGAACGCCCGCTGGGACTCACGATCTGCAGTGGCCATGGGCTCGTCCGTGCCCTCGATCACGCATTGCGGAGCCGAGTCGAACTGCACCTCAAGCCGCTGCCCCAGTGCCGCGGGGGTGACAGCGAACATCCCGATCAGCATGAGGACCGGGATGGCCACGGCCGTCAGCCGCATCCAAAGTCGTGTCGAGAGCATCAAGCCGATCACGGCAACGACCGCGACCAGACCGAACGCCAATCCGGAGGGACCGGCCGTCAACCCCCAAGTGAGCCCCTCGAACGCGGTACCGCTGACATCGCCGTATATTCTCATGAATTCGTAGTGGACCAGCACAGCCAGCAGCGCCAGTCCTGACCCAACGGCGAGCAGCACCGCGGCGGAGAGGACTCGGCCGGTCATGGGCATGGCTCATAGTAGGTTCCGCCTGACCAAAATGTCCACGGGCGGGTGCCGATCGCAGAAGCCCTCACCCCGGACACAACGACGCAGCCCGGCTACCCAGCCAGGGACCACACCGAGGAAGAAGCGGCCAGCGGTCAGGCATTCAACCGGGACCGCTTCCTTCTGCCCTCTTGGCGATTGACTACATTAGTTGCGGGTCAGCCGCCGGCAGCCGCCGTGGCAGCCGGGTCAACGGTCAGGATCACCTTCCGCGGACAGTCCCCGTTCGACGTCCCGCTAGATGCATTGGGCCTATGCCAGCCTCAGCGGGGCTAGGAGGATGGCAGGCCGCGGACGAACTTTCGCGAAGGCTCGAAAATTGGCGCATGACGAGTGTGGCGGTGGTGCTGAGTTCGAGGCGTCCTGCTGGTCCTGGATGAAGTCGACATACTTAGACAAGTGAGCGACACCTGTCGCGCACTGATAGCTGCACTGTCACCAGGCCAAACCTGAGCACGGCGGCGCTTCACGCCAACAGAATACCGGGTCAGGTCCTTTCCCTGCCGGGACCACAACGAGGCCCCGATATCGTCACGGATTCCGACCGCCCGGTAGCCGTCCCATTTGGGCTCAAAGAGGAGCGTCCCCGGCAGGGCTCCAGCCGGGGGCATCTTCGTGACGGCCCGGGCCAGTGCGACTTTCAACGGCGGAACAAGCCCCGCCGGGAGCCCGGTCCCGACCCGCTGCTTAGGTGCCATCGTCGAGGCCTTCGAGTGCCTCGATCTCAGCCTCGTCCAGCAACTGGGCTGTACTGGTCCCCGTGGTGCGGGCGAGGTCATCGAGGGCGATGAACCGGGCACGCGCCAGGACAATGACCAGCTCGGCGAGGTACCCGGGTCCGTTGCGCTGCACCAGGTCGTCCAGGACCGTGTGCATGCGTCCTGTCAGCTCCGTAGGGCCTTCGGATTCCTCGGCCGCGATGCGCGTGAGCGTCAGCGCGGCCAGCGTCGGATCGTCGTAGATGAGTCCCATGGCCCCACGCTACGCACGCCGGGTCCAGTTGTCAGTGATCCGCCCCTGGAGGCACAGGGCGGATACGGGGTGGGCCAGCTCAGAGGTCCGCAGCAGACGATCCGCGTCGGACGTTTGGGGATCCGGTCCGGCGTCCGCGCGTCCGGCCGTTCCGCCAGCCGGGAAGGAGCGTGTTGAGCTGTGTTTCTTTGTCCTGGTCCAGTTCGTTGCGCCGGTATTTCATGCGTTGGATGTGCAGCCACATGCCCAGGACCCGTTCTTCTTCGGTGTCGGTCTTCTTGTGGCGTGGCCAGTCGTTCCCGGCGGCCATGTAGCCGGTGAGCTCTTGCAGGCGTTGGTTCCACCGGGCTTCGTCTTTGGATGTGCGGGTCCGCTGTTCCCAGCCGGGGATTTCCTGCAGGCCGCCCCCGTAAACGGGGGAGAGGGTTCCCTGGTCGTGGTCCTGGCGGCGTCTGAGGAGCCATGTCGCCAGGGCCCGTTCCCGTGCGGCGGACGAAGACGATGAGGGAAGCCGTTCTTCGGCTTTGTACAGGGCGAGGGTGTCGTTGAGGTTTTGCATCCCGGCTGCGGTGATGCGGGTGACCGGGGCTGGGCGGGTTGCGTTGTGGTGGTCGTCCCGGATGGACGGTTCCGTGGCGGCGGCAATGGCCAGGTGGTAGCGGACGGTGTTTTGGGCGGCGCCGGCTGTGGCGGCGATTTGGGTGGTGGTGAGTCCTTGCCGGTACATCTGGACCCACTCCGGGTGCGGCGCTGTCCTGTGTTCCGGCATCCTGGTCAGCTGTCCTTGCGGATGGCGATCAGCTGGGCGCCCTCGGGGATGGCTGCCTCGAGTGCGACCTTGGCGTTTTCGTAGTTGTCGCCCTGGGCGCTGATGTGGTCGGTGCTGCCGTCGGCCATTTGGATTGTTCCTGTGAGTTCCACCGGATCAGCCTAGTTGGCTCTCCCGGTTCCCGGCTGCTGTGCGGCGAAGCCCTCCAGGGCGCGGTGCAGCTGCCCCGCACGCGGGAGGCAGTCCACGGGCCGTGCCCCGCCGAGGTCGTGGGCGGGGGTGGTCATCCAGGCGGTGAAGTAGTTGTGCGCGATCCTCAGTTCCAGGGCGTGCCGGAACAGGGACGCCACGGTGGGGTGGACCTGGCCGCCGGGGAGGAACTGGAAGCCCGGGCAATACGTGCCTTCACGGACGAAGACCCTGACGAGCTGACGCATCACCGGGTCAGTGTCTTCCATGAGTTCGGCGAGCCGGCGCCGGACCTGCTCCAGGGAGGGCAGGGTGAACTCGGCCCTGATGGACTCCCAGACCTGGTCGGACACGGGTCTGCCGATGATGGGGGAGGGCATCAGCTGCCGTCGTCGATGGACTCGAGCAGCCACTGCGTGGCGAGGGGCTGACGGTGCAGCGTGAACGTCCTCAGCGGGGAGTCGGGTCCGGGGATCCGGGCCTGGACGCGCCAGTATTCGACGCTGACCAGGTCTCCGCTGCCTTTGGCGGCGGTCCGGCGGGTGTCCCACCAGGCGTCGCGTCCGTACCAGTGCTGTGTGTCGGTGGCGGGGTCGACCAGCCAGATCCGTCCGTCGTGACGGATGGCCAAGGGGTTACCTGCCGTGCCGAGTCGGACCTGGACGTGGTTGGTCTGTGTTGGGAGTTCGTGGGCGATGGTCATGAGTTCGTTCTTTCGTGGCGTTGACGTGCCGGTGTGGTCGTTCGGGTGGGGTTAGGCGGCTTTGACGAGGGGGAGTTCGTCCCAGTGGGTGGTGTAGCGGGGGGAAAGCATGTCCCGTTTCATGGTCCAGTCCGGCCCGCCGCGGATGCCGGCGTGGCCGAGGCCGATGGAGCCTCGGCCGTAGCGGCGGGTGACGTCTTCGAGGAGGGTTCCGACGTGGCGTTCCTCGTGCGGGTTCTCGAACAGGGCAAGTGGTGCCTGGTTGCCGGTGGGGCGGAGGTCGGTGAGCATGATCCCGGCCCTGGCATACCTGACACCCTCACTGATAAGGGGGAGGAGTGCGTGGGAGGCCTTGGTCAGGATCACCGGGTCCGCGGTGGGCATCGGCAGCGGGATGCAGACGGAGGGGAAGGAGGTGTCTTTCGGGTTGAAGTGTGAGGTGCCGGCGAACGCGGTGAGGACCTTGGCCTGCAGGCCGTGTTTGGCCAGCCGGGCTGATGCCTGCTGGCCGTACACACTCATGACCTGCCGGATCCCGGCGGCGGTGGTGATGGGGGTGGCGAAGGAACGGGAAAAGATCAGCTGGTCCCGCCCGACCCGTTCTTCCTCCATCGGGATGCAGGGGGTTCCCTGCAGTTCCAGGACGGTGCGCATCATGACCACGGAGAACCGGTCCCGGATCATGACCGGATCCGCTCGGGACAGGTCCAGGATCGAAAATATGCCCAGGACGTTCAGGCGTCTGGTCAGCCGGGTCGCGACGCCCCAGATCTCCACGACGGACAGGCGCCCCATGAGCCCTTCGCGTTCCTGGGCGGGGATGGAGTCCCAATGGCAGACTCCGCCGAACGCCGGGTTGTTCTTCGCCCATTTGTTCGCGAGTTTCGCCAGAGTCTTGGTCGCGGCGATCCCGACGCAGACGGGCACGCCGACGTTCCGCCGGACCGCCGTCTTCATCGCCCGGCCGAGGGTGAGGAGTTCGGTCGGGGTGCCTTTGACGCCGAGGAAGGCCTCGTCGATGCTGTAGACCTCCAGCCAGGCCGAGTACCGGCCCAGCAGCTCCATGACCCGTGCGCTGATGTCACCGTAGAGCTCGTAGTTGCTGGAGAGCGCAACCAGTCCCCATTCCTTGGCCCGTGGGGCGAGTTTGAACCAGGGCTCACCCATGGGGATGCCCAAGGCTTTGGCTTCGGGGGAGCGGGTGACGGCGCAGCCGTCGTTGTTCGACAGGACAATGACGGGCCGGCCCTCCAGGGACGGGTCGAACGCCCGCTCCGCGGACGCGTAGAAGCAGTTCACATCCACGTGCGCGATCTGCGGCATCCGCCGCATCACAGCCGGGTTAGACATGATGAAGGCACCGCGTTGCGACACCCCAGATAGTCAGTTCGCTGAGGCTGGGTACCTTGATGTCCGCGTACACGGGGTTCTCCGCCTGCAGCACCACGCCGGTTGGCGTAATGCGCAACCGCTTGATGGTCAGTTCCCCGTCCAGGACCGCGACGACCACGCACCCGTCACGCGGCTCCAGCGCCCGGTTCACGATCAGTTCATCGCCGTCGCTGATCCCGGCGCCTTCCATCGAGTCCCCGGACACCCTCACGACGTAGGTGCTCGTGATGTCCTTGATCAGGTGCACGTTCAGATCGATCCGGCCATCAAAATAGTCCTGCGCCGGCGACGGGAACCCCGCCGCCACCGGCATCGGGGAGATCAGCACCGACAACAAAGACGTACCCGCGTCTATCACACGGGGACCGACAATAACGCCCACAACACACCTTTATTCGAATATATGTTCGATTCATTTCAGTGTACTCGTGAGGGCCGACATTAGTTCCGCTCCACCATGTTGCATTCGATACAGGATTGGCGCGGGAGGCCGGAGGCGGCAGTATCCTGCCGATAAATAGTGCTTCAGCCGTTGCGCAGGGCGTCTCTGCTCGCGTAGCCAATAGCCGAAAAGCCGCAGTAACAGCAGAACCAGAACACTGCCGCGGCAGCAGCAGGACACGAACAGATGCGACAACCCGGGACAGGGCGCCTGACGCGACGAACATAGACCGAATGGCCGCCGCAGCCGAAAGCCCTGGGACGAGTAACGCCCCGGCCAACGCTAATTGAGTCTGTGAAAGTACGCCGTCGAAGTTTGTTGTCTCGTAGTCATCAGGGCTAACGCCGAAAAGCCACACGGCCACGGCCACGACTGTTGATACCAAAGACAAACCCTGCAATACGCACGCTACGGCAAGCCATCTGTTGCCGCTCCATCGTTTCCCCATGCCCGTAATCCAAACATGATCCTGGAACATGATTGGTCGGCCGCTTCACCCAGGTTTTTCCGGGAACCCTTTGCGGCCGACGGGCGATGCGTTGTGTTATCAAGCGGGCACACCGCCCGGGGAAGCCAGTCGTCCTGCTATTTGCACCCGTCGTTGGCGGTCAGCGGGACGGTGATCGTTTCCCTGATGTAAGGGTGCATGGAGTCGTAGACGTAGCTTACGGTTGCCGAGTCGGGGGACCACTGAACGGAGTACCGGCCTACCGCGAAGGGGTCATGGCCGTCGTTCTGTGCTCAGGTGTGCCAGGCGTTTGAGGGTCGGGCCGCAGGATGGCGCGTAGACGTCGAAGGACGGATCAGCAGGAGGCTGCTTGTGACGATGAGCTGCTTCTGCCGGCCATCGGGAGAGGAGATGCCGTGGTGAGTGTCGGAAGTTATCGCGGTTCAGGCTCCGAACAGTGTCAGCATCAACAGCGAGGCGGTCATGCCCATCCAGAGCAGGATTGCTGCGGACCGCTTGAGCAAAGGGCAAGCTTGAGCAAGCATGGCGGGAGGAGCGTGCCAGGGCGGACACGCAGAGCGTTTGGCCGCGTCACATCTGGACAATGTGCAAGAGCTAAGGCGCGCACTCCGGATGCTGGAGGCTGGCGCCGCCAAGCCTGAGCGAGCCACTGGCAACCCTGAGCCGTCCATCATGCACCGATCTGAACCGGCACCAATGCGGCTGTGGCGACACCTGAGCGGCGCTCGCGGTTAATGTCTACCAGAAACGCTTGTTTGACCAGATCATGGTCACGCAGTATGCACAGGCTGGTAGTCTCGACCCCAGCCGTCATCATCCATAATTGAGGAGCATCACCGTGGGGAAGATCGTCAGCGCTATCCCGCCACCGTCGCGGGTATCGAAGTACAACATCGACTGGGACAACTACGTCGAAGTAGCCAAGTTTACGAAGTCACCCGTACTGGCCGGCGTCAACATCCGGGAAACGCAGGTCAAGTCCATGCGTCTCTACACCCGGCACCCGTTCGTCCAGGAGGAGGGACATATCAAGATCGCACTCCGCAATTCCAAGGTCAAGAACGGCGTCCGCATCGGGGATGTGTACATGGTCTGGATCCCGAAGGAACTCGACGTGCCCACCAACTAGGCGTTGTTCAACGTTCAACTACCAGCCCCTGATCTCCGGCTGGGAAGGATCTGACGCGCCACGTCCAGATGCGCCACCTTGGCCACGCCGTTGCGGGCTCAGGCGTAGCCTCGGAGCAATAGCGGAACACAGGCAATCGCCCTACGGATGCTGGAGCCTCAAAGGCGCCAGCTCCAGAACCACCCGCACCGCCACTGGCGAGCGATGAAAGCAAGCAGACACCAGCGACGGCCAGCAAGCCCAAGCTGAGGTTACTCGCATTGTTCCTGACAGGCTCCCTGGGCCGTTGCCGGGCGGAGCTTAGCGGGTATCCCTCAACCGGGCCGGATCAAATAAGCCCCCACACCTAACGGCATGAGGGGCTCAATGCGGCCCCGTTCCGCTCCATGTATTACTCGTAGGTTTCGTCCGGCTCAACAGAGCCGGCGATCAGGTCGGGCACGTGGGACGGGCGCGTACCGTCGTCGGTCATGACGGCCGCCAGCACTGCCTCATATTCATCCAGGTTGCTACAAAGGTAGGTTTCCGGGAGAGCGCCAGGTAGCTTAAGGGAAACTAGCCCTGCGCGGGGGGCATCGGTGTTGCTGGCCATCAAAGGTCCTTTTCAATTAGAAGTAAATGTGAAGAACTTCACTCCTTCAATTCTACCTGACCTGTTGACTGACCTTGCAGAAGGTGGTAGTAGAGGACTCGTGGATGCAATCCGCTTACCCCGTCCGTTGGAGCCGTTTGCGCTGTAGGCTCATGCCAACTCGTTGACGACTGAGGGATGGGCAATGTCGAGCTTGAAATACCATGCGATTTGGATTGCAGTGATGGTCGCGCTTTGTGTCACGGCCAACGCTCTTTTGCAGATGGGTGAAGACGGGACCAAGGAAAACTGGGTCTGCCTGGGCAGTGCCGTAAAGTGCATGGCACCGTCGGATGTCACTCCAGGCGCGTGGTGGGCTGGAACTTTTGGGACGATCCTCGCGGGGGTAGCCCTAGTGTGCATCTGGCCGTGGATCGCTTACCGGCCCAATCAACAGCCCACGCGCTAGTCCCTGATCTACAGCACTGCCAGCACCTTGGCGTGCCGCGTCGAAGTGATGCAGCACCGCGCCTGGCGGCGTTACGCGCCGTCCCGGGCGCCCGCTCAGCATCACGTGCGAATGTGATCCTTTTGCCACCAACTTATTGAGCTGGTCCCGTACGTCCAACAGCAGGCGGTAAAGCTCACCAGCGCTCTCGCGGTCTCGATGTTTCTAGCCTTTCGCCTGATGTGCATCCAGACGCCGATAGAGCGTAGCTCTAGACATCCCCAGATCCCGCGCCACTTGTGCCGCCGGTTCGCCCGACTCAATCAAGCGAACCGCGTTCTTGATCTGGCTATCCGTGAACTGGGTTTTACGTCCACCCAGGTCCTTACCTGCTGCACGTCGCTTGCTCACACTGTCCGCGATCCTCTCCCGCTTGATCTCCAGTTCCATCTGTCCCAGTGCGGCCAGGACGGTAAACACCATGCCGCCCATAGGCGTGCTGGTGTCCACGTCGCCACCGCCCAAGTTCAGCACGCGGAGCCCTACGCCCTTGGTCCTGAGCTCATCAGCCAGCCCCAGCATGTTTACGGTGGACCGTCCCAAGCGGTCCAACGTGGTGATAACCAGCGTGTCGCCGTCGTGCAGACCACCCATGGCCTTGTCCAGTTCCACCCGTGATACCTTGGCGCCGCTCACGCCGTGATCCACGTACAGATCATCCCGCCGCACACCAGCGGCCAGCAGGTCCTGTTCCTGCCTGTCCGTATCCTGTGCCTTGGTCGATACCCTGGCGTAGCCAATCTTCTTTCCCACGTTCCATACTCCCTCAATGTGTCTTGCAACAGTGGTTCAATACATCGAACATAACAGCCACTTACGGGACATACAAACGAGACAGTTATACCCGCCGCTCCCATGGCGGATGTGTCTCATAACCTAAGTGTCTTTTATCCCATGGGTTTCGAGACTCTGTGCACGCGAGCGAAAGCAGTCTCGCGGATGGGTTGGCACCGCGGCAAGACATCCGCCAGTGGCTTGAGTCGTGAGAGCGCGCCTGGCAGCAGATCCTCCGTTCCCTTGGTGGAGAGGATGACTCTCACTGATACTGCCTCCGCGGATTGACCCTCGCCACCAGCACCTAGCCGGCTTTCGGCCATGCTGTATATATGAATCGAATTGTCGGACTCCACGGAGAACCCCTGCGACAGATGAACGTGCGGGAAATCGTTCCGCTTCCATCTGACTCGCCCTTTGGGAATCTCGGTCTCAAAGCCGTTCATCTGGTAAATCGGCTCATTCACACAAACCGACGGCTCGACGAGACCGAAGCGATGTGGAAGTCGCTCTTGGACCAACCTGCCCCTAGCGCCGGCGATCCAGGCATGCACCATCGCTTCAGTGCCGATGAGGTCGTGGTTCATCTTCGGCGTGCGACGGACGAACTTATCGGGCTCCTGTGGTTGCTTCGCGAACGCGCCTCGTGTGGCGAATGGCCTGAGTGGATCCGCATCGACTCAATCGGTAGAGCGCGCCGGAGCGACGGCAGCTGGCTTCTCCCGATGCTCGAGCAACACGATTGGCTGCTGCAGACTCTAAATGACGTCGCGAATGCTCACAAGCATTCATTCGTCGACTCCGACTTTCAGGTCGTCGGGTCGAGAGAGCCATGCGCTGTCGCACTAGCGCTAAAGAACAACAAGCTGGAGAGTGCCGCGACTCGCTACGTCGTTTCGCTGAACTCACTGGTAGGCGCTTTCAACAGCTTCTACCTCGAGGCCATGACGGAACTGAGGACGTACGGCGGGGAGGTGTAAGAGCGAACAGCTATCGCAAGACTCTGGTCGCTGAAGCACCGCCACCTCAGGGGTGAAATACATACCTTGATTCAGAGCGTATTGCCGTACGGAATCGGTGCCGGGTGTGACGTCTAGTATTCCTAGCTTTCAGGACAATCGACAGGAGCAGACCAGGATGCCTCTGACGTGCGGGGAGGCCGTGCTGCAGCAGTTGAGGGGCACCAATGGTGCCATTACCGCTGCGAAAACGCCGCTATTTGTCGCTGTAATTCACACACAACGGGGCCCGGCCCTCCCACCTTCCCTTTGCCCACGCCGAGGTCCGGGACGGTGTCTTGAAAAGCTGCAATCTTTCGAGACAGCGCTTAATGCGGTCGGGGTAGGTACCCCCGCACAGGAACGCGCCGAACGCATGGCCGCCCTCCCCCGTAAGGGTGGAGAACCGCACCCAGCGTCAAAGACATGATCCCGAGACCAGGAACCCGGAATCGGTCAAGGAAGCTCTGGAACAAATCAAGGCTCGCCGCGCAGAAGAGGCAGGCCCGCCGGGAGCGGAACCGCGTGAGGACGATCAGAAACCACGCCACCATCGCGGACCGGGTTTCGACCACTAAGCCCGTTTCGGGTCGAGTCGTTCAAAGCGCGATATGTTGAGCCGATGAGTAAGTACATGGCAGCGCCGTCTGATGAGTGACTACCAGCTCGAGCGCCTTGGTACACGAGAATTCGAGCACGTTACCAGAGCGTTGGCGCTGGCAGTCTTTGGGGCAGGGGTTCGGCCGTTCGGGGACGGAAAAGACGGCGGGCGAGAAGCGACGTTCGAAGGCGCAACCTCCTACCCTCAACCAGCACCAGCTGAAGGCTGTTGGGACGGATACGGCGTCATACAGGCGAAGTTCAGGCAGCGTCCTCGTGATGTCGGAAACAATGCAGCCTGGTTGAAGGCGCAAATCAAAGCTGAGCTTGATGAATGGAAAGACAAAACCAAGGGCCGGCGGACACAAGGTCGGTTGCCTGAATACCTCCTTGTGACTACTAACGTTTTTCTCTCGCCTGTCCCAAAGATGGGAGGGGTCGACACCATCAAGGCTTACCTAGCAGAAGAGCTGAGCCAGCTTGGACTCAAGGGCTGGGATTTCTGGGACGGTGACAAGATTTGCAGCCTATTGGATGGCAACATAAATATCCGTTCTGCGTATAACGCCTTCATCACCCCTGGCGATGTCCTTGGGAAGATGGCCGAACGTCTCGGATTGTCACAGGACAGCGGCCTCGAAAGCGTCTACGAGACGTACACGATCAAGAGCATGAAGCGTGAACAGTGGGTACGGCTCGGTGAGTCAGGTGAGGATGCAACAACGAAGTTGCCACTTTCGCGCGTTGCGATTGACCTGCCGATTCTTGACCCTGACCGACGCATCGACATAGAGACCCCGGCCGAAAGACAAGCAAACGGTGCCCTGAGCCAGATAATCAGGCTGGGAGACAACATGCTGCAACCCAGCGAGCACAAGCCGGCCTTGTCAAACGTTGTGATCATGGGGGGACCTGGGCAAGGTAAATCCACTCTGAGCCAGCTTTTGAGTCAAATTTACCGGCTTGCCCTTATTGAGGACTACCCCGAACACAAGCTGGATCCTACGGAACAAAGCATCCGGAGAACCCTCACTCATCACATCTTTGAAGAACTCGGCGTACCACGTCCCATGAACAGAAGATGGCCTTTCACAATCAAGCTCAACGAATTGGGTGACGCCGTCTCAGGCGGTGAGGATGTCAGCATTCTCCGGTTCATGGCAGAGAAGATGAGCAAGCACACCTCTGTGGCGGGTGACATTACCCCATCGAAGCTGCGGCAGTGGCTTGGAAGATGGCCCTGGTTGCTGATCCTTGATGGACTAGATGAAGTGCCGTCACAGTCGGTGCGGGACAAGGTTTTCGAAACCATTGAAGACTTTCTCACGGATGCTCGCCACGTCGAGGCCGATCTCTTCGTAGTCGCTACGACCCGGCCACAGGGCTATGCCCAGGAAATGAGCCCGGAGATCTACAAACACATGCAATTAGCGCCCCTTTCTCGGGGAGAGGCGTTGAACTATGTAGAGCAACTAGCAACTGTTCAATACGAAGATGATGACGACGAGCTTCGAAATCGCGTAGTCGAACAGGCTGAGGAGGCGTTGTCCCGCGACGCTACATCCCGGCTAATGATTACGCCATTGCAGGTGACCATCATGACTCTGCTGCTGGCACGGCGGATCAGCTTGCCAGAAAGTAAGCACGAACTCTTCCATGCCTACTTTTCGACCATCTACGAACGGGAAATGAATAAGAGTCACTCCCATCTCTCAAAGCTTCTCCGCGAGCAACGAAGGCACGTTGAGTTCGTACATCAGAGGATAGGGCTCGCCCTTCAGCAGAAGGCGGAGTTAGTGGGCCACGCTGATGCTCTTCTGACTCAGGCACAGTTTGAAGATGTGATCGAACAGAGATTGCACGGCGACGAGGATTACCCAACGGAAGCGGCTGCCCGCATCCAAAAGGACCTTTCGAAGGCCGCACTGACTCGACTCGTCCTGCTGGTACCCCGACATGCCGGTTACGTAGGCTTCGAGCTCCGTAGTATTCAAGAATTCTTGGCGGCTACTTTCTTCTTCAGCCGGGGTGAAAAACATGCGCTCGAACCCTTTGTCGCGACCGCTCACTCCACACATTGGCGTCATACCTGGCTTCTTGGGGCCGGCCGTCTGTTTGAGGAACACGAGACTCTTCGCGACAGCCTGATCGCTCTAATTGACGATCTCGGCACGCAGTCACAGACATCTCGTGCCTGCTGCCTGGGACCGTTCCTAGCCCTTGATGTATTGGATGACGATATTGCAGCAAACGCACCGAAGTACCGGCGCAGGTTGGCTCGCATCGCACTGGAACTGCTGGCGGTAGCCCCGGGATCCCATACGTCCCAGCTCAACAGCGCACTTAAGGGAGTTGCGCTGGCGGATGAGGAATCCTGGCGACTTGTCACGGATGCTATCCAACTTCACCTGCGGAACGGCGGAGTTGGTAAGCTCGCGACGCTGGCTCTCCTTGCTAGCTGGAAAAGGAGCACCGACAAGGCTGGCGTATTTGGACGCAGGAATCTGGATAGTGCCCTGAGAACCCTTGACATGGAGACCGGCGGCGCGCTTTTGCACTATACGGAGGGGCGTCCTGAAGCGGCCCAGTTGGGGAACTGGACTAGCCGCAGTCTCTCCGATGCAGGAATGACGGATTTGTCCGTAGTGATCCGTCCTTACCTCGCGCCTGATCGTTCAGTGAAAGCCCCCGTCAAGAAAAAGCTTCTGACACTACTGAGGAGGATTCCGGTGCGGCAGTTCAGCATTGGAACTGCAATGGTCCGGGTAGTCACCAACGACCCTGACTACAAGGCTTTGGCTCTCGTTGACCATCTCATGACCGCCGATGGTGCTCGATCGCTCATAGTTACCGCACTTCACGGTCTTGGCCCGTCTGATGCCAATGTCAGCGATTTTCTGCGGACGCAGCTGCTTAGGTCTGTGGATCGAGAACGGCCAGACTGGCCGGACATCTGGGTCGACCCACTCTCGGAACAGTGAGGTATAGCGAACACGATTCGCATCAACAAGACAAAGAAAACGAAAAGGACCACGCGTGGGGGAACGCACGGCTTGGGCCTGACCGACAATCCACTAGCCGAGCTATACCGTACAACGACAGGACCGGTTGCTTGATGAGTCCTATCGGGAACCGCACACCTGGACCGGCCGTCGGCCTCTAATCAGCCGTCCCGCAATAGGTTCCGTCTGAGGGCGCTGACTCCTGCTCCTAGCCCAATTAAGTGTCTCGAAACCTCGGCGCCTCGAAACCCTAGGGATACGAGACGGTGGTGTTTTGAGCAAGACGACACGCGCCAACCAGCGCGGGCCTAGAATCAGGCCCAATCAGTTCTCCAGCAGCTCGGCCGTCAGCCGGGTTGCCGTCCATCTTGGCTGGCTCCGTGTGCCATTGTTGACGATCCAGCCTTGGCGTCTGGCCTTCGTCAACAGGTTTGTCATCCACGCCGCATCGATGGGTTTTTCCTGCATGTGGATGAATTGGTGCTCGATCTGGGAGCGGTTGGCTTCGCCGACTTTGTCGAGGAACTCGACCAGGTGGTGGATGTTGGGGTCATCAGGCACGTTCGCTTCGAGCCTGGCGCGAGAGCGGTTCAGCTCTGTGATGCGATCGAGGGCTGTTGCAAGGGAGGTCAATGCGGCCGCGAGGCCCTCGAGATCGACTTCCTTCGCTAGCGCTTCAGACGCCTCGGTGACTTGGAGCTCCTTGATGACCTCGACCATCGGTCGGCCGTCGTTGAGCATTTTCTGGCCCTGCCGGACTTTGGCGATGACCTGTTCGGGGGTGTGTCTGCGTGCCATATTTCGTGAATTTCCTCCTGTGTCCATTCTCGGACACGAAACTCACACAGCAACTGGACTTCTACCTGGGGACCCAACCAACCTGGCCAGACGAAGGAGCGATTGCGACCTTCCGAATCCGGTAGCCTGCCGCCCACCATGCACTGACTTGGGGGCGACCTTCAGGCTTCGCACCACTTCCCGCCCACCAAGAACGGTCGGCACTGGCGCTCACAGGCAAGCGCATCTCGCCAGCCTCAACGAGGACCCGGTCAATCTCGGCGAGTGTGTAGTCAGGGTGGTCGCTCTCGTCGGCAGCGAGTACCTCGTACAGCGACCAGTATCGGCCACCAGGCTGCGGCGCGCGATAGAGGTCGAGCTCCTGCGCCGGACCAGCATTCACGGGTCCTCGTGGGAGCTTTTTCACTACGCTCTCGAGATTCTCCAGTGTGAGGAAACGCAGCTGACTGGAGATCCCGCTGGCAACGACTGACTGTTTGATGCGACGCGCCAGACGTTGCGGATCGGTCAGGACCCAAGCCAAAGCATCCGTGAAATCCAGCTGCTGGAGCGCTCTACATAGGCTGACTATGACGGGGAACGGGAACGGTGTGTACCCGTGGAGCAGTCGATCCAGCTCCAGGTCGGTGAGGGGGGTGGACCACTTCAGGTGGGTTTTGAGGTCTTCAACGGGGCAGCCAACTGCCCGTGCTGTCGTCTTAATGATTAGCTCGAAGCGACGTGCGGCGACTTGGCGCCGTCTCTGACGTTGGCGATCGAACTCGTGACCTGCCGCTGCGAAAGCCTTCCCCGCAGCGATCCCGGATGAGTGCCTGGCGGAGTTCTTCCAGAGCAGCTGGTTCTCTCGTGACGTGACGTCGAACGGATCGTACCCCGATTCATAGATTGGGCTCGGCCAGAGCCAGGCGACGATGAGGATGCCATCCTTCGAATTCAGTAGTCGGTTTGTCACCCTTGTTGAGTTGGTCAATGAACTCATAACAAGGCCACGCGTGATAGATGCGTCCTTCGATACTGTGCCGGTCAATGTCCGCGAGGACTTTGAGCGCAAGGCCAATCAGTTGGAGGCGGACGCAGAAGGGGAAGGGGGGTGACCCCCGAAGGGTCTTGGCTCGCCCCGGCCGAGCTCGTGCTCGAAGGGCTGCCCGTCCAGCCCGTAACGAACGGCTCCCCGCCGGGAACGCCCCTGCCAACAGGCAGGCCCTTCATTATGGCCCACAGCAATACTCGTGGTTCCATGTGGGGAATCTTGGCGAGGTGAGTTGAAACGCAATGCATATGAATCCCAGACGAGGGCCGGTCACCGAATGAACGTTGCCGCCCGGAACCCCTCCTGCGGAGCAAGATGAAGACAGGGGTGACCTAGTATTTGACCTATGACTTCCGGTAAATCTCTCGCTGTCGGCAGCGCCTTTTTTACTACCGGCGCTGGAATAGCTGCCGCCTTCGGCGTGATGAATGTTCAGGCGAATAGGGACCTTTGGTCCCTTCCTGTCGTTTTGGGTGCCGCACTCGGCACCGTGGGCCTAGTCTTCCTATTCCTAGGGCTGGTAATTCGTGAAAGCCCGGCCCCCTCCTCGCAAATCAATCTGACACAGCATGGTGGCCAAGGTTCGCGAAACTATCAGAGCGGGGGAAATCTATCGATTGACCCCAGGGATGAAACGTGAAGTTCACACAGGACGGCGGCGATAGTTCTACCAACTATCAAGCCCAAGGCAATATCACCGTTCATACCGGCGTCAGCGCGACCGAGGTATACGACATAACCGAGCGCGTCGTAAAGTCCAACATGAAGGACCTCGTCAACCTCGCCCGCGAAACGGTAGATGAGCGAATCAACAGCTTCGCCGAGGAGTTGGGCGAACGCCTAGCTCAACTGCCCGCGACGCACAGCGCCGCTCTGTCTGACCCCGATGTGCAGTACGCAATCTCAAATGCCGGAATTGCCTACGCGAGGCGCGGCACTGAGGAGCTATCCGAGATTCTTCTCGATCTCGTCTCCGACCGCGTCGTTGCACCGAGCGACAGCCTCATTGCCACCATTCTGAACGATGCAATAGAAATCGCCCCCCGCCTAACTAAGGGCGAACGGGCGGCTCTTGCAATCATTTGGACTTTTCTTCGAACGGTCAACCCAGGTGCTGATTCACTAGAGAATTTGAGGTTCTACCACGAACCAATCCTTCGCGAGTTTGGACCGGATTTGCCGAAGCGCGAGGGTTCGTACTTACATCTGCAGTCAATGGGATGTATCTCGACAAGCAGTCTGGGAGGCAGCACTTTTGCGTCCGCGTGGTACAACAGCTATCCCGGGTTTTTTCAGGAGGGCCTCTCATTGGACAACGTTTCCGACGAGATTAAAGGATATTGGGATGATTCCACGATATTCGAGGAATCGCCCCGTGGTGAGGACCTAAAGCAGGTCGCTGGCGGTGGGGCCAGCGACAGCTATTTGGCCCAATTGGACATACCGCAGCCCCATGTACAGGCTCTCAAAACACTGCGCGATAGGCGCTTGCCCGACGCCACAGTTGTGGCCATGGTCAAGGCAGCAATTCCTGAGGTGTTGTGGCTCGAAGACGCATGGGGCCACGTGGGAGCTACCGCCCCCACGGGTGTGGGCATAGCAATTGGCCACTCAGTGTTGCAACAAAGGTTTGGTTACGCGCCCGACCTCAGTGACTGGCTGGATGAAGGCTAGGCCTCACACCGCACAGGCGCAACCTTCCTTCCGCCTCCCCAATTTCTCCGCGCTTCAGGGATTAGCTATGCCCGATCTGAAGCGGGACTACTCGGGGTCGCGGGCTCTTTGCATGGCCTGGCGGCCGCCGCGGTAGGGAGCGTTGAACGCTTGCCGGTCAGCTGCTCCAAAAAGTTCAGTGACGTCGCACTCCAGGGCGGCAGCAATGTCCCATAAGCGCTCATAGGCGACGCTCTTTTTGCCCCATTCGATCCCGATGATCATGTTTCGGCTCAAGCCGGACTCCAGGGCCAGTGCTTCCTGGGAGAGGGACTGCTCGAGTCGAAGCTCTCGTATTCGCGCCCCGACCATCACCCTACGTTCAGCCCACCGGAGTGTCTGCTCCTCGGAGGACTGATGCGGGCGGGTGGGCATCTATCCATGTCAACTGACAATGTCAGCCTTGTCTGCTCTACTAGTGATACATGCATCGATTTGGTGCATCCCGTCCAGAGAAGGTCGGTGCGGACTATGGATACCTATGAACGGATGCCATGATCCGGTCGTACAAGTTCCGCATGTACCCGACCTCGAAGCAGGAGGACCTGCTCCGGGCGATGCTGAATGACCATCGGTACCTCTACAACGCCGCCCTTCAGGAGCGCATTGAGGCCTGGAAGCGTGCACGGATCGGAATTCGTTTTGCCGCCCAGTCTGCCCAGCTGAAGTACATCCGGGCCGACGACCCGGACTACGCGCGCTGGTCCTATGCCGCCGAGACGCAGACCCTCCGACGCCTGGAGAAGGCCATACAAGCGTTCTTCCGCCGGGTCAAGGCTGGCGAGAAGCCGGGCTATCCGCGGTACAAGGGGGCCGGCCACTTCGATACCGTCGACCACCGCAACGGACAGGGTGCCAAGTGGGACTCCGTCCCCCACCCCACGCAGACCAGGGCCTACTTTCAGGGTGTCGGCCACGTCAAGGTCAAGCAGCACCGTCCGGTCACGGGTCTGGTCAAGACGCTGTCCGTTAAGCGGGAGGAGCGGCGCTGGTATGTCAGCCTGTGCGTCGAGCAGGACCTGCCGGCCCCGCTGCCGAAGACCGGGGCTATGGTCGGCATCGACCTGGCCACGGGGCCCAACGGCCTGGCATATACCTCCCTAGGAGAGCGGATCGGGAATCCCGCCTACGGCGAGGCCTCGCTGGTCCGGCTGGCTGAGACCAGGCGGGCGCTGTCCCGTGCCAAGCGGGGATCCAACCGCCGCCGCAAGGCCCGGGAGCGGTTTGCCGGTGTGCATCGGAAAATCAGCAACCAGCGGCGCGACTATCTGCACAAGGCGGCACATCGCCTTGTGGCCGGCCATGACCTCATAGTGGCCGAGCAGCTCACAGTCGCCGGCATGACGCGGCGGGCGGCGCCACGGCCCGACGGGGCCGGGGGCTACGAACCCAATGGAGCGAGAGCGAAGACCGGGCTCAACCGGTCCATCCTCGATGCGGGCTGGAGAATGTTCCTGGATATGATACGTGCCAAGGCTGCAAGCGCCGGGCGGGAATTCATCCAGGTCGACCCGGCCTACACCTCCCAGGCCTGCAGTGCATGCGGGCACCGGGCGGCGGCCAACCGGAACGGCAAGGTATTCCTTTGCCTTTCGTGCGGGCATCGGGACGACGCCGACGTCAACGCGGCGGTCAATATACTCAGGGCCGGGCTGGCCCTGCGGGACACGGTGCAAGCCGCGTCACGAGAAGCCTCTGGGCGAGTCACGGTGGCCCCACTCGAATGAATTTTTCTTTCATTTGGTCAAGAGGCGTGGACAGCAGGTGGCTGCTGCGCGCGTCGTCGGCCCCAAACGTAGACCTCGCGGTCCAAGACGCCAATGAGCCCGGAAGTGCGGGCCGGGCGACAGGGCCAGGACATGCTCCCTGCTGGTCGGCGCTAAATCGACGGCACGGCGCCTCCAGGCCCTTCAGACCCGTGACACACTTCAGGACGTCAAAGGAGAGCAGCACAGGGGCCGCTGACGGGCCCTCCAACGCCGACCAGGAAGTCATCGACCATGTCGAGGCGGTCGTTGAACTTCCCTCGGGGTCCGAGTCGGCCAGTTCGGCCAGCGGGCCCTCCTCGTCCTTCCAGATGGACAGGCTGACGGTGCGCACGATGGGCGCGCCGTCCTTGTAGAAGTCCACGACGTCGAAGCCCCCTCCTCGGGCGTCGGCACGCCCACCCTGGAGGCCTTGCCCAGGGCCGTAACCGCGCAGGGCCGACTGGATCTCGTGGCGAAGCCCTTCGGTGCCTGGGTTTCCAACACCACGGTCTCTTCCCGCCTACGATGCGCGGGACGCCGCACACCACGACGGCACGGCGGGCTCGGAGCTGAGGAGCACGTGCGGACAGCCGGGGCGGCCATCTGTTCCAGGTTAAGGCTGGCATCGCCACGTACAACGCCCGCAACGTCGTCCGGAATGTGTGATTCAGCCAAGTTCGACCTGCCCAGCCAACTGGTCTGAGGCTATGGCGTGAGCTCTTGCAATGTTGCGTTGGGAGTTTGGGCGCCTACGTGTCTCCGATATGCAGCATGCTGCGACTATCGCGGACGTACGACACGTCCTCAGTTCACACGTGCTTCATACTGGCCAGGGCCCGCGGCGTTACCGAAATACCGACCTGTTTGGTCGTGGCGAGGGGCCGTAATAGTTCCACTGCTCTACTCAGGGCCTAATCCAATTCCGTTCGAGTGTGAACATCTACGACAAACAATCGGGCAGTACCCGCATGATCACGAATTCTTTGATCTCAAAGTGGTGATCCGCGCCGTGGTCGCTAGTTTGGCGTGGAGTGCCTATTCCGGCGTTCGGCGTAGCCATGCGTTTGGTCAAAAAGCTGTCTGTCTCGAGGTCGGTTTCACCGCCGCTGAAGGACCATCCTGCCGCCGGCTTGCACAAACTGCTCCGCCCGCCGGCACGTCGGTTTCCGCGTCTGGCCGTTAGAAAATGACGATGGTCATGGCCGGGTCAAGATGGCTCGATGTCACCGGCAGGAACCCGGAAGTCCTGTTGCGGCGATATCTCTGAGCTGACCCCGGCGGTCCGGCGGGGTCAGCTCAGAGACGGCAGCCTCCCATGGTAGTAGCTCCCAGTGAGTGAACCGCAGAACCAGGGCTGCCCTTCAGAAGGTTCGGCGTCATCCCAGGTGCAGCTGCGAACTAGCTTGCGTGGCTACGGGGGACTTAGTGGGTTGCGACTTCTTCGTTCTGATCTTCGAAGTCCGCGGTGTCTTCAATTTCCTTCAGAGCAGCTGTGCCCTCGATGAAGTCGGTTCCCGATCCCTCAGGGAGGATCGTCCGTCGAAGGATCACGTACAGCAACGGGGTGAGCACGAGGGTTACAAGGAAACCCAAGGGGAAGATGCCTGTGGCGGTCAATAGATATGAGGTTCCCGATCCGACAACCAGGGCGATGAGTCCCGACCAGTTGAATCGCTCGACGAGTGCAGTCTGGACGGGCTGGCGCTTCCGTACGATGTAGAAGTCTGCGATTACGAGTGCGGCCAGCGAGAAGGTAAGGATTCCGAGGAGGCCGAGGAACTGTAGAAGCACGCCAAGGATGTTGGCCCAGACCGAAACAAGTGCAATCACGTTGGCCAGGACAACCATAAGAATGCGGTTGGGCTTCCTTCGCAGAACGGCATCAAAGAGGTTGGACAGCGCGAGGGATCCGGAATAGGTGTTAATGACCTGGGCCTTGATCTGTGCGGCGTACATGACTAGGAATCCTACGATCCCACCGAGGATGATGAAGTAAGCGCCCGGATTTGAGTGGGCCAGGTATTGGACCTTTTCGACGACTGAACCGCCCAGCTGGGCTGCGGCAACGTCAGAATTCGCCGGGTCCGTCAAGAACCGGGCCACCACCGTGTCGCCAGCCTGGTAGAGCAGTGCGCCCAGTGAAACCACGCCGAAGTTGACAATGATGTTGCCACCGATGGCCATAATCCGGACGTCCTTCGGCGATTTGGCGTAGCGGGCAAAGTCGGCACCCACAAGGGCCAGCGCACCGGCCATACCAATCATGCTGCTCAGGACGCCCATGATCTGGACTGGGCCGATAGCGGACGGCTGGGCGCTAAGCACGCTCGCCACGGAAAGGTCGGACTGCTGAAAAGCGAGGAATCCAACCCACAGCATGAGGGCACCGGCGATAATTGTTAGGAAGAACGACGTTTTCTGCACGACCTTCATGCCAAACATGGTCAGTAGGATCCAGAGCAGAGTCAGGGCGCCGTAAATCAGGACTGCATTACCAAGGTTTGGTGACCAGCCCAGCATGAAGAGCGTGCCGTAATAGAGAAGTACATTCTCCAAGGCAAGGAATCCAAGAATCATGAAGGCAAAAATCAGCGATGCAAGGGCGGATCCGGTAGCCCCCAATCCGTGAAAGCGCATCGTTACGGTCGATGACATACCGGTACTCTGACTGACGCGCGCGGTGAACGTACCGACAAGGGCTCCAAAGATGGCCGATACCGCCGCCATCCCAATGGTCCACTGCACCCCCACGATATAGCTGGCGGTCCCGCCAATAATCAGCATGGCGAGAGTTGTTCCCACTCCTGCTGTATTGGAAAGAAGGGACCATCCGCCCACTCGCAGGTTCTCTGCGACAGGATTCAGTACGTTGTCCTCCATCTTCTGCCTGAGAGTTGGAGATGGTGTAGTTGGGGATGATTCAGAAGCCATTGCGTTTCTCCTTTGAATACAATTTCCTGGTTGGTTAGTGCTGGTCACGGCGCTGCCTGTTGGTTCGAATCCCCTGGGGAAGCCATAAGACGCGCCTGGTTTCTGGCTGCGACTACGAGGGCGGCAGGAGAGACCGGGCATGGGCCATCGCCGGGCATCTATTTTCGACAACCGGACTGTTGAGCGGGTTCTGCTAGGTGAAGCTGCCCTTCCCGAACCGGGGATGGGAAGCGCTGGCTATGTCGGGGCAGTTAGGGGTCCTTGGATTGACCGGCTGATCGCCCCGACATAGGAGTCAGGTGAGACTCAGTCGCACCTTGAGCGTTTCCTTTTGGTCTCGGAGATACATGACGAAGGAGCCGTTGCGGTCTACCACCGCGTTGTACTCATCCAGAACGACAATTGTCGTGGTTCCCAGCTCGATGATCGCCGGACCTTCCACTTCCTCCCCTGGCCCCATGGCTGCACCTTGATGCACGTCAACTTCGACCATGCGATGCTGCAGGGGGGACCAGATATCGCGGCGCTTCGGCTTCGGGAGGTCATCGCGGGAGGCAATGGTGCCGGCGAGGGTGACCCGGTCGTTAGGAGTATGGCCGACGGCTGAGAGGCGTATGTTCAGGAGATCAATCGGCATTTCCAGATTGTTGTAGCCGAACAGCACCTCGTGTTCGCGGTGGAAGGCTTCCACGAAGTCATCGAGGTTCGGTGCGTCGAGGTTGGCGGCATCCACTTCGATGTTCAGTTCATACCACTGGCCCTTGTACCGTAGATCCAGCGCGGGGATGAAGGAGATATCGGCATCGACGACCCCTTCCGCCAACAGCGTCTTGCGGCCCTCGTCTGCCATCTCCTTCCAGATGCTGACCAAGGCGTCGCCGCTAAGGCTGCGCAGCCTCTGGTTGGCGCTCTGGACATAGTCGTGTTTGAAGTCGCAGACCAGCATCCCTGCCGCGCAGAAGATGGATGAGTCCCGCGGTGTGATGAGCACCGGGATATCAAGTTCACGGGCAATCGCGGCCGCATGGACCGGGCCGGCCCCGCCGGCTACTACGATCGGGAAGTCCCGGGGATCCAGACCCCGGCGGACGGTGATGTCCCGAACCCCGGTCGCCATGGTGACGTTGACAATTTCATAGATTCCCGCGGCAGCTTCCACGACGCTGAGTCCCAGCGGATCTGCCACGTCAGTCTTGATCGCCTGGTAGGAGGCTTCACGATCCAGGCCGATCTGGCCGTGCAGGAAGGTATCCGGATCGATGTACCCCAGCACGACGTCAGCGTCGGTCGTGGTGGCTTGCACGCCTCCGCGACGGTAGCAGGCCGGTCCCGGTACGGCTCCGGCGCTCTGCGGGCCAACCCGCAGCAGGCCGCCTTCATCGACGGACGCAATGGACCCGCCGCCGGCGCCGATTGTGTGGATGTCCACGGCCGGCAACGCGAGGGACCAGCGGTCGATCCCACCGTCGGTCATGACCAAGGGCTTGTTGTTCTTGACGACAGCGGCATCAAAGCTGGTGCCGCCCATGTCCACGGTGATGCATGAATCCCAGCCGTGGGTCGCGGTCACCAGCAGACCTGCGGTGGGCCCCGACGCGGGGCCCGAAAGCAGCGACAGCGCTGCCCGCTTGGCCAGTTGCTCGGGGGTGGCGACGCCGCCGTTGGACTGCATCATCAGCAGAATGCCGTTGAATTCCACGTCGGAGAGCAGCTGCAGAAGCTTGGTCAGATAACCGCTGATGATGGGTCCGGCATAAGAATTGAGGACCGCGGTACTGGTCCGCTCGTAGTAACGTGCCTGGCCCAGCAGCTCCGAAGACTTGGTGATGTAAGCCTCAGGCATGAGCTCGGCAACGATCTCCGCTGCGCGGTCCTCATGTTCTGCCGAGGCGTGCGAATGCATGAACGAAATAGCCACGGACTTCACGTCCTGCTCCTGCATGATGCCCACGGCATCCCGCACGTCCTGCTCGGACAGCGGCGTGACTTCGTCCCCCTTGTAGTCAAAACGGCCGCGTACAGGCAGTCGCAGATGACGTGGCACCAAGGGTTCCGGCTGTTCCAGCCGGTTGTCGTAGGGTTCTTCACGGGTTCCGTTGCGCATGGGCAATACGTCCCGGAATCCCTCCGTTCCCAGCAGAGCCATCGTCGGGCCCCGGCGGGTGAGCAGGGCGTTCGTGGTCACAGTAGTACCGTGAACTATGAGCTCTACGCCGGCCAGGAAGTCCTCAAGGGACTTGTTGTCCAGCGCGGCGATCTCCTGCAGGCCGTCGTACACCGCCAGCGGCGGATCGGAAGGAACGGAGCTTGTCTTGTGAATGCGCCGCTGGCCGTCCGGATAGATGACGAGGAAGTCGGTGAATGTGCCGCCGACGTCGATACCGATTCTGATGCTCATGGTAGTTGTCCTTCCAACTAAGAAAACTTAGGCGCGGAGCGCTGCGGTCTGGGCGGTGTCGACGGCGGTCGCGTCGGCGGTGAGGACTACGCCGTAGTCCGAGCGAGCTTTCTCCACGGAGAGAATGCCGTCGCGGACTTCGGCCAGAACCTTCCCGGCGGGCCGGTTGAACGGATCGCCGTATCCGGCGCCCCCGCCCAGCAGGGACTCGATCCGCGAACCCGGGGGCAAGGCAATGATCTCTTTGGAGCCCCACTGGTGGGTAGTCCCGTCCGGGAACGTCACGGTCATGTCATTCAGGCCCGAATCCTTGCCCCCGAACAGTCCCCTCGCCGGCACCGCACCCTCGGCCCGGACGTTGTCCCCCAGGGTGACACCGTGCTGGTTCTCGCCGTAGCTGACCCAGGCAGAGCGAGTGCCCATGCCGCCGCGGAATTCGCCGGCTCCTGCGGAGTCGGGCAGGTACTCGTGATACTCCAGGAAATGCGGGGACGTCAGTTCGAACATTTCCGGATCAGGCGCCCGCATTTGCCCAGCGGTGCCTGTGAAACCCAAGGCGTCCCAACCGTCGGTGCCCAGCATGCCGCCCGGCCCTGTGCGCTGGAATACCGTCAGGGTGCCGAATTCCTCATGAGTGCGCGGATCCACCCCGTTGGTGGACGTACACATGTACTTGTTCCAACCCGCCGACACGCGGTCAGGTAGGATTCCAGACAGCGCCGTCATGATGCACTCGACCACTTCATCGGACATCTGGTTGCCGAAGACCGTAGCCGCCGGGAAGCGGGGGTTAAGCACTGATCCTTCGCGGAACACCGTCTTGATGGGTTCAAAGAGCCCCTGGTTGGTGGGGATGTTGATATCGCCGCTGGCCAGAATCATCAGGAAGGCGATTCGCACTGCACCCTTGGCGGAGGCCGGGGGCATATTGGTGATGCCAGGGGCTTGGTCATCGCTGGACGAAAAATCGAACGTGATCTCGTCGCCCTTGATCTCGATCTCGCAGGCGATCTTGTAGCGCTTGGTCGTGTCGAAGCCGTCGGAAACCATCCAGCTTTCGCCGTAATAGCTGCCGTCGGCCCAGCGGCTGACCTCGGCCCGCACCTGCCGGGCGGAACTCTCGAGAATGTAGTTCATGTGCCGTTCGTAGACCGGCAAGGTGTAGCGTGCGATCATCTCAACCAGCCGGCGGCCACCAATGGTGCAGCACCCGATCATTGACTTGACGTCCTCCATGACGAAGTCGAAACGGATGTTCGCGGAGATGAAATCCCAGACGTCCCGGCGGAAGACGCCCTTCTCCGCCACCTTTACCGGCGGGATGCGCAACGCTTCCTGCCATATATCCCGCGCATTCGGATCATAGCCGCCGGCGGTCATTCCGCCGATGTCTGCCATATGGCCCTTGGCCGCGGTCCAGCCGACCAGCTCCCCGTCAGAGAATACCGGCATGAAGATACCCGTATCAGCGTTCTGGTTACCGCCGTGGTACACGTCGTTGTGGATGATGACATCGCCTTCGTGGATGTCATCCCCGTAGTACTTGATGATGTACTCGAGAGCGGGGTGGGCTCCGAAAGCGATGATGGCCGCGAACTCGGCCTGAGCCAGGGTGTTGCCGTCCTTGTCAAAGACCACGGTCACCAGGTCGCCGATTTCGTTGAAGATCGGTGAACGGGAAGAACGCATCAACATGGTCGCCATTTCTTTGGCAATCGCGTCGACCCTGCGCTGGAGAACGGACGCTGTGATCGCGTCGATGGTGTTCTCAGTATTCGTTGACATTTGCTTCACCTTTCGAAATTCGGTACAGACCTGTCGGGTGCTCCGATAGTTTGCGGCTGCCTGACTCGTCGATGACAAAGGAATCGGCCATGTAGCCGGTGGCCTGCGCAGAATCGTCCCGCACCATCGGGTGCACGGCCAACACATAACCGGCCTGCAGCATGGTGTCCTCCGACTGCGTGCCGTCCTCGACGACATCCAGACCGATCCAGGGGTGTTCCAATACGTCAAGCCCAAGTGAATGCCCGGACCAATAAGAGGAGGTCGCCCCTTCGGATTCGATTGCCTCCAATACGGCGCGCTGGACTTTCGAGGGCGAGACGCCCGGTCTCATTTCAATGGCCGCGGCGGCCAGGCCCTTGGTGACCGCACGGGCCATACGCTCCGTGTGATCCGAAGGCGGGGCAAAAGTGACCATCCGGGACAGTTCGGTCCAGTAGCCCTTTGGGCCCACGATTTCAAACGAAAAGGTGTGAACATCATGGGCGGTCAGAACGCGGTCCCGCGGCGGCCCGAACGTGGCGTTGGTCTGGTCACCGTCGGTCTCTGTATACATGGTCAGGAACAGCGGGTCTTCGCCGCCAAGCCGGTGTCCCACTTTGTACATCTCGGCGCCTATTTCCCGTTCTGTTGTTCCGGGCCGGGCAATTTCCAACAACCGGCTGAAACACTGGTCCAGGATGTAAGCGGATTCCTGGGCCCCCTGGATTTCAGCAGCGCTCTTGACTGCGCGGATCAATTCAAACTGTGCGGAGTAGTCGATAAACTCCACCTGCGGGTACGCGGTGGTCAGGGCCAGGTACTCGTCCACCTTCATGATCTGGCCCAGTCCGACGATGCCAACCCTGGAGAACTTCTTTCTACGCTTGAGGGCATCCACCAGACCTCCGGCAATAGTTCCGGGGCACCGGTAGTCGCTGATCCACCCTGAATCAGGTTTGCGCGCTCCGGACAGGTTCCCGGACAGGACCACGACCGGCTCCTCATCCTTGAACATGACGGCGTTGCCGGAGCGGTGCAGCAGGTTGTAGTCGGCAACGTACCGCAGGGCTCCCTTGTGGCCGCGGTAGTCATTGGCCGCAAAAATGAGGGCGTCGACCTCGTTTTCCTGCATGGATTTGTTGAGCAGATCCCATCTGCGGTTTCGCTCTGATAGAGAGTTGGGCACTTGTCCACCTTCCGCATTCGATGATGAATGCCTTTTGATCACGCACTGAGGACACCGCTGCAGAGCCTGTCGTGTCGATGTGAAAGCGAGTGACCGAGCCTGTTTAGGCCGACTGTGCCGGCCGTGGGCGAGGCGCGGGGCGGGCGCCGACTTCGTGATGCCGGTCACTGGAACCGGATGGAAAAACTGTACAAGCGCGTTTCCCAGGCGACAATAATTTCTGCCATTATTTCTCTATGCGAAATGAAGGACAGGCTCCCCCGCTCGACACAGTCCACCGGGCCTTGCAGTTGATCAAGGCGTTATCGGCAGGAAAATCTCTGGCGGTGAAGGATGCCGCCGAATTGCTGGACGTGGTCCCCTCAACTGCGTACCGCCTTTTGGCGGCGCTGTGTTACGACGGCTTCGCAAGCCAGGACGGGGACCGGCGCTATCGCGCGGGCCCGGAAATTGCGGGTCGCCACGAAGGCACTCTTTCGCCCGGTCAGCTTCGGATCGTTCTCCGGCCGGCCATTGAAGAGCTCAACAGTGCACTCAACGAGACAATCCAGGTGTGGGTTCTCAACGGTCCACGCGTCAGCTACGTCGACGGGCTGGAAAGCACCCAGCCGCTAAGTGTGCGTACCGGCGTCTGGGATCTGGTCCCGGCCTACTCGTCGGCAGGCGGCAAGGCGCTGCTTGCCGAGCTGGGACGCACGGAATTGGACGCCATCCATGCCGATGGCCTCATCCCGTGGCGTTCAGCCAGAATCACAACTCTCCAGTCCCTCAAGCGGCATCTCGTCACCGTCCGTCAGGAGGGCTACGCGCTGAACCAGGAGGAAGCGGCTCAAGGCATTGCCGGTATCGCCGCCTGCGTCAAGGATCCCGCGGGCTATCCGGTTGCCGCTATCTCGGTGGCTATTCCTAGCATCCGCTTCAATCGGAAGAGAATCCCGGAATACGCGGAGGCGCTGCGAGCGGCCGTGGTTCTGGCGGAAACGGAGATTGCCAAACCCCACAAGATGTTCACCGACGCTCTGTAGCCCACAATGTGGCAGGGGAAATTCATCCCACCATTTATTTCCCTCAGAGAAATAACGAACCAGACTGTAGACGGACACAAATCGGGAGTCCTACGCTCGGTGGAACCCATCTGCAACCAGACATCTGGTTCACATTGAGGAGGCATTCTGATGGTTGTTTCCCCCGAAATCTCCCCCTACAAAAGTGAGGCAACACGCGAAGGAGCGTGGGACGCCTACGTCCAAGTGGACCGGGTCCACCGGACTCTGTATA
The DNA here is from genome assembly GCF_054511035.1 of Pseudarthrobacter sp. MDT1-22. NCBI lineage: Bacteria > Bacillati > Actinomycetota > Actinomycetes > Micrococcales > Micrococcaceae > Pseudarthrobacter > Pseudarthrobacter sp. MDT1-22. Next base: position 122,006 of record NZ_JBTNDK010000009.1, on the reverse strand, counting down.
CCGATGAGCAAGTCTTTAACGAAGAAATGGTCAAGGTTTTTGGCCACACCTGGGTGTACTTGGCCCATGAGTCGCAGCTACCAGAGCCCAACTCATTCGTATCAACCAAACTGGGGCTGCGGCCGATAGTCGTAACCCGTGACCGCCACGGTGAATTACACGCGGTCTTCAACCGCTGCGCACACCGCGCGGCAACGGTATGCCGCGAGGAATCCGGCGTAGCCAAGAGTTTTCAGTGCCCCTATCATGGCTGGACCTTCAAGAACACTGGCGAGCTTGTCGGCGCTCCCTGGCCCCAGGGATACGGCGCCGAATTTGACAAGTCCAAATTCGGGCTTGGCAAGGTCACCCGGATTCAGTCCTACCGCGGGTTTATCTTCGGCACCCTGAGCGAGTCGGCGCCGTCGCTGCCCGACTACCTTGGAGAAGCAAAACCTTGGCTTGACTACTGGATAGACCGTGCACCGGACGGCGAGGTGATCGTCCGAAGCGCTGCCCACCGCATGGGCTACCGCGGCAACTGGAAGCTTGCCTTCGACAATGCAGGGGACGGCTACCATCCGTCGTTTTCCCATCGTTCGTTACTGGAGATGGCATCGCGGATGGGCGATAGCAAGGACATGTCCTACTTCGGCAAGACCCCCGACGACGGCCCCATGAAGGTCTACTCGCTTGGCAACGGCCACAGCGTCATCGACCAGCGGCCAAACTTTGACGGTCCGGGCAGTATCTGGGCAAATCAGCGTCCCCAGCCCGGCCGGGAAAAGTTCGAAGAGCTGATCCGCAGCAAGTACCCGGAGGACGCCGACCGGCTTCTGGATGTCAGCGCCGGTGCCCAGATCAATCTGAGCATCTTCCCGAACCTTCTGCTCATCGGCAACCAGATCCAGGTGATCGAGCCATTGGGTGTGGAACGGACACAGCTGACATGGAATGCAACATCGATCGGCGGCGTCCCCGAAGAAGTCAACACGATGCGCATGCGCACCCAAGAAGATTTCCCGGCATTCGGCGAACCCGATGACCAGGCCAATTTCGAAGAGGTCCAGCGGGGACTTGCGGTCTCTGAAGAGGAATGGATCCTCATGAACCGCGGTCTGAACGTGGACGGCTGGCAAACCATGGACGAAAACGGTGTCATCGTCACTGCCGTGACCGACGAAATCCACATGCGCGGTTACTACGAAGAATGGTTGCGTCTGATGAACGGGGAAGCCAAATGAGCCAGAAAATCCAGGACTACTCCGACACGTCGAGCTGGTCCTACCACGTGGACGATTCGTTCTATGCGGATCTGGACAACTTCAGGGACGTTCTCAACTCCGACTGGCCCGTAGCCGCCGCCGAAATTGCCCGGCGGGGCGAAGGATTTCTGGCCCAAGAGGCACGCCTCATCGATGAGGGCCGCTTTAATGATTGGCTCGAACTTTTCAGCGCGGATTGCCTTTACTGGGTGCCCATCACTCCTGGCGGAGGGAATCCCCGTTTGGAAGTTTCACACGCCTTCGATGACTGCCGCCGACTCACCGACAGGGTCTATTGGCTCCGGACCGGGCTGGCCTTTAGCCAGATACCGCAGTCCCGGACCCGCCGGGTCATCAGCAATGTAGAAGTTCTGGACGAGCCCTCAAAGGGGCTGCGTTTCATTCGGTCCAACTTCATCGTGAACGAGTTCCGCGCCGGGGTCCACAAGACCTACAGCGGATGGTACGGGCACGTGCTGACCGCCGGGGACGAAGGTTGGCGTATCCGGCTCAAGCAGGCCAATCTGCTGGACTCCGAACACATCCATGAGAACCTCACTCTGGTTTTTTAGGGCCGACGAAGAAATGACTGAGCACAGCCAACAATCCACTGAAGTGGAGTCGCTGCGACGGGAAAACAGCATGTTGCAGCGGAAGGTACGGCGTCTGGAGCGCGAGGCCGCAAGCATGCAGCCTGTTGTAGCCGAGGTCAAAAGGTTGAAAATCTGGGATTTCACTCCATACGGGGTCATACCAGACGATTCCTGGCTGGCTCTGGACCGGGCCAGCGCCACAGAACTCATGCGCGCCCTGGCCGGAACTGACCACTGGCGGCCTTGGCAGTCCCGGATAGAACCACGGCCCCAGCCATGAGCACGTTCGGCCGGGAGGTCTTGGTGATCACTCACTTCGACGGCGCAGACCTGTCCTGGATAAACCTACTCATCCGCGAGCAGGGCATGGAACCGGTCCTGGTCCGGCCGTTTGCCGGCGCACTGCTTCCGGAACCGGAAAACGCGGCAGCGGTAATCTGCCTCGGCGGCCCGCAGAACGCCTATGAGGACACGAAGCACCCGTTCCTCATCGACGAACAGAAATTTCTGCGGCGGGCTGTTCAGGAGCACGTTCCCGTGCTGGGAATCTGTCTGGGCGCACAAATCCTGGCCACGGCCCTCGGGGGCCAGGCGATCCCTGGCAGCCATGGGCTGGAATGCGGATTCATCGACGTTCTGCCCGCACCGGACCACCCTGGGAGGCAACAGGCCGGGCTTCAAGGCCGGTTCTTCTCCTTCCACACCGACAGCTTCATTCCACCGCCGGAAGCCGACCTGCTCGCCACGTCAAACCAGTACCCCCAGGCCTGGCGCCTCGGGTCCGCACTGGCCATCCAGTTCCATCCGGAAATCTCCCCGGCGGGAATACGGCAACTACTCTCCATCGAGGAAACGAAACTGCGGGACCACGGCGTCGACGTTGACGGTCTCCTGACGGAGGCAGAGTCAGCACACGACGCCGCCTGGGCTGAAGCCCAGCGGGTCGTCGGCGGCTGGCTCGCCAGCCCCGCGAATTTCTAGAAACACTCCACTCCTGCAGCGCAACAGCGCTTCAATCGCTGTGCCTAATTTTAAGGAAGCGTCATGACAAGTAGCAGTAAGTTCATCCAGAAATACAACCTCTACAGCGAGGAGCAGCTGGAGGCCGCAGAACTCAGCCGGCAGGCCCTGGATGCCGGGGGCATTGAGATCGTCCGGCTCGTCTTTCCAGATCAGCACGGGCTGCTCCGTGGCAAGTCCCTGACCAAGGAGGCCTATTTGGCCGCGCTGGAATCCGGAATCGACATCACCATGGCACCGTTCTTTTTTGATACGGCCAACGCGATCGTCATGAACCCGTTCTCCGCTGACGGCGGATTCACGATTGAAGGTCTGGGTGGAAGCCCCAACGTGAAAATGGTCCCGGACCCCGGCACCTTCAAGATCCTGCCATGGGTCGAAGAAACCGCCGTCGTCATCTGCGATCTGTACATGTCTAACGGCGAGCTGTTCCCCTTCGCCCCTCGCTCAATCCTGAAAAAGACACTTCAGAAAATGGCTGACAACGGCTACCGCCTCATCGCCGGCATTGAAATGGAATGGTACCTGACCAGGATTGTCGATGACATGCTCCAGAACGGATCTCTCGGTGCACCCGGCTCACCGGCCGATCCGCCGAAGGTGGCACCCGTCGCCCGCGGGTACAGCTACTTGCTCACCGATCACCTGGACGAGATCGATGACATCCTGCGGCCGATCCGTAAGGCGCTCGTGTCCATGGGTCTGCCGCTGCGTACCCTTGATGACGAGTGGGCACCCAGCCAGGTGGAGACCACATTCGACATCCTCGACGCCCTGGCCGCCGCCGATGCCGCGGTGCTGTTCCGGATGACGGTCAAGCAGATTGCCAAGCGCAACGGCCACCTCGCATCATTCATGTGCACGCCGGCCATCGAGGGATTCTATGCCAGCGGATGGCACCTGCACACATCGGTCGTGGACATGGAGACGGGCGAGAACCTGATGGTGCCGTTTCTGGACGAGCCGCTGTCGGGCCTGGGCCAGAACTATGTCGGCGGCACCCTGGAACACGGCATTGCCGCTTCCGTCTTCACCACGCCCACCATCAACGGCTACCGTCGTCGTCGGCCGTATTCGCTGGCACCTGACCGGCTGACCTGGGGCCAAGACAACCGTGCGGCGATGATGCGTGTGATCTCAGCCCCGGGTGACCGCTCATCGCATGTGGAGAACCGGGTGGGTGATTCCGCCGCCAACCCGTACCTCTACATCGCCGCCCAGGCGGCCGCCGGGTTGGACGGAATCCTGAGCAAGACTGAACCAGGCCCGCTGAGCGAAGACCCGTACAGCCAGGACGTTGCGCAACTGCCGACCACACTGGCGGACGCAATCGACGCCCTGGACGTCGACACCTTCTACCGGGAAGCTTTTGGCGATGCCTTCATCGACTACATCGTCACCATCAAGCGGAGCGAAGTGTCCCGTCACGCCAGCTGGGTTGCCGAGAACCCCGACACCGAAACATACGTCAACGGCGTGACGGACTGGGAACACCGCGAATACTTCGAGTTGTTCTGACCCGTTCCAACAGTGCTGCCGCATGCCGGCACCGCCCCGTTCCGGGAGGTGCCGGCACGCCCCGGACAGATAAGTAGGACTAACCCATGCCAAAGATCATTCTCCGCTCCCCAGACGGAAGCGAACACACACTCGATGCCCGTCTCGGAGCATCAGTGATGGAAACTGCCGTGAAACATGGAGTGCAGGGCATCGTCGCAGAGTGCGGCGGAGCTCTCTCCTGTGCCACATGCCACGTCTACGTCGCCGAATCCTGCATCGGCATGACCGGCCCGGCCGACGATTTTGAAGACGACATGCTGGACGATGCAGCCGCCGAACGTAAACCCAACAGCCGGCTCTCCTGCCAGATCCGCATGACCGACGAACTCGACGGCCTCGAAATCGACATCGCTCCAGAACAGTGAGAAATCCATGACCAACAAGCACCCCGGAAGCCGCACTGCCGGCACACTCATCGTCGGTGCCGGCGAAGCCGGCCTACAGCTTGCAGTCTCCCTCCGCCAAAAGGGTTACACCGATCCCGTGACCCTCGTGGGCGCAGAGGACGAGGGTCCGTACCAGCGCCCCCCGCTCTCTAAAGCCTTCCTGAGCGGCGACATGGACGAAGTTAACCTTGCCCTGCGCACTGAGGATTTCTACGCAGAGAACGGGATCCGAGTCCTGACCGGAACCCGTATCACCGACATCACCTTCGATGAGGAAGGATCGGGCGGTCGCGCGACCACCTCCCGCGAACATGCCATACCCTTCGCCAAGCTCGCGCTCACTACCGGATCCAGGCCCCGCAAACTGAACGTACCCGGAAGCGACCTTGACGGTATCTGCTACCTCCGCGGCATCCCTGATGCCCGAAGCCTGCGCACCAGACTGGCCAACGCCGGCCGGGTGGTGGTTATCGGCGGTGGCTTCATCGGGCTCGAGGCAGCCGCAGTGGCGCGTCAACGAGGACTCGAGGTCACCGTCGTTGAGACCTTTGACCGGCTCCTCCAGCGTGTCGCCGCCCCTCCGATCTCGGACTTCTATAGGGCAGCCCACCAAAGGCGCGGCATCCAAATCATCCTCGGATCAGGTGTAACGGCCCTGCATGGCACCGACAGGAAGGTCTCCGGCGTTGAACTGTCCAACGGGACCATCATCCCGGCAGACCTCGTCATCGTCGGTATCGGCGTGGAACCCCGCACTGAACTCGCCGAAAAACTCGGCCTGGACTGCGACCGCGGAATCATCGTAGACAACGGCGCACGCACCAGCAACCCGGCCATCGTCGCCGCCGGGGACTGCACCATCCAGCCCCACCCCCGCTACCCCGCCGAAAGCATCCGCCTGGAATCAGTCCAAAACGCCGTGGACCAGGCCAAGATAGCAGCCTCGTCACTTCTAGGTGAACCGCGCCCCACACCCGCTGTTCCGTGGTTCTGGTCAGACCAGGGAGACCTGAAACTACAAATCGCCGGGCTTTCCAACGGATACGACGATTACCTCGTCCGCGGCGAGCCGGACACCGAACAATTCTCCGTCCTTTATTACCGTGACGGACGCCTCATCGCCGCAGACGCCGTGAACAGTCCCCACGACTTCATGGCCGCCAAACGCGCCTTGACCGCGGGATCGAGCATCGACCGTTCCAGAGCCACCAACACGGACCTCCCGCTCAAAACCCTCATCGGGGAACCAACCACAGAAAGCCTGAGGAATTAGCAATGTCACCACACGTCACCGAATTTGATGCCACCGCCGCCGAGTCCGGGGAAAAGGCCACTGAACGCTTTCTTGAGAACCAAGGCACCACCCTGGAGACACCCAAGGAAAGGGTAAGCCAACTGGCGACGGAGGTGCTGACCGCGGTCCATGATGTGATCCGCCGGCACAAGATCACCTACGACGAATATCAGGCCGTGAAGGGGTGGCTGATCCAGGTTGGTGAGGACGGCGAGTGGCCGCTGTTCATGGATGTCTGGGTTGAACACGTGGTGGAGGAGGTTGCGACCGACCACCGCGAAGGTTCCAAGGGATCCATCGAGGGGCCATATTATGTACCCGGCTCCCCGAAACTGGCGGCAGCGTGCACCCTGCCGATGCGCGAGGACGAGCCCGGAACACCACTGCTCTTCCGCGGACAGGTCACCGATGTCAGCGGCCATGCATTGCCTGGCGCCAAAATTGAGCTCTGGCATGCAGATGACCTCGGATTCTACTCGCAGTATGCTCCCGGACTGCCGGAGTGGAACCTGCGCGGAACCATCATCACCGATGACAACGGCCATTTCGAAATCAACACCGTTCAGCCGGCACCCTACCAAATCCCGACTGATGGTTCCTGCGGCAGACTGATCGAGGCCGCGGGCTGGCACGCGTGGCGTCCGGCCCACCTGCACCTCAAAGTCTCTGCACTCGGGCACGAACTGCTCACCGCCCAGCTCTACTTCCAGGGCGACGAACACCTGGAGGATGACATCGCCACGGCAGTGAAGCCCGAGCTGATCATCGCTCCGAGCCCGAAGGCTGACGGAACAGGAAACGAGGTGTCCTACAACTTCACCCTGGATTCTCTGGGCATCTGACAAAGGGTTCACCAACCGGCTCAGAATCCAACTGCTTGGAGGCGATCAATGGAGATCCGGCACCTAAAGTACTTTCTGGTCCTGGCGGAGGAACTGCACTTCAACCGTGCGGCGAAGCGACTTCATATTGCGCAGCCGGCACTCAGCCAGCAAGTGCGCCTACTCGAAAAAGAACTGAATGTAGAACTGTTCATCAGGACCACAAGACAGGTGGAACTGACGCTCGCTGGGGCTTCACTCAGGAAGCATGCCCTGGAGATTCTGACGAACGTGGAGTCCGTGAAGGATCTTGTGGCAAGAGTGGCCACCGGCGAGACGGGAAGACTCACCCTGGGGTTCACCGGTTCGGCGACGTACGATCTTCTTCCAAGGATCGCGCGCGCCGTCAGGGAAAAGATGAGCGGGGTTTCGCTGGTTCTGCGCGGCGAGATGGCCACAGCCAGTCAGATCGAAGCGCTACGGTCAAACGCCATCGATATTGGATTCCTGCGGCCCCCCATTTCCGAAGAGTTCCATCGGAGGGTTGTACGGACCGATTACCTTTCGCTCCTCATTTCTGCCTCCCATCCGCTGGCAGGCGAAGAGTCGATCGACTTGGCACACATGGCCAATGAGTCGTTCATCCAATACAGCCCCAGCGCCGACCCAGCCACTTTCACCATCGTTTCGAGCGCGTATCAACAGGCCGGCTTTGAGGCGGATGTACACCAGGAAGTCGATGCGACCTCAGTCATGGTCAGTCTGGTCGCGGCTGGCCTGGGAATGGCGCTGGTGCCAAATTCCGTGAGCCACGTGCGGGTCGACGGCGCCGTGATCCGGCCCCTGTCGAGTCCGATTATCCCGATGAACCTGGTGGCGGCCTGGCGGGTCGGAAATGATCTGCCGGCCATTTCACGCTTTCTTGAAATATTGGATCAAGAATTCCCAGTCAGTGCTTAGTGGTTTGCATTACCTGATTGATAAGTTGCGCTTATCAATTCTCCGCTAATCGATACCTATAACCCCTTGTTGAGACGGCCTGTCTCCTGATGTACTTTCATCACCCTAGCCGGTGCGCTCGAATTAATAGCCCGCACCTCGAAGTATTTGCAGCTTCTTCGACGACTTCAGCGTCGGACCCCTGCGGAAAATGCCGTTCTAAATGTATTCCTCTTGAATGACTATCAAATTCCAGAGGCATTTCCGAAATCAAGATTAAACCTATTAAGGACGGACAACATGTTCCGCAAAAAAAGTTACCTCGCCGCAGCCGCTCTCGCCGCGACCCTGTCCCTCGCCCTGTCAGCCTGCGGTGGGACCACGAACGCCGGCACCACCTCCGGACAGCATATCTTCACAGTGGGAATGACACTGCCGACGGCGCAGAATTCGACCATCCAGGGCATTGCCGATGGCCTCAGGGCCGAGCTCGAACAGCACGGCGGAAAACTCATCACGGCTGACAGCCAGTTGAGCATCGACAAGCAGATCGGTGACATTGACCAGTTCATCACGCAGAAGGTCGACGCCATAATGGTGTTTCCCTTGGACTTTCCCACGCTGAAGAGTGTGCTTGGCCGGGCGGACAAGGCCGGCATCCCGCTGTTTGCCCACGACGCGCTGATGGAGGACGCCGGCGCCGAGGCCCTTGCCCCCATTCGGGCCGAGGTAGTGACCGGGCGGAAGCAGCAGGCTCAGGAGGCAGCCAAATTCATCGCGGAAAAGACGGGTGGCACCGGTGAAGTCGGCGCGATCGGCATCGCGGCCCCGGTGACCACAAACGTCTACCTTCTGGACCAGTTCAAGGAGCAACTGAAGGCGCACAATGGGCTGGCTTTCGTTGGTCAAAAGGGCAACCCGACTGACGACGCCGCTGGAGCGCGGCCGTTGGCCGAAGCCTTCCTGACCCAGTACTCGGCTCTGTCCGCGATCTTTACGTACAACGATCCCAGTGCCATCGGCGCTGCAGCTGCAGCCAAGGCAGCGGCCAAGTCCAAGAAGATTATCGTGACCGGCTTTAACGCCAGTCAGGACGGACTTGATGCCGTGAAGAACGGAACCATCGATGCAACGTGGGACTACAAGCCGGTAGAGGTGGGCCAAACCTTGGGCCGTCTGATCCAAACCTCAGTGGTGGAAAAGAAGCCGATCGGGCACTTCTACCAGATGGACGTAAACATTGTCACACCGGAGAATGTTGCTTCGTTCGTGCCGTGGTCCGAACGGGTGAAACAGATCGCCGATGGAAAATACCTTGGCCTCCCCATCAATTAGTGTCCGCCGTTCCAGCGACTCGGAAGGACCATGATGCTCGAGATCAATAGCTTGGTGAAGACGTACCCGGGCACGACGGCGTTGGACGGCGTAAGCCTTTCAATCTCCTCCGGCGAAATACTCGCCATCGCCGGCGAAAACGGCTCCGGGAAATCAACCCTCATGAAGATTGTTGCAGGCCATTTAGCGGCCGATTCCGGCCAACTCCAGGTTGACGGGAAGGCAGTGAAGTTCAGCAGTCCCAGCGATGCGGTTGCGGCGGGTATAGGACTTGTGGAGCAGGAGCTGGCCGTCGCTCGTCACCTGACCGTTGCCGAGAACATCATGCTGGGGGCCCTTCCCACGCGGCGCGGAATCGGGTTGGGAGTCGACTGGACGCAGGTCCGGAAACGTGCCAGGGAGATTCTGGATGTCCTTGGGATTGATGTCGATCCGAAGGCCATCGTGGGGCAGCTACCCATCAATATCCAACAACTGGTGGCGATCGGCAGTGTCCTTGCACGCCGTCCCCGCCTGATGCTGCTGGACGAGGCAACCAGCTCGCTGTCCGAAGATGAGACCGACCGGCTGCTTGGCACCCTGCGGCGGCTCAAGGAGGACAACGGCATGGGGATTGTATTCATCTCCCACCGCATGCGTGAAATGCGCGAAATCGCCGACCGGATCGTCGTCCTTCGGGATGGGTGCGTCAGCGGTGCGGCCCCCATGCGAGATGTCTCAGATGGGGACGTCGTCAAGATGCTGGTCGGGCGCGTTCTGGATAATGTCTTCACGTCGGAACGGACGGTCACTGAACGAATCGTCCTCCAGACTGAGGCTTTGTGCGCTACCGAATTCATCGAAGACGTGACCATGACGGTGCACGCAGGCGAAGTGGTTGGCTTGGCCGGGCTGATGGGCTCCGGCCGCTCCACTCTGGCCCAGACCATTTTCGGCGCCGTCCCGCGGACTTCCGGGACCGTCAGGATTGACGGGCGGGAGGTCAGATTCACGCACCCCGCCCAGGCGCTGAAAGCCGGCGTCGGGTTCGTCGGGGAAAACCGGAAAGCTCAGGGAATCTTTCCCGGCAGATCCGTACGGGAAAACATGTCCGCCGCCAATCTGGCCAAGAACTCCCAAGCGGGAATCATGTCAGCGACACGTGAAAAAGGTCTCACCCGAAAGGCCATTTCAAAATTTGGCGTTAAATGCGCAGACATTGAGGACCGCATTGAGGCGCTTTCCGGCGGCAATCAGCAAAAAGTACTGCTGGCTCGTTCTATCGTTCGTGAACCGAAACTCCTGATCCTCGACGAACCAACGCGCGGCGTTGATGTCGGAGCTAAGGCCGAAATCTACGAACAGATCGCCCAGGCCGCTGCCAAGGGTATGGGCTTTTTGGTGGCCTCATCCGAGCTCACAGAACTGCTGGGCCTTTGTGACACCATCTACGTCCTCTCACAGGGACGAATCGTGGGACACCTCGATCGGGAATCAGCAACAGAAGAGCGCATTGCCGCGTTGGCCTTTCATTCAGAACAAGCTAAGGAAGTGGCCTGATCATGGCAATCTCAACACCGCAGACCACGAATTCTGCCAAGAACACCCCTGCAGCTCAGAAGCCGGCAGCAAAGATCATCTCCTTCAGCCCAAAAATCACACTCTCCATTGTCCTTGTTCTGCTGATCATCTTTTTTGCCGCATTCCAGCCCAACTTCCTGACCATGGAAAACTTTGTAAACATCCTGCGTCTTCAAACAGTTCCCCTGATATTAGCCGTGGGAATGACAATGGTCGTTCTGACAGGCGGCGCTGATCTGTCGATCGGATCCTCCTTGGCACTCTCGGGAATCCTCGCGGGAACGATGTATCTCGCCGGTGTCCCCGCGGTGGCCGTCATCGCCATCACCCTGCTCGCAGGCATCGCCTTGGGCCTCCTTAACGGCGTCCTGGTAGGCGTCCTGGGCATGTCATTCTTTGTGGTCACCCTGGGAACGCTGTCCGGATATCGAAGTCTTGCCCTGGTGGCCTCGGAGGGGAAATCCATCCAGCTCGGGGATGCGCCACTGTTCCTCCAAATTGGTGACGGAAGCCTTGGGCCCCTGCCCATTCCGGTGCTGATCGCCGCCATCGTGGTGGCCCTTGGCTACTTTGTCCTCGCTCATACGAGCTGGGGGCGCAAGATCTACGCGGTCGGCTCCAGCAGGGAAGCGGCACGGTTGGCCGGCATCCGGGTCCAACGTGTCCTGCTCTCCGTCTACGTGACGTCTGGCCTGCTGGCTGCACTGGCGTCCATTATTCAGATGGGCAGACTCACATCAGCCTCCCCCGTCGTGGGCACCGGAATCGAACTGCAGGTCATTGCCGCCGTACTACTTGGCGGGACCATCATGTCCGGCGGTTCCGGCGGGCTGGGCGGTACGGTCATGGCCGTCCTCATGATGGGTGTGCTCCAGAACGGCCTGACACTCTCCGGGGTCCCGGACTTCTGGCAGGGGGCCATCACCGGAACCATCCTCATCGTGGCCGTCTACATGGACCACGTACAGCGACGCCGCCGCGGCCTGGGCGCCGTTTGACGACCTTCCTGAGTCGGTCGCCGCGAAATGAAGAATTGCTGAAAATCCTGAGATTTATCTAATGAGGAGCTCGAAAAATGGTTACATCAAGTTTACTGACTTCGGCCTTTAGCCCGCTAAAGAAGAAGATACGGGACGGTCGGATCGAGGCCCTGTGGGCAGAGATGAAGTCTGAAGGCCTGGGCGCACTGATCGTGGCAGGACGAGGACTCATCACCCAATACGGGTATCTCGAATACGTGACAGGCTACTGCCCGCAGGTTCGTCTCGCGTATGCAGTAGTCATTCCCGGCGAGGAACCGATCATGGTCCTACCCACCACCTCCGATGCGTGGTTCGCCAAACAGGCCACACAGTTGGCAGACGTCAGGGCAGCGGGCCAGGGTGATGTGATCTCTGACCAGGACAGCCTTCCCCAGGTGATCGCCGCCGTCGTCAATGAACACCACGCCGACGGCGGGAAGATCGGGGTCGTCGGCCTTCGTCACATCGTTCCCGTCGGAGACTACGAAATGCTGCGGGCCGCCCTGCCAAATGCGCAACTGACTGACGCAACCGCACTGGTGGGCCGGATCAAGGCCGTGAAGGTCCAGGAGGAAATCGATGAAGTCCTGCGGTCCGCAGTCATTGCCGATGCAGGCCTGCAAGTCTTCCACGAACGCGCGGCCGTCGGAGTTTCCGGCTGGGAGTTGTGGGGGGACATGCAGCGCGAGGTCCGCCGGAGGGGAGCGCGTGAGGTCCTGATCATGGTGGGGACCAAACCGTACTTCAACGACGTTCCAACGGCTGATCCGCTCGTTGAAGGCGATCTCGCCAGCGTCTATGTGGAAATCACGGGGCCCAACGGATTCTGGGTAGAGAAGGCAAGCCTGTTCGCCATCGGCCAGATCAGTAGCGAGAAGCGCCGTATGGCCGAGACCACACTGGCCGCCCATGAGGCCGCGCAAACCCAGATGCGGGTGGGCAAGACTGCAGCTGACGTAGCAACCGCGATTGAAAAGATTGCGGCGCCGGAAGGCGTCGATTTCGGGATCTGGCACGGTCATGGCGTTGGTATCGACCATGACACGCCCGTCCTGACCGAGAGCGACAACACGATGCTGCTCGAGGGCATGGTCCTGGCATTGCACCCGAATTTCGTGAATTCACAACTCACTGAAGGGGCAAGCGTCGCAGATACCTTCATCATCCGGCAGGGCGCTCCCCTGCAGGCTTCCAACATTGCTCAAGAAATATTCCAGATCGGAGAGGGAAACTAATGTCCTATCAAGTTGGTGTCGACGTCGGCGGAACGTTTACAGATTTCCTGCTGGTCAATCAGGCAACAGGCGCGAAGCGCCAGCACAAGACCTCGACGACTCCTGCGGACCCCTCCAATGGGATCCTGAACGGGCTGTCGGAATTGGCGGTTCTCGAAGAGCTATCGGAACAGGATTTCTTTTCGCAGATTGAGCTCATCGTGCATGGCACTACCGTAGCCACAAATGCGGTCTTGACAGGGCGGGGCGCCAAGACGGGGCTCATCACGACAGAGGGGTTCCGCGACATCCTGGAGATGCGCCGCGGCATTCGGAGCCGAAAGCACCTTTACGACAACAAGTACGTAGCGCCAGCACCTCTTGTGCCCCGGGATCTGCGTAAGACTGTTTCCGAGCGCGTAGATGTAGATGGCAGCGTCGTAACACCCCTGGAGGTGGAATCACTTCGTCAAGCAGTCGCGGAACTGGTCGCCGAGGGCGTTGAGGCCATCGCCGTCTGTTTCGTCCACTCCTATCAGAACGCGGCACATGAGCAGGAAGCCCGGAAGATCATCGAAGAGTGTGCGCCGGGGGTCTTCCTGTCCATCTCATCTGAAGTGCTGCCGCAGATTCGGCTCTACCCACGGATCAGCACCACGGCCATGAATGCCTACCTTGGCCCTGTGGTTCAGCGGTACATGAAGAAGATTGTTGGGCGGTTGGCCGAACGTGGCGCTCACGGGACGCTGATGGTGATGCAATCCAACGGCGGAATCACGTTGCCCGCGACCGTGGCCCATCTGCCAGCCTCAATAACGATGTCCGGGCCTGCGGCCGGTCCCGTGGCCGCATTGGCCTACGTGGGACAGCGCGGCTGGGCAGACTGCACAGTGGTTGATATGGGAGGCACAAGCTTTGACGCCTCCTTGGTCAAGGACGGTGAAGTCCAGATCACCCGTGAAGGCGAGATCAACCGCCATGTGATCTCCCTGCCGACGACGCACGTAAATACCATCGGCGCGGGCGGCGGATCCATCGCCTGGATCGACGACGGCGGCATGTTGCGCGTGGGTCCGCAGAGCGCGGGCGCCGATCCGGGGCCCGTTGCTTATGGCAAGGGCGGTGAGGAACCAACCGTCACGGACGCCGGCGTCGTCCTCGGGTATATAGACCCCGACTATTTCCTGGGCGGACGGGTAAAGCTGCGGAGTGATCTTGCGGCCGCAGCCATTGCGAACAAGGTAGCCGGTCCGCTGGGCCTCACCGTCGAAGAGGCAGCTGCCGGTATCTACGAGATGGTCAACCTGGAGATGGCCGCGGGAACCAAAAACATTTCCGTAGAACGAGGCTACGACCCCAGGGAATTCCCGATGGTGGTGGCTGGCGGCGCCGGACCCGTCCACGCGGGCATGATTGCCCATGAGCTCGAGATACCTGTAGTGGTCATCCCGCGACTGTCCTCGGTGCTGTGTGCAGCGGGTATGTTGATGGCCGACCTGCGACACGATTTTGTCCGTGCTTTCAGTACCAGGTTCTCGCAGATCGACCTGAACCGGGCCCACGCGCTGATCACGGAAATGTCACATGAGGGCGACGCGCTGCTGGACCTCGAAGGGGTTGCCGCTGAGGATCGCGCCGTCATCGTTTCTGCCGACATGCGCTACATCGGACAGCACCACGAGGTTATTGTCAGCTTCAACGCCGGAGATTTGGATCCAGCGGATCCGGCCGGGCCGGGCAGGGTCGCCGAGCTTTTCCACTCCCGGCATGAACAGCTGTACGGCTTTTCAGCCGCCGGTGCCGACCTGGAGATGCTTAGCCTCCGGGTGGCCGTGGTCGGCCGCAGGCCGGCGCTAGACCTCACTGAGACTGCTGCCGGATCCGAGTCTGAAGCTCCTCCCAAGGGGCGCCGCGACGTCTACCTCAAGTCGCTGGGCCGGAAGGAGTCGGTGCCGGTTTACGACGGGCAGTCACTTCCTGTGGGACAGCAGATTGTAGGCCCGGCCATCGTTGAGGAACCAACCACGACGGTGTTTGTCCCGGAATTCTTTGACCTTGAGCTCGACGGCTCGGGTAGCTACGTCATGACGCGAAAAAACTTTGACGCCTCGTCTCTGCTCACGGAAGGACAAAAGTAGACATGTCACAGGTACAAGCACAGGCGAGGAAGGCTCTCAGCCCGATTCTTACCTCAGTCATAGCCAGCCGGATCAAGGCTATTGGCGAACGTATGGGCGTGGTGGTTGAACGCAGCACGAGATCCCCCCTGCTGGTGGAGGGCCGCGACTTCTCTTTGGGCATTTATGACCAGGATGGGCGGCTCATCGAGCAGACGGAATACATTCCGATCCTTGGCTATGCCGCTGCGCCGGCGATGCGCCATATCGCCGAAAAATTCAAAGGCAGAGTCAAGCAGGGAGACGTGATTCTCCACAATGATCCGTATACCGGCGGCAATCAGGCCTCCGACTGGAAGGTCACCAAGCCGGTCTTCCATGAGGGGGAACACATTGCCTGGGTTGTCATTACAGCCCATCAGGCCGACGTCGGCGGCGCGGTTCCGGGGTCATACAACCCCAACGCCACGGATCTCTGGCAGGAAGCGCTCAGGCTGACTGCAGTCAAGGTCTACGACGGCGGTGTCCTGCGCGATGACGTATGGGACCTGATCTTCGGCAATGTCCGTCTTGGCGTCGTTGCAGAGGACATTCGCGCAATGATCGGCGCTTGCACAGTTGGCGAACGCGAACTCCAGGTTCTGGTGGAGCGCTACTCAGTTGAGACATTCAAAGCCGTCGTCGACAGCATGCTCGACTCTGCCGAGGCCATGGCCCGTCAGATCATCACCAGGATGCCGGATGGTGTCTATAAGTCCCAGTGGCAGGTCAATTACGACGGCATCACCCCTGACAGCACCATGCAGATCAGGGTTGAGATTACGGTCAAGGGCGACCAGCTCGTCTTCGATTTTGCCGGAACGGATCCTCAGACACCCGGATACGTCAACGCGCCTTTGGCGGTGACCCTCTCCTCCGTCATGATTTCCTTCTTTATGTTGGCGGATACGGAAATTCCGCACAACGACGGCATCATGCGTTGCATCGAGGTCAAAGTACCCGAGGGCAGCATCCTGAATTGCCAATATCCGGCGGCCTCAGGATTCGGTAACCACCTTTCAGACCAGATCTGTTCAGCCATCATGCTGGCCTTCTCCGAGGCCCTTCCGGAGCGCGTAACCGCCGGCTGGAACCCGCTGCTGTGCTCCATTCTGAACGGGCAGGAAGATCGGAACGATTCACCCTTCGTGGACATACTCATCAACGCCTGCAAGGGCGGCGGAGGCGGGACCCAGGGTGCCGACGGTTACGACCATGTGGGGCTCATAGCTTCCGGCGGCGCGCTCGGGGCGCAGGACCCAGAGATGTTCGAACTGATGATGCCCATCTTCATTCGTAAGTTTGAATACCTGCAGGACTCCGGCGGCGCAGGAGAGTGGCGCGGCGGGCTGGGGGTCGAGTCGATCTTCGAGTTCAAGGCCCCCAGCATCCAGGCCAGCATCTTCGGCGACGGCGATACAGACGAATCAGCCGCGCCAGGGCTCAACGAGGGGATGCCCGGCTCGGTGAACCTTATCGAATTCACTTACCCGGACGGTGACGTAGTCGTCCCGAAGTCTAAGGATCTGATCACAGGGCTGCCGGCTGGGACGCTGTATCGGCAGCTCGCCGGCGGTGGTGGCGGATTCGGAAATCCCCGAGTGCGTCCAGCCGAACGGGTAGCTGAAGAAGTCCGATTCGGATATGTGTCCGTTGCCTCAGCCCGTGAACACTACGGTGTTGTTGTTGATGAAGCGGGGATAATCGATCAGGTATCCACTGACGCACTTCGCGGCGTCGCATAGCAGAGGGTTCTGGGACGCCAGCCGCTGGCCCGGGCACCACGGTCCGGGCCAGCGCGTTGAAGTATCAAAATTCGTTGGCCTGCGTCCCTGGCCACTATGCAATGTCGGATCTGGCGCACCTGCGTCTCTCGCGAACGTACAGCACGTCCCCCGTTACCTGCGTCTCTCGCGAACGTACAGCACGTCCCCCGTTACCTGCGTCTCTTGCCGGCTGAGGGTGCTTCACGAGTGCACCTGCATCTTGCGCGCGTTCAGGGCTCGTTGTGAACTCACCTCCGCGTCTTGTGCACACGGATCCCCGCTCTCTCGTTCACCCGCCAGCCGGCATTGGACCCCCTCTGGCTTCTCCTGCTAGCGCGGTCCAACTGGGGCGGCTGCCCACAGCCGCGAAAAACCCCCCCCTCGGATCAGGCCGGACCTCCCGCGCGGGAGTGCCGAGGCGTTGACAAGAATTCCAAGCACATGGCCTGTGGTCAGGGCGTCAGGACCAGTCGCCCGACGCTATGAACCACGCCGCTGCCCCGATGTGGCTTGGCCAAACAATCGCGACCTCATCGCAAAGCGACCAGCCCCCGGCCACGTGGGCAGGACTGCCGCGAGAATCAGGAAGAACGTACGGAGTCGTTGGAGCTGCGTGTCCACTTGGCCAAACACCTTACCGTCACCAGCGACACTGGGCTTGAGACCTTGGGCCGCTGGACATCGCCTAGCCAGAGCTCCGCCCCCCAGAGACCTAACATTCCGGGCGAGCCCGGCAACGAAGACGTGGGGGCAACGCTCACGTGTAGAACTACGACAACCGGTACTTCAACGATGGCGCCCGCCGGGGCGCGTCACACACCTATCAGCCACTCAACCATTTTTCACTCGCGATGGATGTGGGCCAGTAGGCTTCAACTGCAGGGATGGCACCCTCGAGTCCGGTTAGACCGGCTTCTCGGCCTGCAGCTTTTTACGCTTGCGCCGCAGCAGGTGGTGGCCAGGTCGGTGGTGAACCAGAGCCAGATCGCCACTACAGCCCAGTACAGCACGTTGAGTGCGGTAGCTGCGTAGTCGCTCATTGTGCGCGGCAATGGATCACCTGCCCATTCTTATTGACGCTTGTGATTTCGATTATCCGCCCCGGCGCGTGGCATGGCCACAGAGGACGTCGGTAGATAGGGGGTGGGGGGAGACCCTAAACCGGTATCGGCCCCCTCCCGGCCGTGGTAGCGCCTGGGGTCGCGTACGGGTTAAAAAGCAACTGAAATAGGTTGATAAAGTGATTGATCAGCCGGTATGGGCTTCGATCCAATCCAGTACCTTATCGATGGTCTGGCGCCGCATGGGGGTGATCTGCTTCGCGCTGGTGAACCTCCAGGACGCGGACGCCATGGTTCTGAGTTTGGGACGGAACACCTTCTCCGCCGGTCAACCGTCGTCGTGGCCGCGCGCCTATGTAGACGCCCCGGCCCGGCGAAGCAAGCCTAACCGAGCTGCTCCAGCCGGGATCTCAACCGGGCAAATACTTCCGACGGCGCCGCCGGATGCGGCTGCACCAGGGGCGGCGGCTCCGGCTGCTGCTGCTGCTGCTCCGCCCGCTCCTCGGCTTCCTGGAAGTCGCGGACCCATGCGCCCTTGTCCTGGGCGGCGTACCACCTGCGGGTCCCCGTCCACTTCCGCCAGTAGCCTCCCCCCGCTGCGGGGCCAGGGGACTCCGCCCACGGCTTCGGCGGCTCAACGCTGCCAGCGCTGCCGGTCGCCGCTCCACCGGCCTGCTCCAGCTTGGAATTCAATCGGCCATATACCTCCGCTGGGACCGGCTTCGGCTTCGCCAGCACCGCCAGCTTCGGCTTCGGCTTTTTGAAGGCCATGAAGAGGAAAATTAAGAAAGCCGGGATACCGACGTAACAGAACAGCACCCAGAGCAACATCAAAAGTAGCGTCTCCATGGCCAACGTTAACTTCTAAGCGGTCCATTACGGAAGGGTCCGGCCTTGTCGGCACCGGTCCAATACTTCTCCCCGTTCTCGGGAGTGGGCGGGTTAAATGTGGCCTCCGGATCTGCAGCCGTTGTGGTGGCGACGGACATACAGGTGGCATGCTCCATTGCGGCGCGGAGTAATGCGTAGTGGTAACACCGCCACTGGACGGTGGCAGAATCATCGGCGCTGGGGCCTCAGCCTCCCGCTCGAGCGGTGAGCTTTCGAAATGCACGCCGGATCAGGCCGTCTCATCCCATCCAGGCATGAACAATGCCTCCCAGGCCATGCGCCCGACCGGTTTCACGCACTCCTTCGCTGCCGGTCAACGGCGCGCCAGCGGCCCTTTTGGTGACGCTGTCAGCCGACGAGGAACTTCCGGTGCCATACACCAGCACCGTTGTCAGAAATACTCCGCACAGGGCCTGTCGCGTGGCATTCTGGCACGTATCGTGGGAGAAGTTTCGCGCCACCGCGGGAGGGTCCGGGCACAGCCAGGTGGGCGGCACCGACACCGCTGGCTGGAGGCCATGCACATGTATCCCTTCGGCCCTGCCAAGCCAGGCGGGCCTGGAAGCCGCTTCGCCAACGGCAACATTGTTATTGTGCCGTTGGGGCGCGACGGCACGCTCGGAATCGTGCTCACCACTTTCATGCGGGAAGGGCAACGGCCCGAAGAACCGGAATAACGTCGGCCCAGTCCTTCGTTTCGCAACTGTTCAACGCCGGGTCCTGGGCGTTTCTATTGACGCTGTCAGGCGGGGACGGGCTCCTGGGAGCCGTGCATGGCTACCGGTGTCAGAATTTCCCCGTACAAGGCCGCTACTGACTCATGTCGGGGCGGACACCGACCGAGAACTTGGCCCCGCTACGCGGTGAGTCGGAGCGCCACTTTCCTGGCCTGGCGCGAGGAAACCTATCAACGATCGGCTGGCACTCGTGGCAGGGCTGCTTGGTGACCCTGGAGAACCCCAGCTGGTGTCCCCACGCAGCCTGCGCGGCGCAAGCGCGGCAAAGTCCGAGACGCTCATAGTGGCGTTTTTTGGTTTCAAAGGACTTCGCCTGCCGGAGAGTTTCAACGCGATCCTGGGCGCGATGGGACATGGAAGCTTTCATGGTGGCCTCGGGTTCTTGTCGTTTGGTTGGTTGCATTTGACACTGAGCAATGCGAGAAATCGTTGAGTTGCGCGGAGCTTGCTCCGCCCTCCGGGCTGCGCGGCGCTCCGCTGGCCTTCACAGCCGAATCGATGGTTCGGTTGCGGACCGGCTCGGATGACCTTGCCCTCAAGGCAAGGGTCATCTCTTTCCTTGACCAGGAAATGGGCGGCCAGGGATGGAGTTGCCTGGTTCTCCCTTCCTTCGGGAAGGGTGCCCCTTGTTTTAGGCAAGGGGCACCAAGGATTCATCCCACTCAGTGCGGGACCGGTAGAGAGGTAGTTGCTGTTGAGGTAGTTGTTATTGAGGTAGAACTACTGAGGTAGTTCTCCCTGAGGTAGAAAGCTGAGGTAGTTAGGGGCGGGTATTTCCGGGGTCCCGGGAAAGGAAACCAGGGGTGCGGGCAGACGACCTTTTTGGGGTAGCCCCCGGGCTTCTGGCCACCCATACATGGCCTTACCCGGGTGCCGCCTCAGTGATTTCTTGGGTGTTAGTAAGGCCGCCTAGTAAGAATCGGGGTCTCCGCTCCAGGTCTCAAAGACCAGTGGCCTCGCCGGCGCCTCCTCCGCCGTACTGGTGATCGGGGGCGCAGGGGCTTCCTCCACGACGGGGGCAGGGACGGTGATGTAGTAGTCGATTGAGCTGTTGAACTTCCGCACCTTCCGCAGATATCCGGCTGCTTCTGCATGGCCCGTGTGCTTCGAGACGGTTTCCCCGGAGAGCCCCACGGCCGTAGCTATCTGTTCTACGGTCGGGAAGGCCTTCCCCGTCTTGTTGTTGGCGAAGGTGGCAATCGCCCAGCAAGTCGCCCTGACGCCCGACGGCAGATTGGACTCCCTGATAGCTTTCCCGTACTGCAAAGGACGTGATGGCTGGCTCGGTACTACGCTCACAGCTCTTCCTCCGGAATCAGGAGCGTCCAGCCGTAGACAAACGGGTCGTCGACGTCGCGGTCGAGGTATCCCTCCAACTCGAGTTCTGACATGATCTCGAACACCGCGAGATCCCTCCTGTCGCGCCCAAGCGCGGCGTTGATGCGCTGCCAGTCAGTTAAGGCCACGCGGCCGAAACCAACGGAGCGGGCCATCACGCTTGCTACGGCGAGTGCTTCGGACGGCAGACGGTTGTCGAAGGCGATCTCGCGAAGCCAAAGGACCAGGAACTGGTTCGTTTCGGCGACCACCAGGCTGATGCCGGTGTTCTGTTCGGCGCGCCGCGGCTCGTCGGTTTGCGGCGGAGGGCCGACCTCAGATGAGGACAGATCGGTCAAGTGGGACATTGGTTACCTCCATTAGTGGGGAAGAAGACATGGCCGATGCGGCCTGAAATGGTCAAATAATTAGGACGAAGGAACGGACTGGCCTCCTGCCTTTGGCGGCGGGGATTTCTCTCGCCGGCTTCGGACCAAATGAGAGTCCCGCTAGTGCCGGCCTTCATGGGTGGACATGAAGGCGTCTAGGGCTGCGACCGAGTAGCGCACGAGACCCCCCACCTTGATGTATCTCGGCCCGCGCCTCGCATTGTTGGCGAGCCAGGATGAGGGCACGTTCAGGTAGCGCGCCGCTTCCGCCCGGGTCAGGTAAATCGAGCGTGAAGCGTCCGGCTCCGGGACGTCGAGAAGTTGCCCTCCGTGCGGTTCTGCCATGGCGTCCTTCCAAGTGGTAGTCTTCGATTCAAAGCTTGTGGGTTTAAACGGAACGACATAAACTTAGGGAGATGGAATCGAAGTTGTCAACTACGGACCGAAGAAGATGACTATGAGCCACTACTGTGAGGTTATGAAGTCCGAAGACGCCAGTCCTGCCCTCCGGAAGCTCACCGAGAATTTCGCTCGGCATATGATCCACGGGCTTCCTCCGACGGAGCGCATCGACGAGACGTTTGTTCTGCTCGTCTGCCCTGCGGGCGACGACTGGGCAATTGGCCTGAGGATTGACTTCAGTTCGGAATCATGGTCCATCGCTGAGGTCGTGGCCCTGCCGGCGGGGCCAGTACGGACGCTTCCCGATGCGAACAGTGTGGGTGTGCGGTCCTACGTTGAAGCCGCTGTCGACAAGGCGAGGGCTAGGCGGCGAATAGGGGCGGAGCAGTTGATGAAGCTGAGAGAAAATGCCGAGTTCATTCAGGAACGCTTTGAAGCGTGGCGGGACAAGGCTTCGCCGAAGAGCAACGTCGAGTACGCGGCGCTGGCGGCCAAGTACGCGGAGCAGATTCGTGAGGGCAACACCCGAGCCACGGCAACCCTTGCGGACCTGGTGAATATGTCGCCTTCAGTCATGGCGCAGCGGATCAAGGAGGCCCGGCGACGGGCACTCCTGACCCCTGGTGAGCGGGGCAGGGCCTCCGGTGCGCTCACTCCGCTTGGGGTCCTTTATGCCGATCCCGAATTCCCTGGGGTCTCCCAGCTGAGGGCGGCAGGCATGACCGAACGGCGAATTGCTGACAAATTTGGAATAAGTGAATCGCTCGTGTGGCGGGCTATCGCCGCATCGCATGGTCCTGACGAAGCGGAGATCTTCCCTGAAAGCGCTCAAATGTCAACGGAAGTTTTTTTGCCTGAATACGGTCGGGGGGAGTAGGCATGGCAATTCGGAAATTGGATTGGGCTGTTTCGTATTCGGCGGTCTCGGGAAAGCGGCTCCGAAACGAGTACGACATTGAGGTCAGGGCCCGGGATTTTGCGGCCCGGCAGGCGACGCGCGCGCGCGACCTGCGCCTAGACCCGCCGGTCGTCTCCCGGCTGAGGCCGCGGCGGTGGGAGGCCGGCTATCAGGACCCCCAAGGCAAATGGAAGACTCGCCGGTTTGCAACCCGAGAAGAGGCCGCCGAGTTCGTTGAGGACCAGGCTAAGTCCGTAAGGGCCGGTACTTACATCGATCCCAAATCCGCGGCGGGAATGACTGTCGCCGATCTGCATGGAGTATGGATCGATCGAATCAAATCGGCAGGTGCATCTGGCAGGCGCCCTGCGACGCCCAAGACGGTGCAGGGCTACGAGTGGCTGTATTCCCGAATGATAAAGCCTCATTGGGGGGACTACCCACTAAGTAGGGTGACATATTTAGGTGTCGCCCGGTGGACGCAGACTATGAAGGGGGTCGATGGCACTATCGCTAGCCCTGACACAAGGGCAAGAGCATCCAGGCAACTGTCAAGAATGCTCGATCACGCGGTCGGACTAAGAGTTTTGGGAATGAATCCTGCCAAGGATGCCGCCGGAGAACGAGACTACGTGCCACAAATGAACACACCCCGTCAGTCTGTTTACCTCACTCGTCCGCAGCTTGAACGGCTCGCTTTATGCTCCGGCCGATACGAACTCCTGGTCCGCTTCACTGGACTTACAGGCCTGAGATGGGGGGAGGTCACGGCGCTGGTCATCGGGGATCTCGATCTGGGCCCCAGGCCCTGCGTTTCCGTTTCCAAGGCCTATTCGGAGGTGAACGGTCGGCTCGTCCTCGGGGAAACAAAAGGCCACGCGGCCCGTGAGGTGCCTCTTCCAGCTTCACTTGTCGCGGATCTCCTTGCGCTAGTGGAGGGGAAGCCGGCACGGACTTTGTTGTTTCCATCCTCTCAGGGTTTGCCCATGCGCAACTCCAACTTCACGAGGCGATACTACGAGCCGGCCAGGCTGCTGGCGTCGACAAGTCTGAGCCGAATTCAGGCTGCTTTGGGTATCACTGAGACGAGGCGCGGCCAGCCAGTGTTCGGCGACGTTACCCTTGCGGCACTGACCGGCTTCCAGTATGACCGCGGGTTACCAGATCTCGGAGCCATCGGCCCGGGAACTTGGACGGAGCTCGCATCCGAAGCTGGCGTTACGGATGAGCAGCGTGATTTGCTTCTTCGGTCGGCAGGGATCGTACTCCTTTATGGGGACATGGACTTCAGGCCGCCTGTGTTCCATGACCTGCGACATACGGCTGTCAGTTTGTACCTGTCCGTAACCAAGAATGTAAAGCATGTTCAGCGGATCGCTGGTCACAAGGATGGTACGACAACCATCAACACATACGGGGAACTTTTCGATGACGACTTCTTCAAGGCTGCGGCCGGGCTAGATGCCCTGATTCAATAAAAAGATTGTAAGCACCTCTGGTAATCCTCTGGTAATGCAGCAACTCGACCTTGCAGACGTTGAAATCAAGGCTCATTCACCCTCCGACTGAAAATCGAAAGGTCACCGGATCGACGCCGGTCGGAGCCACCACTGGGAAGCATCAGTTCTTCGGAACTGGTGCTTTTCTTCTTTAACGGCCCGTCCTACGACGCGCATACTCCTTGTCGACGCGCAGATTCCCTGGCGACACCGAAATATAGGTGTCGCCAAGGATTTTCCGTGTCGGAGGGTAATTTGCGTGTCGTGAGATCCGATACCAGGCGCAGTCAGGCACGCTGACGGTTGACCGGTCCGCGGCCGGGACCTCAAACTTTTCGGACAAGTTCAGCCCCTACCACCAGGTGAGCCTGCCACTGGTGGACGGAAAACTGAAGCTGCGGATCCTGCTCGATACCTTGTCAGTGGAGGTGTTCGCCCCCGGAAGCGGCACTGTTGTCACAGACCTCTTCCTGCCCGACTGGGCCGACACCGATACGTCGGTGTTCAGCGAAGGCGGAAAGGCCGGATTTACGCTGACCGGCCGGAAGCTGGCCTGACTCGCCACGGATTCCCGTGCGTTCCCACACGCACGGGATAGGGTTGGGATCAACAGAAGGGGAAGTGTCTGATGGAATACCAGAACCCACAACCCGATGCGGGCGTCGAGCGCCGGCTCGCTACCAGCCAGCCTGCTACCAGCCACCATGCCGCCAGCCAGGCGCCCGTGCCCGGTCATGGCCGGACCGTGATCGCTGAGACCGCCGTGGCAAAAGTTGCCGGCATCGCTGCCCGTGCCGTGCCCGGCGTCTATTTTTTGGGCTCGGCTCCGTCGCGTGCGCTGGGGGCCATCCGGGACGCCGTCGGCAGTTCGGACCATGCTGCAGGCGTCCGAGCCGAGGTCGGTGAGACGCAGGTGGCGGTGGACATCAGCCTGGTGGCCTCCTACGGCACGCCCCTGCATTCCCTGGCCAATCAGGTGAGAGCAGCCGTTTACCGCGCGGTCGAGGAACTCGTCGGCCTGCAGGTCATTGAAGTGAATGTCGAAATAACCGATGTCTACGTGGCGCCGCCGGCGAAGGCCGGAGCCCCTGCCGTCGCCGAGAGGGAGGCACTGCTGTGAATCTGACCGTTGTGGGCATCGCCATGGGCGCCTTCGTGGCGTTTATGTCCTTCCAGTTCGGGCTATGGGGCTTTCTGGTCTCGCTTCTCTTTATGGCCATCGGCGCCCTCCTGGGCCGCGCAGCGGAAGGGAAACTGGACCTGCGCGGCGTCCTGGATGCCATCATCGGCCGGCGCTCATCGTCATGACGGCAGCCGCACCATCCATTCAGGGTCGGGTCCTGAGCGGCCACAACCGCATCAGCACGCAGGCCCTGACCAGCCTTGCCAGGACAGCCGCCGCGGAAGCCCTGGGTGTGGAGCCCCACGATGTCCGGGCGGACTGGACGGACGACGACGGCCTGCTGGCGTTGTCGCTGGTGTCACCGATCAGGATCCCGCCGCTGGCCACCGTGCTCAGGGATGCAAGCCGGGTGGCCGCATTCGGTGGATCCATTTGGGACCGGACGGTCGATGCCAAATCCAGGATCATGTCAACGGTCACGGCCCTCAGCGGCGCCAGTCTGAGCAGGGTGGATATCCGCATCAGCGGCGTTAAGCCGATCGAGGGAGGCCGGGTCCAGTGACCGGAGGATCAGTGGACGGGGACCTGGATTCGAGGCAAACAAACCGCGCCCGAGCCCAGCGGCCACCTGATATGCGCAGGGTCGTCTACCGGGAAACCCATTCCTCGCGGGCAGCGGTGGCCACGGTGGCAGCGGTCCTGGTGATGGGGCTGGCCGGTTACGGTCTTCTCGAATCGGCCGTGCACGCCATTGGTCAGCCGGCCTGGCTGATCGAACCGCAACTGGCGGCGGAGCGCATCGTTGCTCTTCCGGCGGGTATCCCGCCGTTGCTGCTCGGTGCCAGCGGCGGCGTAGTAGCCATGGTGGGGCTGTTTTTCCTGCTCAACGCCGTCCTGCCGGGAAGACGAGCCCGGCACGTGCTGAACGGCACCACGCTGAACGGCACCGGAAATTCGTCCGCCGTGGTGGTCGATGACGAGGTCATCGCCTCCGCCCTGGCACGCAGCGCACGGCTCGCTGCCAATGTCACCCCGGAGCAGGTCATGGTGGTGGTGTCCCGGCGGCAGATTATCGTCAACGTGCGCCCCACCTCAGGGGTTCCAGTAGCGGAAGCGGCGGTGCTGGCCGCGGTCCAGGACGAACTCAGCGGGATGTCACTGGTCCCGGTGCCTGACGTCCGCGTGAACATTTCCAACGTAGGAGTGATTGGAGCATGACGGCCACACCCTCGCTCCTCAACCGGATCCTGCTCGGCATCCTCGGCCTCAAGCTGCTCGCCGTGGGCATCCTGCTCGTCCTGCTGGCCACCGTTCCACCCGTGGCAACCTGGTGGCATGCCTGGTCCGGATCGGCCTGGCGCAGCGTCAAACAGTTCTTCGACAACACCCGCTTTCCGGGACGTCCGGAAAGCTGGCTCTGGATTGTGATGGCGTTTGCCCTGGTGGTTCTGATTGGCCTGATGGTTGCCTGGATTGCGCAGCAGGGCAAAGGCCGGAGCAACTTGCTGGTGGCCGAGTACGATCCCGGGACAGTAGCCGGAGACGTCCGGATCAGCGGGGGAGTAGCGGAGCAGGCGTTGAAACACGCCTTGGCTGAACGGCCCGATCTGGCGGGTGCCACGGTGGCAACCTACGATGTCCAGGGCAGCCCCGCCCTGAAAATCCGGCTCCAGCCGCGCCAGGGCGTGGCGCCGCATCTCCTTGCGGCCGAGGTCTCTGCCCTGGTGGACGCCTTGGACCAAGTGGTGGGAAAACAGACACCCGTCCTGATTCACATTGGTGCCGGGGCCAGGACACGGTTCAGCCGCGCTGAGCGCGTCCATTAGTGTGATCCGGGGGACATCTGTTGTGCCGATGCCGGCGGACATCGCCTGGCAACGGGCCACCACCACTGTCCGGATCGAATATCCGGGGAATCAAGGGGAATACCATGAGCGAGCAAGTAACTGGCAGCGGAGCGGCAAACGAAGGCGCGGCAGAAAAGGCCAAGGAATTCGCTGGCGAGGCTGCGGAGAACGTGAAGGAATTCGCTGGCGAAGCTGCAGAAAACGTTAAGGAGTTCTTCGACGGCGACGTGGCTGAGAACGCCAAGGAACTCGTGGGCGATGTTGCTGAAAACGCCAAGGGACTGGCCGGCAGCGTGACCGAGAACGTGAAGGGCTTTGGCGCGAAGATCGCCGGTCTGTTCAAGGGCGGCAAATAGGCCCAACCATGGGGTATGCCCCACGATGCCTAAAGGGCGCCGCGCTCCCCGGGGAGCGCGGCGCCTTTCCTTTGTGCGCCCTTTGTGGGCATAGCCGCATGTCGAAGCCGTCTCACGGTCCCGGGCATCATCGCTGCGGCGCCCAAACTCCCGTGGACGGGGGCCTAGATATCCTTTCGGACACAACCGGATGTAAACGCTTGCATTCATGGCCGGAGCCTGATTAGTATGTGATTCAGACCACGCAATGATGTCCGTTGCCTTTGTCTCACCTGTTGAAGTTCTGTAACTCACCGAGGAGTCCTCAGCATGAAAAACCGCAAATACCTGCTTCCGGTTGCTGCCACCGGAATTCTGGCGCTGTCCCTGACGGCCTGTAGTCCCGGCGGGGGCGGTGGCGGCACCACCGGCAGTGACTGCTCTCCCTATGAGAGTTACGGCAAGCACGACGGCAAGACCGTCTCCGTCTACTCCACCATCGTGGACATCGAAGCTACCAACCTGGAAACCGCCTGGGCAACGTTTGAGGAATGCACCGGCGCAACCATCAAGTACGAGGGCAGCAAGGAATTCGAGACCCAGATCGGTGTCCGGGCCAAGGCTGGAAACGCCCCGGACGTCGCCATCTTCCCGCAGCCAGGCCTCCTGGCCGATCAGGCCAAGGCAGGCGGCCTGAAGCCGGCTCCGAAGGCAGTCTCGGATCTTGTGGACAAGAACTGGTCCGCTGACTGGAAGAAGTACGGCACGGTGGACGGGACCTTCTACGCGGCACCGATGCTCGCGAACGTCAAGGGTTACGTCTGGTACGCCCCGAAGACGTTCAAGGACAAGGGCTGGGAAGTTCCCAAGACCTGGGACGAAATGCTGACACTGTCCAAGAAGATCGCCGATGACGGCACCATGAAGCCGTGGTGTGCCGGCTTCGAATCCGGCGAAGCGACCGGCTGGCCGGGCACTGACTGGGTCGAGGATGTTGTCCTCCGCGCTCAGGGCCCCGAGGTCTACGACCAGTGGGTCACGCACGGGATTCCCTTCAACGACCCCAAGATTGTGGATGCGCTGAACCAGACCGGCGAGATCCTCCTGAACTCCGACTATGTCAACGGCGGATTTGGCGACGTTCGTTCAATCCTGACCACCGGCTTCGCGCAGGCAGGTCAGCCCGTCCTCGATGGCCAGTGCGCCATGCACCACCAGGCCAACTTCCAGGCAGCCAACTGGCCGGAAGGGACCGCTGTGGCTCCCGATGGCGACGTCTGGGCCTTCATGACGCCTCCGATCGACCCCAGCAAGGGCCAGGCAATCACCGGCGGCGGCGAGATGGTGGGCGCTTACAAGGACACCCCGGAGGCGCAGGCCTTCCTGGCTTACTTGGCCAGCGCCGAGTTCGCCAACAACCGAGTCAAGCTCGGTGGCGTCATCAGTGCCAACAAGGGACTGGACCCGGCGAGTGCCCAGACGGAACTCGACAAGCAGTCCATCGCACTGCTCCAGGATCCGGACACCGTCTTCCGCTTCGACGGCTCTGACCTGATGCCGGGCGCCGTAGGCTCCAACTCCTTCTGGAAGGGCATCGTTGCATGGATCAACGGCACTCCCGCCCAGCAGGTTGCCGACAGCATCGAAGGCAGCTGGCCTAAGAGCTAACCTCCTTCGCATCGCGCCCTTGGGACATCAAGTCCCAAGGGCGCGATGTCGATTCAGAACAAACAGATCCACGCACACCACGGAGGTTGGGCAATGGAGTTTCTTGGAGGAAAATTTCTTCAAGTTTTTATCGCCTTGGCGGTTTTTGCCGCGCTAATTGGGCTGATCATGCTGATTGTGGACAGGGCTCCCAAATCAGTCAAAGACAAACTGACGATCGTTGGCTTTTTGGCGCCGGCGGCAATCCTGATGCTGGTCGGCCTGGTTTATCCCGCCGTGCAGACATCATTCCTGGCATTCACGAATGCCTCCGGCCAACCCAACGGAGTCGATAACTTCGTCTGGATGTTTACCCAGCCCGAGGCGCTGGCCACCCTCCGCAACACGGTGATCTGGACCGTTCTGGTGCCGTTGCTGTCCACGGTCTTCGGTCTCGCTTACGCGGTGTTCATTGACAAGGCGCGCGGCGAAAATGCCCTCAAAGCTTTGGTCTTTATGCCGGTGGGCATCTCGATGGTGGGCGCCGGCATCATCTGGAAGCTTGTGTACGACTACCGCGGCCCCGGCATTGAACAGACTGGCGTCGTTAACGCTGTGCGGGTTGCCCTGGGCATGGACCCCAAGCAATTTCTTCTTGATGCCCCGGAAAACACCATCTTCCTCATCATCGTGATGGTTTGGATCCAAACAGGCTTTGCCATGGTGATCCTCTCCGCTGCCATCAAGGGCGTGCCGGTGGAACTGGTTGAGGCAGCGCGCCTGGACGGTGCCAACCCCTGGCAGCAGTTCCGCAATGTGACGGTTCCCGGCATTCGGGGCGCTTTGGTGGTGGTGCTGACAACCATCACCATCGCCACCCTTAAAGTCTTCGACATTGTCCGCACCATGACGGCGGGCAACTATGACACGTCCGTGATCGCCAACGAGATGTACACGCAGGCCTTCCGCGCCGGCGAACCGGGCAGGGGTGCGGCGCTGGCCCTCGTCCTGTTCCTTCTCGTACTGCCCATAGTGGTCTACAATGCCCGCGTACTTCGTCAGCAAAGGGAAATCCGATGACCGTCATGCCAGCGCCGGATGAGGCGGCCAACTCTTCCCGGACCCAGTCACGCAAAGACAAAGGCCGTCCCGCGACGCCGGAGGATTCCGCACCGATCATGCGGCGCGTCAAGACCAAGCTCACGTCACGCTGGGCCACTGCGGCCGCCGTGATCATTGCGACGATCTGGACCGTGCCCACCTTCGGTCTCCTGGTCTCCTCCATCCGTCCCGCGGCCAAGCAGGTGGGCCCGCGCTCGGATGGCTGGTGGAACTTCTTTGCCGACTGGGATTTTACTTTCAAGCACTACGTCGACGTCACGGCAGCAGCCGGATCGCAGTCTGCGAACCTTTCGCAGTACTTCATCAACTCCCTGGCGATTGTCATCCCGGTGACCGTCTTTGTCCTGGTGCTCGCCTCCATGGCGGCCTACATCTTCGCCTGGGGCAACTTCAGGGGCCGCGAGGCTACGTTCATCTTCGTGTTCGCGTTGCAGATCATTCCCCTGCAGATGGCACTCATCCCGCTGCTGTCATTGTTCACGCAGGTCCTGAAGCTCCCGCCCGGGTCCTATGCCCAGCTGTGGATCGCCCACACCATGTTTGGACTCCCGTTGGGCATCTTCCTGCTGCACAACTTCATCTCGGAGATCCCGGGCGAAGTGATCGAGGCCGCGAAGGTGGATGGGGCAGGACACACCACCATTTTCTGGCGGATCATCCTGCCGTTGTCCGTCCCGGCTCTGGCATCCCTGGCCATCTTCCAGTTCCTGTGGGTCTGGAATGACCTGCTGGTGGCCTTGGTGTTCTCGGGTGGAACGGCGGACGTAGCGCCCATCACCCAGCGGCTCGCTGAGATCTCCGGTACCCGCGGCAACAGGGACTTCCTGAACCCTGCCGCCGCGTTCGTCTCGATCATCGTCCCGCTGGCGGTGTTCCTTGGCCTGCAGCGCTTCTTTGTCCGTGGTCTCCTGGCCGGCGGCCTCAAGGGCTGACCGGGCTCAGGGCCGATCCGCATAGGCTGATCGGACGCAAGGGGAGGCAGGCAGGTAACACTGTGACGTCGGGCGGCCCGCAACCTAGCATGGCTTGGGGGCAACTGCATAGCGGAAATTAGGTTTGAACCCATGAGGGGAAACGGTGGCACGCATGGCTGAAAGGTCTCAACGGGGTGGCCACAGCGGCGTCAGCATTGAGGACGTGGCCGCAGCCGCAGGCGTCTCCACCGCCACCGTTTCCCGGGCCGTACGCGGGCTTCCCAGGGTTTCGCCCGCCACCAGGGAGAAGATCCTCGAGGTGGCGGGTGCTTTGGGTTATGTGGCGTCGTCGTCGGCGTCAGGTCTGGCCACCGGCCGAACCAAGACCATTGGCGTCCTGGCACCGTTCGTGAGCCGCTGGTTCTTCTCCAAGGCCATTGAGGGCGCGGACCGCGAACTTCACGCCCGCCACTACAATCTTTCCCTCTTCAACCTGGGCGGTCACGGCAGCAACCGGGAACGCCTGTTCAGCAAGACCATGGTTTACAAACAGATTGATGCCCTGCTTGTCCTTTGTATGGCGCTCAGCCACGAGGAACTGGACCATCTCCAAAAGATTGATATCCCGCTGATCGTGGTGGGCGGCCATGTGGAAGAGTGCGCGTACATCGGCATCGACGACTACGCTGCAGCGTCCACCGCCGTACGGCACCTGATCGACCTCGGCCACCGGGACATTGCCCTCCTGCACGGCGACGACGAAACGGACCTTAACTTCGACGTTCCCCGCGTGCGGATCCTGGCTTTCAAGGACGTTATGGCAGGAGCAGGGCTGCCCACCCGCCCCGAGTGGGACGAATGGGGCGATTTCACGGTCCGCAGCGGCCAAGAGGCATTCCGACGCCTCTGGACCCAGCCCGGCCCGAAGCCGACCGCCATCTTTTGCGCCTCAGACGAAATGGCCATGGGAGTCATCTTCGAAGCAGCACGCGTAGGCGTACGGGTCCCTGAGGACCTCTCGGTGGTGGGGATCGATGACCACGATTTCGCCGACGCGATGGGCCTGACCACCGTGGGACAACGGCCCGACGAACAGGCCGAGCTGGCTACCAAGATGCTCATCGACGAACTGGACGGCACGGTCGGGGCGGTCCAATCCGCCGTCGCGCCCCACCAGCTCATCATCAGGCGTACGACGG
The DNA here is from genome assembly GCF_054511035.1 of Pseudarthrobacter sp. MDT1-22. Taxonomy (NCBI): domain Bacteria; kingdom Bacillati; phylum Actinomycetota; class Actinomycetes; order Micrococcales; family Micrococcaceae; genus Pseudarthrobacter; species Pseudarthrobacter sp. MDT1-22. The sequence continues at coordinate 89,715 of NZ_JBTNDK010000009.1, read as the reverse complement.
CGCCGCCTCGTTCCTGAGGAGGCGCGGCGCGGCATCCGGCCAGGATGCCGCGGCCAGGACGCCGGGTTCAGGAAGCCGCAGTCGCGAAGCCGTGTCTAGGAAAAAGCCGTGTCTAGGAAAAAGCGGTCAGGACGCGCGGGCGAGCTGCCGGATGGGAATCCAGCGGGAAGCCAGCCTGCGGTAGGCCGCGGCGGCGCCCGTCATGTCGCCCTCTGCCAGGCATTCGATGCCTAGCCGGATGTCCATGGGCGACTCGTCCGGGTACACCTTGTCCGCCACGGCGCCGTAGTCGAGTTCCACCATGGAATTGACGTGGAACAACTCCAGCCATTCGGTCAGCTGCGCGAGGTCGTCCAGCATGTCCAGGTCCGGGGCCGCCAGCGCCAGGTGGGCCACGGCGTACCGTGCCCGCTCCATGGCTTCGGTGATGGGAGCCCACACCCTGACGGTGAGGATGCGCCCGCCTGATTCCACCACGTCCTTATGATCGCCTTCCATAAACAGCGAGAACCAGCTGAAGGGGATGCCCCACGTGGAGGCGCGGGTATGCACACGGATGGCGCCGTCACGGGCTTTGACCTGGTCAATGCGTTCCTGGTGCTTGTCCCGCTGCTCTTCCGGAATCAGCATTTCGGCCAGCGGGCCGTGGATGCCTTCCATGAGGGCATTGGCCGCGAGGCCGGCGCGCAGGACCAGCTGGCTGGGGCAGTACAGAAGGACGCGCCCGGACCCAGCGTCACGCCCACCGTCGCCCCCAGCGTCACGCCCACCGTCGCCCCCAGCGTCAGGCCCAAAGCCGGAACCGGCGCCTATCCCGGTACCCAAGCCTGACTCGGCACTCGGGCCGGCGGCAGCACCGGCGTCGGAGGTTCCTGGCTGCGGGGTCCGCCCGGGGGGTACACCGGGAATGCTGGTGACCCGGACCAGATCCGTCCGCCCGGTGGGGAAGGGGTCCCCGCCGGAGCGGGTGATCCGGCCCAGCGAGGCCAGCAGTTCGGCGTTTTCGACGGCGGCCCGCGAGGCTGTGCGGGCACCGGCGGTCCGGATGGCCTCCCGCTGTCCTTCCGGGAAGGCCTCCAGCGGTTCGTAGACGCGCAGGGTGGAGGAGAACGGCAGCCCGGCCTGGCCCCTGTAGAGGTTTCCCGTCATTACAGTCTCCCTTCCTGGGCCCCGGCCGCAGCCATCAGTCCGCCAGTTCCACCAGAACGGGGGCGTGGTCCGAGGCGCCCTTGCCCTTGCGTTCCTCGCGGTCAATCGACGCGCCCGTGACGCGGGCCGCCAACGCGGGGGAGCCAAGGACAAAGTCAATGCGCATCCCCTCCTTTTTGGGGAAGCGCAGCTGGGTGTAATCCCAGTACGTGTACACGCCGGGACCGGGGGTGTACTCGCGTGCCACGTCCTTGAATCCGGCCTCTTCAAAGGCGTGGAACGCAGCACGTTCCGGCGGGCTGACATGGGTGTACTTGTTATTGACGAAAAGGTCGATGTCCCAGACGTCGTCGTCGAACGGCGCAATGTTCCAGTCGCCCATGAGGGCTACCTGAGCTGTCGGGTCGGCGGTCACCAGGCCCTGGGCGTGGGTCTTCAGGGATTCAAGCCACTTGATCTTGTACGGCATGTGTTCGTCGTCCAGGGAGCGGCCGTTGGGCACGTAGAGGCTCCAGACCCGGACGCCGCCGCAGGTCGCGGCCATGGCGCGGGCTTCCTGGACGGGGTCCTTGCCTTCTTTCCCGAACGGAGGCTGGTCCAGGAAGGTGCGCTCAACGTCTTCCAGGCCTACCCGGGACGCGATGGCCACGCCGTTCCACTGGTTCACACCGAAGTGGGCCACCTCGTAGCCCATGCGTTCGAAAAGTTCCCAGGGGAAGTTTTCGTCCTTGCATTTGGTCTCCTGGATGGCCAGGACGTCGCAATCGCTGCGCTGCAGCCAGGCCTCCACACGGTCGGCGCGGGCACGGAGGGAGTTCACATTCCAGGTAGCAATCTTCACAGTCCCTAACTTACCGAACTTGTTGCCCGGAGGCGTTGCCGTGGCTGGAACGTGCCCGCGAAGACGGGGCACTATGGCGCGGACACGCCGTCGAATCGCGTTTTGAGGGCCCAGATCCACGTCAACGTGCCCCGGGACGATGTGCCGCAACAAATGCCGACGACGGCGGCAGCGTGTGCCACGAGGGTTTTGGGACAGTCTGGAATTTAGTAGGAAGTCCGAGTATATTCGCTTGCAGAGATGACCTGGATCACATGCGAAGGAGCATTGCATCATGGTGCGCGAACTATCCCATTACGTAGACGGCCAGCGGGTGACGGGGACCTCCGGCCGCTTCAGTGACGTTTTTGACCCCTGCACGGGCCAAGTCCAGGCGCGCCTGCCCCTCGCCAGCGGAGAGGAGGTCCGGAACGTGGTGGCCGCCGCGGAGAAAGCGCAGGTCCATTGGGGCGCCATGAACCCGCAGCGCCGCGGCCGGATCCTGCTTAAGTTTGTTGACCTCGTCAACGAGAACATGGACGAACTGGCCACGCTGCTGTCCTCCGAGCACGGGAAGACCTTCGCCGATTCCAAGGGCGATATCCAGCGCGGCATTGAAGTGGTGGAGTTCGCGGCGGGCGCCCCCCACCTGCTCAAAGGCGAGTTCTCCGACGACGCCGGTGCGGGCATCGACGTCCACTCGCTGCGCCAGCCACTCGGCGTCGTCGCGGGCATCACCCCGTTCAACTTCCCGGCCATGATCCCCCTGTGGAAGTCCGGCCCGGCCCTCGCCGCCGGCAACGCCTTCATCCTCAAGCCCTCCGAGCGGGACCCCTCGGTTCCCCTGCGCCTGGCCGAACTGTTCACGGAGGCCGGGTTGCCGGACGGTGTGTTCAACGTGGTCAACGGGGACAAGGAAGCCGTTGACGCGCTGCTGGAAGATCCCCGCGTGAAGGCCATCGGCTTTGTGGGTTCAACGCCCATCGCCCAGTACATCTACACCACCGCGGCCGCCCACGGGAAGCGGGCCCAGTGCTTCGGCGGGGCCAAGAACCACATGGTGATCATGCCGGACGCTGACCTGGACATGGCCGCCGATGCCCTGATCGGCGCCGGCTTCGGTTCCGCCGGCGAGCGCTGCATGGCCATTTCCGTGGCCGTCCCGGTGGGGGAGAAGACCGCGGACGCCCTGGTGTCCAAGCTGGCCGAGCGCGTCAAGCATCTGCGCGTGGGCCACAGCCTGGACAAGGACTCGGACTTCGGGCCCGTGGTGGCGGCGAGTGCCAAGGAACGGATCGAGGGCTACATCCAGTCCGGCGTGGACGAGGGTGCCACCCTGCTGGCCGACGGGCGCGGCCTCACAGTGGAAGGCTATGACGACGGCTTCTGGGTGGGCCCCACGCTCTTCGACCACGTCACCAAGGACATGAAGATCTACCAGGAGGAAATCTTCGGTCCCGTCCTCAGCGTGCTCCGCGCCGCCGATTACGACGAAGCGCTCCGGCTGTGTTCCGAGCACGAATTCGGCAACGGCGTGGCCATCTTCACCCGCGACGGCGACGCCGCCCGGGACTTCGCCAGCCGGGTGGAGGTGGGCATGGTGGGTATTAACGTGCCCATTCCGGTTCCGATTGCGTACTACACGTTTGGCGGCTGGAAAGCATCCGGCTTCGGCGACCTGAACCAGCACGGCGCCGATGCGTTCCGTTTCTACACCAAGACCAAAACGGTCACCACGCGCTGGCCGTCCGGGATCCGCCAGGGCGCCAGCTTCATCATGCCGGAAGGCAGCTGATGACGCAGGTTCTGTTCGAGAAGCGCGGACACCTGGGCGTCATCACGCTCAACCGGCCCAAGGCCGTCAACGCCCTGAACGCCGGCATGGTGGACGCCATGCTGGCGCAGCTCACCGCCTGGGCGGACGACGACGGCGTGGCCACCGTCCTGGTGCGCGGCGCCGGCGAGCGTGGCCTCTGCGCCGGGGGCGACATTGTGGCGATCTACCGGGACATCCTCGGCGGCGGTGCGGAAACGGCTGACTTCTGGCAGAACGAATACCGGCTGAACTCCCTCATCGCCGCGTACCCCAAGCCCTATGTGGCCTTCATGGACGGACTGGTGCTCGGCGGCGGTGTGGGAATCTCCGCGCACGGCTCCGTGCGGGTGGTCACCGAACGGACCAGGACGGGAATGCCGGAGACCACCATCGGGTTTGTGCCCGACGTCGGCGGGACCTGGCTGCTGGCGAGGTCACCTGGGGAGACGGGCACCCATGCCGCGCTGACCGGAGCCCACCTGGCCGGGGCGGATGCGCTGTTCCTGGGCCTCGCGGACCTCTTTGTCCCGTCGGGGAGACTGCCGGAGCTGGCGGCCGCGCTCGAACACGAAAGTGCGGAAGCCGCCGTCGTACGTTTTGCCCAGAGCCCGCCGCCCTCCGGGCTGGAGGCGCAGCGCGGCTGGATCGATGCCGCCTATGCCAGCGACGACGTGGAGGACATTGTCCGGCGGCTGCGGACGCTGGATGAGGCCTCGGGCGGCGCGTCGGGCGGGGAGCCTGGGGACGAGGCAACCGAGGCTGCCACCACCATCGAGGCGAAGTCGCCGACGGCTGTGAAGGTGACCCTGGAGTCCCTCCGCCGGGCCAAGGGACTGACGCTGGACGAAGCACTGGCGCAGGAATACCGGGTAGGGCTTCGGTTCCTGGCCGCGCCGGACTTCCGCGAAGGAATCCGGGCGCAAGTGGTGGACAAGGACCGCAATCCGCAATGGAAGCCGGCCACGCTGCACGAGGTGCACGCGGCGGACGTGGAACGGTTCTTCGCGCCGCTGGGGGACCGGGAGCTCAACCTGCACACAAAGGAGCCGGACAATGCCTGAACAAATCACCGTCGCTTTCCTGGGCCTTGGCCACATGGGCGGGCCCATGGCAGTGAACCTGGTCCGTGCCGGCTACACCGTGGCGGGCTTCGACGTGGTCCCCGCCGCACTGGACGCCGCCCAAACGCACGGCGTCCCCACGGCGGCCAGCCCGCTGGACGCCATCGCCGGTGCCGACGTTGTGCTGACCATGTTCCCCAGCGGACAGCACGTGCTGGACGCCTACCGCGGCGCGGACGGACGGCCGGGCCTGCTGGCCGAGGCCAAACCGGGCACCATGTTCCTGGACTGCTCCACCATCAACGTTGACGAGGCGCGGGAAGCCTCCGCGCTCGCCATTGCGGCCGGCCACCGGGCTGTGGATGCCCCGGTCTCCGGCGGTGTGGTGGGTGCGGAAGCCGGCACGCTGACCTTTATGGTGGGCGGCGAGGCGGCGGACTTCGAGGAGGTCCGGCCGCTGCTCGAGGTGATGGGAAAACGGGTGGTCCACTGCGGCGGGCACGGCGGCGGCCAGGCCGCCAAGATCTGCAACAACCTCATCCTGGGGGTCTCCATGATCGCGGTCAGCGAAGCCTTTGTGCTGGGCGAGAAGCTGGGCTTGACGCACCAGGCGCTGTTCGACGTCGCCTCCAACGCCTCCGGACAATGCTGGGCCTTGACCACCAACTGCCCTGTTCCCGGTCCGGTCCCCACCAGCCCCGCCAACCGCGACTACCAGCCGGGCTTCGCGGGGGCGCTGATGGCGAAGGACCTGCGGCTGGCGCTGAATGCGCTGGAAAGTACCGGGGTGGCGGCCCGGCTGGGACCGCTCGCCTCGGAAATCTACGATACGTTTGCCGCTGAAGGCGGAGCCGGCCGGGACTTCTCCGGAATCATCACCGATATCCGCGACAAATCGCAGCACTAGCACCATCTGCAGCACTGGTAACTCTGCAGCACCAGCAACACGCGAAAACAGCTGAAAGGTTAGGCATGACGGAGTACACGAACATCCTGGTGGAACAGCGCGGCCGGGTAGGGCTGGTCACGCTTAACCGGCCGGAGGCGCTGAACGCCCTGGACAAAGCCACCATGGACCAGCTCGTGGCAGCCGTCGCCGCCATGGACGCCGACCCCGGCGTCGGTGCGGTGGTGATCACCGGCTCGAGCAAGGCGTTCGCCGCGGGTGCCGACATCAAGGAAATGGCCTCGCAGGGCTACATGGACATGTACGCCGCAGACTGGTTCCGGGGCTGGGAGGACTTCACCCGGCTGCGGATCCCTGTCATCGCGGCCGTGTCCGGCTTCGCGCTGGGCGGCGGCTGCGAGCTGGCCATGATGTGCGATTTCATCATCGCCGGGGACAACGCCAAGTTCGGCCAGCCGGAGATCAACCTCGGCGTGCTGCCGGGCATGGGCGGCTCCCAGCGGCTCACGCGCGCCGTGGGCAAGGCCAAGGCCATGGACATGATCCTCACCGGGCGCTTCATCGGCGCCGAGGAGGCTGAACGCTGGGGACTCGTCTCGCGCGTGGTGCCCGCGGAGAATGTGGTGGAGGAGGCGCTCAAGGCCGCGGAGGTAATCGCATCCAAGTCCAAGCCCGTGGCCATGCTCGCGAAGGAAGCCGTCAACGCGGCCTTTGAAACGGGACTCGCCCAGGGGGTCCTGTTCGAACGCCGGATCTTCCACTCGCTCTTCGCCAGCGAGGACCAGAAGGAAGGCATGGCCGCCTTTACGGAAAAACGGCAGCCCGAGTTCACCCACCGCTGACCCCCTCCCCATCGAGTGCTCCGTAGAAGCCCTTTTCAGTGCCCAAAACGGCGGTTACGGAGCAATCGATGGGTCAGTCGGTGAAGTCCCCGGCGTTCCGGCGGAACGTGCCCAGGATACGGATCAGCTGGTCCACGTCGGCCGCGTCGAAACCTGACTGGCCAAAAACCTCGGTGTTGAGCACCGCCGTCGCCCGTTTGGCAACGATCCGCCCCTCCGCGGTGAGCTCGATCAGGGTGGTGCGGCCGTCCGTAGGGTGCGGCGAACGTGCCACCAGTCCCGAGCCTTCCAAACGGTCGACGGCGTTCGTCACCGAGGTGGGATGGACCTGGAGCAGGGCGCTCGCCTTGTTCATGGGCAGCGCGCCGCTGCGGGCGAAGCTGAGGAGCGCGAGCAGTTCGTAGCGGGCGAAGGTCAGCCCGAACGGCTTCAGGGCGCCCTCGATCCGGGCCAGCAGGATCTGCTGGGTGCGCATGATCGCGGTGATCGCGGCCATGGGAGCGGCGACGTCGGCCCAGCCGTGCTCCTCCCAGTTCCGTTGGGCGTCCGCGATGGGGTCCCGGGGCAGTGGCACGGCCATCCTCAGCCCTTCAGCCCCGGGAAATCCGCCTCGGAGTACTCCACGCCGAAGCCGTCGGGATGGGTGCCCCCGCCATGCCGGAGCTCCTCATTGTGCCGCAGCTCCACACGGCGGATTTTGCCCGAGATGGTCTTGGGCAGCGCCGCGAATTCCAGCCGCCGGATCCGTTTGAACGGCGCCAGGTGTTCGCGGCAGTACCGCAGGATGTCCTCGGCCAGCTCCGGCCCCGGCTCCAGTCCGGGCACCAGCACAACATAGGCCTTGGGGACCGAAAGCTTGACCGCATCCGGCGACGGCACCACAGCCGCCTCGGCCACGGCGGGGTGTTCCAGCAGCACGCTCTCCAGTTCGAACGGCGAGAGCCGGTAGTCGGAGGATTTGAAGACGTCGTCGTCGCGGCCCACATAGGTGATGACGCCGTGTTTGTCACGACTGGCCATGTCGCCCGTGTGGTAGTAGCCGCCACGGAACGCCTCGGCGGTCCGTTCCGCGTCCCCGTAGTAACCCTTCATCAGCCCCACCGGCCGGGGGTCCAGGCGGAGGCACAGCTCGCCGTCGTTGGCTTCTTTCCCCGTGTTGGGGTCCACCAGCACTACGTCATAGCCGGGAAGCGGCCGCCCCATGGCGCCGATGGTGACCGGCTGGCTGGGCGTGTTGGCTACCTGGACGGTGGTTTCGGTCTGGCCGAAGCCGTCCCTGATGGTCTGGCCCCACGCGCGCTGGACCTGCTCGATCACTTCGGCGTTCAAAGGCTCGCCCGCGGAGACCACCTTGGTGGGCGGGGTCTTCAGCACTTTCAGGTCCGCCTGGATGAGCATCCGCCAGACTGTGGGCGGGGCGCAGAAGCTGGTGACGTGCTCGCGGTCCATCTGCTCCATCAGGGCGCGGGCGTCGAACCGTGCGTAGTTGTAGACAAATACGCACGCCTCCGCGATCCACGGGGCGAAGAAATTGGACCAGGCGTGTTTGCCCCAGCCCGGCGATGCCACGTTCAGGTGCACGTCGCCGGGTTCCAGGCCGATCCAGTACATCGTGGAGAGGTGCCCCACTGGGTACGAGGTGTGGGTGTGTTCCACCAGCTTGGCCTTCGATGTGGTTCCGGAGGTGAAATACAGCAGCAGCGTCTCGTCCGCCTGGGTGGGGGCGTCAGCCGTGAACGTGACTGCCGCCGTCGTCGAATCCGTGTACTGGAGGGCACCGGGGGTGCCGGCTGAACCGCCGCCGGCGCCGATTTCGATCAGGCGGTAATCGCCGGGAACGCCGGCAAATTTGCCGATGTTGGAACGTCCGACGGCGGCCCAGCCCGCCTCGCCGCGCTCCACGCGTTCGGCCAGGTCCTCCGGACCCATCAGGGTGGTGGTGGGGATCAGGACAATGCCCAGCTTGATGCCGGCCAGCATCAGCTCCCAGAGCTCCACCTGGTTGCCCAGCATGATGATCATCCGGTCCCCGCGGCGCATGCCCTGGCTTCTCAGCCAGGTGGCCACCTGGTTGGAACGGGCGGCCAGGTCCGCGAAGCTCCGGCGGGTGGCCGAACCGTCCTGCTCCACGATGACCAGGGCCGGATTGTTGGCCTTCTCAGGATCTGCGGCGATCTGATCGAACCAGTCGAGGGCAAAATTGAACTCCGTGAACCGCGGCCACACGAACTCGCGCCTGGCCTGGTGGTAGTCGGAATGCAGGGTCAGCAGGCGGTCGCGTGCCGCGCGGAAGTCATCGGTGACTGACAAGGGGACACCTTTCGTCCAGTGATGCGCATCACTAAGAATCCATCCCTGTGCAATATACTAGGACATCCAAGGGTTTGGAAGACCGAAGGGATATGAAGCGTGCAGCCACAAGGACGTGAGCGTGTTGTGACCGGAGCCCCGCCCTTCCCAGAGGCGGACCTGATGCACATCGTGGACCTCCTGCCCGCGGCGGAACGTGCGCGCTACCTGGAGATCCGGGCGTTCCTGCAGTCCACGGTGCGGCAGGCATCCATTGACTACTGGAACCGCGAGGAGTTCCCGTTCGGGCTACTGGCGGAGATGGGCAAGCACGGGCTTGGCACGTTGCAGACGGACGGCACGTCCAAGCTCTTCAAAGGCCTGATGTACGTCGAGGTGGCCAGGGCGGACGTTTCGCTGTCGGCCCTGGTGGGGATCCACAACGAACTGATCGTGGGAATGATCGACGCCCTCGGTTCGGAGGAACAGAAGCAGCGGTGGCTGCCTGGCCTGAGGAACTTTACCCAGCTGGGCGCCTTCGCCCTGACCGAGCCGGAGCACGGCTCGGATATCGCCGGCGGGCTGGAAACCTCCGCGCGGCTGGAGGGCGGCGAGTGGGTGATCAACGGCGCGAAGCGCTGGATCGGCTCCGGGACCATCGCGGACTTCGCGCTGGTGTGGGCGCGTGACGCAGCGGACGGGCACATCAAGGGCTTCATTGTGGAGACGGACCGCGCTGGGTACCGGGCAACCAAGATTGCCAACAAGATCGGCCTGCGGATCATGCAGAACGCGGACATTGTGCTGGACAACGTCAGGATTCCGGCGTCCAACATGTTGCCGGGCGCCACGGACTTCTCCAAAGCCAACGACCTCCTGCGGGATTCGCGCGCCTGGGTTGGCTGGCAGGGTGCCGGGATCCAGCTGGCCGCGTTCGACGTCGCCCGTTCCTACTCCCTGGAACGCAGGCAATTCGGCAAGGAACTGGCATGCTTCCAGCTGGTCCAGCAGCAACTGGCGGAGATCCTGGGCAACGCCTCCGCGTCACTGGCATTGATGGCCCAGCTCGCCCGGATCCAGACGGACGGCAAGCTGGAGATGGCGCAGGCGGCCATGGCAAAGTCCACGTGCACCCGGCTGGCCCGCGCGTCGGTGGCGATGGGACGGTCGCTGCTGGGCGGCAACGGGATCAGCTCGGACTTTGAAATGGGCAAGCTGTTTGGTGATGCCGAAATCCTCTATACCTATGAGGGCAGCTACGAAATCAATTCGCTGATTGTTGGCCGGGCCGTTACCGGAAAATCGGCCTTCGTCTAGCAATTCACGGGAAAAGAACTTAAGAAAAAACTGCCCTGGCCATGCTTTGCAGCACGGTCAGGGCAGTTGATCAGAACCTTAGAGCGGGCGAATATTCTCTGCCTGCGGGCCCTTGGGACCCTGGGTCACATCGAATTCGACTTTCTGGTTCTCATCCAGCGAGCGGTAGCCGCTGCTGGCGATTGCGGAATAGTGCGCGAAAACATCGGCGGATCCGTCGTCCGGAGCGATGAAACCAAAGCCCTTTTCAGCGTTGAACCATTTAACTGTGCCTGTTGCCATTGCTAACTTCCTTTGTAACCCTTTTCTGGTCCTGCTCGGACGGCAGGCAGACGCGGAGTCTGTAGTCCGCTGTCTCAAACCTAGGGGCTGCGCGGTGGGCGTGCAATAGCTGCAGTCATCAAGTGTCACCGCTGTTACAGAAGTGGTACGCGGGAATTGTCCACTGCGGGCTAGCGCATGCCCTCCCGGCGGATGGCCGTGGCGATCGCCGCGGAGCGGGTCTCCACACCGAGCTTGGCGTAGATATGCGCCAGATGGGTCTTGACGGTGGCCTCGGAGATGAAGAGCCGCTGGCCCAGTTCCCGGTTGCTGAGCCCCTCGGTCAGGAGGCTCAGCAGCTCCGCCTCCCGGGGCGTCAGGACCTCGTCGGGATTGCGCAGCTGCTGGAAGAGCCGGGAGGCCACGGGGGCGCTCATGACGCTCTTCCCTTGCACGGCACCGCGGATGGCGGCGAAGATTTCGTCCGGGGCGGCGTCCTTGAGGAGGTAGCCCATGGCGCCGGCGTCCACCGCCCGGACGATGTCCGCGTCGGAATCGTATGTGGTGAACACCAGGATGGCCTGCCGGCTGTTGCGCTGCCGCAGCTGCCTGATGGCCTCGATCCCGTCCATTCCGGCGCCCATGGCCAGATCCATCACCACCACGGCAGGGGAGTGGTGTTCCACCAGCCCCAGCGCTTCCTCGCCGGAGGCGGCCTCGGCCACCACGTCAAAGTCAGGCTGCGTACCCAGCAGTGCCTTGAGTCCGCTCCGGACCACCAGGTGGTCGTCCACCAGGAGGACAGTGATGGTAGTCATGCGTCCTCCGGTGTCATCTGCTGGCCAGGTGGCGCTGACTGCACCCGGGCCGGCACCTGTGCGGCCACGATGGTCCCTTCGCCGGGGGAACTTTCCACCGAGAATACCCCGCCCAGCTGCTCAACCCGCTGGCGCATTGCCCGCAGCCCGTAGCCTCCGGCGTCCGACGGCGGTGCTGCCGCCGACGGGTCAAAGCCCGTCCCGTCGTCGTAGATGTCAAGGGTGACCGAGTCAGGAAGGAACCCCAGCGTCAGGGTTGTGGTGGCGGCGTTTGCGTGCTGCTGGATGTTAGCGGCCGCGCTCTGGACCACCCGCAGCAGGGTGTGCCGGACTTCCGCAGGGACCTCCCTCGGTTCGCCGGTGACCAGGAGCCGGGCGTGCGGGACGTACTGGGCGGCCGCCTGGTGCAGGGCTTCGGGAAGCGGCGATGCGTCGAGGCCCGGGGAGGCGAGCTCGTGGACCAGATTGCGCGTCTCGGAGAGATTCCGGCGCAGCAGTTCCGTAGCCTGGTTGAGCTCCTGGCGCGATGCCTGGCCTGGCCACGAACGGTCAGCGGCCTCCAGGAGCAGCAGGCTGCTGGCCAGGCCCTGCGTCACGGTGTCGTGGATCTCTCGCGATACGCGCTCGCGTTCGGCGATGGTGCCGGCCAGGCGCTCGCTGGCCGCCAGCTGCCCGTGTGCCAGCGATACCTCCGCATGGAGACGGCGCTGCTCCGCGGCGTCGTGCTCGATCCGGTCATTGATCAGCGTAAGCATCACGCCGACGGCGAGCGGCCCCAGCAGCATCGCGAGGTCCGTCCCGTCGCTGAGCCGGAACAGCCCGACGGCGGTGGCGGCCGCCGTCGCGCCTGCCGCCACGTAACCCACGGCGCCCTTAAAGGCCGTCCGGCACAGGAAGAGGATCGCAAAGGAACACCAAGCGAAGCTGGGTGCGGCGATAACCAGCGCTGCCCAGACGGCCACAAACACGAGCATCCAGACCGCCCATGGGCGTCTCTGCCGGGCCAATACGGCGATGACGGCATACAGGGCGCACACCGCTCCTGCCAGGCCGAGGACCAGCAGGTTGTCCTGCAGGCTGTGCCGCATAGCATAGCGGACGGCCGAAGCGACGAGCAGGACAGCGAAGCCAAGGTGGACGGCGGTGTCGATCCGGCCGAACCGGCCAGGGGCGGCGGCCGGTCCAACAGGCAGGGCGCGTCCGGTGGTCAGCGAAGATCCGTCGGTCAGGGTTTTACGGGGAGTGGCTGGGGAGGGCATGGGGTCCGGTTCAGGTCAGGGGCGTTCCTATCCCATGCTATTGCCCGCGCCGTTGCTGGTCTCTCCGCCTTTTGGCTGATGCTGCTGGCCATCCGGGGGAGCGGGGCGCAGCCAAAGGCCCGATGTTTGTTCCGGCGGGGCCGGACAGGATGGATGGAGCCGATGCCCGTTCCAATGGATTCCGCCAGCGTGAGTCCAGCAACGTGCGTCCATCAACGTGAGTCCATCAACCCAAGGAGAAACACCGTGAAGAAGTCCAACAAGATTGCCGCCGCCGCTGCTGCCGCAGGAGCTTTGCTGCTGACGGGAGGGCTAACCGCTGCAGCCAACGCCGGGACCAGCCAGGCGGCGGCTCCCGCCGCGGTACCCGCCGTCGATATCCCGCAGGCGCCGCAGACCGTGGTGGCGCAGAACCGCATCACCGCGGGTGCCTCGGCCGATGCGGTCCGGGCAGCCCTTGCGAAATGCCAAGCTGACAAGCTGCCGTTCGTCACGGTGGCCCTGGTGGACAGGTTCGGCACCGTCCAGGCGCTCCTGCGCGGGGACAACGCCGCCGAGCACACGATCGAAGCAGCCCAGCAGAAGGCCTACACCGCGGCCGCTTTCGGCGCACCGACGAGCGAGCTGGCCAAGCGCGTCAACGGCAACGGGCCCAGCATCGCGGACCTCCCCGGCACCCTGTTCCTGCCCGGCGGCGTCCCGCTCAAGGTCAATGGTGTGTCCGTGGCAGGCATCGGCGTGGGCGGTGCCCCCGACGGCAACCTGGACGAAGCCTGCGCCACCGCCGGCGCCGAGGCCATCGCCGCTGCAGCTGCCGGCTCAGGCAAGTAGGCTCGGCTCCATGAGGCGGTTCAGGACCTGGCGCCGGGCACGCAGGGCGGCGGCAATTCTCTTTCTGGCGGGTGGTGTATCAGTTTGCCTGGCCGCCTGCCAGACGGGTCCCGGCGAGCCGCAACGGCAGGATTCGCCGCCGTCGTCCGTCCTGGGCAGCCCCGGCAGCCAGCCCCCGTCCGGACCGTCAGCTTGGCCGGGTACGTCCCCGCCTGCTTCCACCGCAACGGCAGCCACCAAACCACCAGCCCTGTCCGCCGAGGCCCAGACCCGGCTCGACCAGGAGCTTATCGCCGCCGCGAAGGCCAACAATGTGGCGCTGGCTGGTGAGCTGATCGGCCGCGGCGCCAACGTGAACGCCAAGGACGCCATCAAGGACTCGGCCTTCCTCTACGCCGGGGCAGAGGGCTTCAACGAGATCCTGCAGCTGACGCTCGCGAACGGAGCAGATGTTGCCAGCACCAACCGTTTCGGCGGCACAGCGTTGATTCCCGCGAGTGAACACGGCCACGTGGAAACGGTCCGGATCCTTATTGCCGCCGGAGTTCCCGTGAACCATGTCAACGACCTGGGCTGGACCGCCATGCAGGAAGCCATCCTGCTGAACAACGGCGGGCCACGGCAGCAAGACGTAGTCCGGCAGCTGCTGGCTGCCGGTGCGGACCCGGGCATACGCGATCCCCAAGGCCGGACGCCGTTGGAGAATGCGGAGCGGCTGGGCTTCGGCGAGATCGCTGCCCTGATCCGTGCCCGCTGACACAGGGCTAAAGCACGTCCTCGAACAACTCCACATATTTCCGCGTCATCGCCTCCGCGCTGAATCTGGTTTCGACGGCGGACCGGCAGTCATGCCGGTCCAGGCCGGACGCACGCTGCAGGCAGCTGGCCAGTGCATCGGTACTCGCGGCGAGGAAACCGGTGACTCCGTGCTCGATGATTTCCGGTGCGGAGCCCCGCGGAGTGGCCACAACGGGGGTGCCGGCGGCCAGCGCCTCGATCATGACCATTCCAAAGGGTTCGTCCCACTGCACAGGGTTGAGCAGCGCGACGGCATTGCCCAGCAGGGCGAACTTTCCGTCTGCGTCCAGTTCTCCGAGGAACTCTTCATCAGGCCCGAGCAAGGGAGCGACCACGGAGCGGAAATAATCCACTTCCGCCGGGTCGCTCATTTTTGCGGCGATCTTGAGCTGAATTCCCGCTCTGCGGGCCACCGCGATGGCCTCAGCGATGCCTTTGCACGGCGCCATTCGGCCCAGAAAACACGCGTAGCCACCAGCTCCGGCACCGGGTGGAACAGTTGCGGGATCGATGCCGTGGTGGATGACCCGTCGGATTCTCACATCCGGGGCGCTGTTGGCCTGGTGCTGCGAGATGGCCACCAGTGACACGTCCCGGCTGAAGGCTTCATATACCCGGCACAGCTCCGGCCGCATGTCCGAATGAATGGTGCTGACCACTGGAATCCCGGGTGGGCGGTGCCGGTACAACGGTCCCGCCAGGGTGTGGTCATGGATGATATCGACGTCGACCAGTTCGGCGTAGGCCCTGATCACGTGCGGCAACTCAGAGCTCGTTCTGCCCATGGCGGCACGCTCCGCCGGAGCGAAGCCGCCGATTCGTTCCACCGGGCAGGTGCTGTCGGCCGCCGCGGCAAGCACAACGCTGTGCCCGGCCGCCGCCAGCGAGGTGGCCAGCGCATGGATCATCGCCTCCGTTCCGCCGTAGCCTAGGGGCGGGACGGGGAGCCATGGTGGAGCTATCAGTCCTATCCGCAAGATGCGCGCTCCTGTTCGGGGTTTAGCCCGTCTTGTCCAGCTTCTCGGCGAGCTCAACCAGATCGGCAAGGGGGGGACGTGTCCCGCGGTGGAACGTCATCCCCGGCGGGAGCCCCTCGATCGTGGCCTGGCTGCCGGTCACGTCGATGGTGATCCGGCCATCGCCTATGGGGCAGTTGGTGATGTGGACCCGGCCCCAGGACTCCGGCAGCACAGGGTCCATCCACATACCGTTCATGGAGACGTGGGGGTCATACCGCAGCAGTGTGCGCAGCAAATGCACCGGGGTGGTGGCAGCCCAGGCCTGGGGCGAGCAAGCCGTCGGGTAAGGCACCGGTTCCGGGAAATCAGCGCGGTCAAATCCGCAGAACAATTCAGGCAAGCGGTGGTCCGTGAAATCCGCCGCCTCAATAAGTCCGCGGGCAACCCGCTGGGCCTCGTCCACAAATCCGTACCTCATCAGGCCCGTAGCAATCATCGCGTTGTCATGCGGCCACACGGATCCGTTGTGGTAGCTCGCCGGGTTGTAGGCACCCATGTCCGTGGCCAGGGTGCGGATCCCCCAGCCGCTGAACATTTCCGGCGACATCAGGCGGGCAGCCACCAGCGGCGCCTTGTCGGCGTCGATAATCCCGTTCCACAAGCAGTGCCCCATGTTGGAGGCACAGGCATCCACGGGTCTCTTGTCCCGGTCCAGGGCGATGGCGTAGTAGCCACGGTCCGGCAGCCAGAACTGTTCGTTGAACTGCTTTTTAAGCCGCGCCGCGCGTTCCCGCAACTCCCGCGCCAAAGCCAGGTCTCCGGCGTCGTACGCCATCCACGCCCGGGCGATGTAGGCGCCGTACACGTAACCCTGCACTTCGCAGAGGGCGATCGGCGGCTCTGCCATGCGGCCGTCCGCGAAATTTATGCCGTCCCAGGAATCCTTCCATCCCTGGTTGATCAGCCCCTGGTTGTTGAGCCGCTGATATTCCACAAAGCCGTCGCCGTCGCTGTCCCCGTAATCCCTGATCCATTCCAGCGCCCTGTCAGCGTTGGGCAGCAGTGCGGCCACCTGGTCCGCGGCGAGCCCCCAGCGGCTGACTTCGCCGAGCAGCGTGACGAACAACGGCGTGGCATCGGCCGTGCCGTAATAGGCGGACTTGCCGCCCAGTGCCAGGCCCGTGCTGACGCCCAGCCGGACCTCATGGAGGATCCGGCCGGGCTGCTCTTCGGTCAGCGCGTCCACCGCGTTGCCCTGCCTTTCGGCCAGCGTCTGCAAGGTGTCCAAGGCCAGCGACGGGTCCACAGGCAGCGCCATATAGGACGAGAGAAGCGAATCGCGGCCGAAGAGGGCCATGAACCATGGAGCACCCGCTGCGACGACGGTCCGGTCCGGATGCAGCGGGTCCTCGATCTGGAGGGCGCCGATGTCATCATGGCTGCGCTGCAGGGTGCGGGCAATCGACACGTTGCTGACGTACATCGCGGGGATCTTCCGGATCCACTCCTGGCGCCGTATTTCCGCAGGCGAGGTGCCGGTTGCCTGGCGCTGGAAGGGCGCGGGCGTTTCGGCTGTGTCCAGTAGCGGCGACACCGTCACCCTTGTGCGCCACTGGCCGTGCGGCGGCACCACGGTGCGGTAGCCCAGGCCTTCGTGGCTAAAAGTCGCGTCGGGAGCCTGGAGTACAACCCCCTTGTGTATTCCCCGCCAGACGCCTTTGATGGTGAGGGAGTCGCCTTCCGGGTGCCGGGACTGGTCCCAGTATCGGATGATCCGGGCGTCTTTCACCTCAAAGAGGTCCGCGAAGTCCGCGTCCATCGCCAGCTCCAGCACGCACACGGCAGGCTCGCGGGAATGGTTCCGGACGGTGATCTCTTCCTGGATGCCCGCGCCCACCTCGCGGTTTCGTTCCACGATCAAAGGGCTGTCCGCATGGCCGGCTGACCGGCCCGGACGACCTATGAAGACGGCCCGGTACGGTTCGAGGGCACGGGCGGCCAGCGGCTCCAAAGTCACATCATTGACCGTCAGTCTCCAGCGGGAGACGATGCGGGTGTCCTCATGGAACACGCCATGGGGGCGGTCGGAGTACATGTCGCCGGCAAGACCGGAAATGCAGAAGTTCGAGCCATCCACGAGTGTCACCGTGGCCCCCAGAGGGCCAGCCGCGGTGTCAGCATTCCATCCAGCCATCCCTGGCTCCTTTGACGCTCATCCTGTAAGCAACGCTGCGGGGCCCGTTCCTGTGGATCCCGCGGTGGATCAGAAGGGCTGCCGCCGCGGATCAATCAGTCGTGGGATCTTCGTCCTCGTCGGCTCCAACGGAGCCTGATGGGCAACAAATCTGTGATGGCCGACCTCCATCAGGAGCACGTTGGTTCTATGACCCTACGCTTGTGGTTCTGTGGACGCTAGGTGCGGAACCCACCACGTATCCCTAGACCGCTTCGAGGACGCTGACGTAGTTGGCAATGCCTACACCGCCCATGTTCTGGACGGCGGCGCGGCGAGGGCTGGCGAGCTGCATGTCGCCAGCCGTCCCGGTGAGCTGCATGGCGGCGATGACGTGCTGGGATACGCCGGTTGCACCCACGGGGTGGCCCTTGGCCTTGAGTCCGCCGGAGACGTTGATGGGCAGCTTCCCGTCCTTGAAGACCCAGCCTTCCTGCACAGCGCGGGCGCCCTGGCCGGGTTCGGTCAGTCCCATGGCCTCGTACATCAGCAGTTCGGCGATGGTGAAGCAGTCGTGGACTTCGGCGAAGTCCAGGTCTTCAAGCCCGACGCCGGCCATCCCCAGCGCGCGCTGCCAGGACATGCGCGTGGCGGCGAAAGCCGTAGGATCCCGGCGTTCAGCCGGGAAGAAGTCGTTCGCCTGGCCGAAGCCGGCGAGCCGCACCAGCGCTGTGGCCCCGCCGGTTGGCGACGTGCTGAGCACAACGGCAGCGGCGCCGTCGGACACGGGGGAGCAGTCGGTGCGGCGCAGCGGATCGGCCACCATGGGGTTCTTGTCCGAGACGGTGCGGCAGAACTCCTCGCCGAGGTCCTTGCGGAGCTGGGCATAGGGGTTGTCGACGCCGTTGCGGTGGTTCTTGGCCGCGATGGAGCCCAGCACGTCGCCCAGCTGTCCGTCGCCGCGACCGTAGCGCTTTTCGTAGTGCTTGGCGACGTCCGCGAACAGGCCCGTAAAGCCGGTGGTGGACGTCTGGCCGGCCATGTCGTAGTCGGCGCCCAGCAGGGCGGCCCCCACAACGTCGGCGCCGGCGTGGGTCATCTTCTCGGCGCCGATCACCAGCACGGTCTTCGCCGTCCCGGCAAGCAGCGACTTGGTGCCCTGCTGGAACGCGGCCGACCCGGAGGCGCAGGCGTTCTCCACACGCGTGGCGGCGACGTTGGCCAGCTGGTCCGAGACCTGCAATGCCAGCGAGGACGGGAACGCCAGCGGCATCATGCCGGAGTTGAACTGGCCCAGGTAGATCTCATCGATCTGGCCGGGCTCGATCCCGGCGTTGCTGATTGCCTCGGTGGCCACCTGGACGATCAGGGACTCAAGGGTCTCGTCCGTGAGCTTGCCGAACCGGCTGTGGCCCCAGCCGGTGAGCAGGACATCCTTGCCGAACTGTTCCTTGAGGCTCATGCCTCTACTCCCGCAGTTTCAAGCTCGACGTCGAATGCGGCTTCGGTCTTTTCGCGGATTTCCTCCACTGTGACCCCCGGCGCAAGGCGGGTCAGCGTGAGCTGCCGCCCGCCGTCGTCGTCCGATTTCACGATGTCGAAAACGGCGAGATCGCTGATGATCCGGTCCACGCAACGCAGGCCGGTGAGCGGCAGGGTGCACTCGGTGACGATCTTGGCCGTGCCGTCCTTGGCGTTGTGCTCGGTCAGGACCACCACGCGCGGCGTGCCGGCCACGAGGTCCATGGCGCCGCCCATGCCCTTGACCATTTTGCCGGGGATGGTCCAGTTGGCGAGGTCGCCGTTGCCGGAGACCTGCATGGCGCCCAGGATGGCCACCTTGACGTGGCCGCCGCGGATCATGCCGAACGATGTGGCGGAGTCGAAGATGCTGCCGCCGGGCAGGACCGTGACGGTCTGCTTGCCGGCGTTGATGAGGTCGGCGTCTTCGTCGCCCTCATAGGGGAACGGGCCCATGCCGAGCAGGCCGTTTTCGCTCTGCAGGACCACGCGGACGCCGTCGGGCAGGTTGTTGGCCACCAGCGTGGGGATGCCGATGCCCAGGTTCACGTAGTCGCCGTCGTGCAGTTCCTCGGCCGCGATGGCAGCCATTTCATCCCTGGTCCAGGCCATGGGGTTCTCCTTGGGGTTAGAAGTATGCGGGGGCTTAAGTGTTCGTTCGCGCTGCGGGGTGGGGCGGGCGAGTGGCGTTCACGCGGGGACTGTTGCCGCTTCCCGGGGGCGGACGGTGCGCTGTTCAATGTCCTTGACCCGGCCGCTCGCCTGGACCAGGTGCTGGACGTATACGCCCGGGGTGACGATGTGGTTGGGATCCAGTGCGCCGGGCTCCACGATGACTTCGGCTTCGGCGATGGTCACCAGGCCGGCGGTGGCCACCACGGGGTTGAAGTTCCGGGCCGTGTAGCGGTAGATCAGGTTGCCGTCCGTGTCCGCGGTGTGCGCGTGGACCAGCGCCACGTCGGCCCGGATGGCGCGCTCCTGGACGTACGTTTCGCCGTCGAACTCTGCGAGCGGTTTGCCTTCGGCGACCAGGGTTCCGACGCCGGTCTTGGTGTAGAAGGCGGGGATGCCGGCGCCGCCGGCACGGAGGCGCTCGGCCAGGGTGCCCTGCGGCGTGAACTCCACCTCAAGCAGGCCCGCGAGGTACTGCTCGGCGAAGAGTTTGTTCTCGCCCACATACGATGCGATCACCTTGCGGACCTGGCCGGCTTCGATCAGCACGCCCAGGCCTTTCCCGTCCACGCCCATGTTGTTCGACACCACGGTCAGGTCGCGCACACCGGAATCACGCACGGCCTCGATGAGGTCCGCCGGGATGCCGCCCAGGCCAAAACCGCCGACGGCGAGCGTCATGCCGTCCTGGAGCACTTCCGCCAGGGCCGCGGCGGCGTTGGATTTCAGTTTGGACATTCCGTCTCCTCATCATCGAGCGTGCAGAGCCATTCAGGTCCTCCACGTTGTGGACGCTGGGCCTGAAGAAGGAGCCTAGGGTGCTCAAGAAAGTTGGTCAACGGCGTAATTCTGCCCGCAAGGCAGATATTTCACAGCGTGGACGCTAGGCTTTGAGGTGTCCACATTGTGGAGGATTTCTTGAGAGTTGGTGATCCGAATGAAGAATCCAGTCCAAGGGGCTCAGGTGGTGGGCCGCGTGGCATCACTGCTCCGGCTTGTCGGCCGGAAGCCGGAGGGCAGCTCGATTGCCGGGCTGGTCCGGGAGTCCGGGCTGACGCGCCCCACCGTCCACCGGCTCCTGGCCTCCCTTGCCGCGGAGGGCCTCCTGGACCACGATGCCCGCAGCGGAAACTGGATCCTGGGCCCTGAGATTTTCCTGCTGGGATCAGTGGCGGCGGCCCGCTTCCCGTTTGAGGACCTGGCGCGGCCAAGCCTCCGCCGGCTGGCGGAGGAGACCGGCGAGAGCGCGTTCTATTCCATCCGCAGGGGCCAGGAGACGGTCTGCGTGCTGCGGGAAGAGGGCAGCTTCCCGGTACGTTCCTTCGTGCTGCACGAGGGAGTCCGATTTCCACTGGGTGTGGCCTCGGCCGGGACCGCCATCATGGCGTTCCTCCCGGATGAGGAACAGGAAGCCATCCTGTCCGGCTGGGACCAGCACGCCGGCAGTTTCGCGGCGGGCCACAGCATGGACGTGGTGCGCAGGAATCTGGAACGGACCCGGCTGCATGGATTCGCAGTGAATCCCGGCCTCGTGCTGGAAGGCAGCTGGGGAATGGGGACGGCCGTGTTCGACCAGCTGGGCAGGCCCGTGGGCGCGCTTTCACTCACCGGCATCGAACCCCGGTTCCGGCCGGAACGGCAGGGGTTCCTCGGCAAACTGCTGATGGAGGAAGCCCACCGGATCAGCACCACACTGAGTTCAACACTGACCGGCCGCTGAATCCACGGTCGTCGCCGCTGAGTTTCCCCGGCTTAGGGAAGGAACGACGACGGCGCGCCGCGTTTTCGGGGCGACGCGCCGCCGTCGTGCCCCAAAAGTGGGGAATTCCAGCGTTGTGTGGAGCGCTTACTTCCACCACGTATCGAAGATGGTGACCGGCACGGTGCGCTTGTGGCGTGTGCGGAGGTACTTCTGTTCGATCAGCTCGGCCGCCGCTTCGGGGATCTCCCGGCCTTCGAGGTAATCATCGATCTGGTCGTACTTGATTCCCAGTTCGTCCTCGTCGGTGCGTCCGGGCCTGCCGTCCAGGAGGTCGGCGGTGGGTACTTTTTCCCAGACACGGGCAGGGGCGCCCAGCTCGGCCAGCAGTTCGCGGTTCTGGCGTTTGTTGAGGCCGAACAGGGGCAGGATGTCCGCGCCGCCGTCGCCGAATTTAGTGAAGAACCCGGTGACGGACTCTGCGCCGTGGTCGGTGCCGATCACCAGGTAGTTGTGCTCCCCGGCCAGCGCGTACTGCGCGATCATCCGCGTGCGGGCCTTGGTGTTGCCCTTGTGGAAATCGGAAATCCCGTTGCCCACCGTCTTCTCGAATTCGTTCTCGAAGCCATCCACGGCGGCGGAGATGTTGAAGGTCCATTCCGTCTTGGCCTGGATGAAGTCCAGGGCGGCCTGGGCGTCGTCCTCGTCGTGCTGGACGCCGTACGGAAGGCGGACCGCCACGAAGTTGGCCTCCACGCCTTCGGCATCAAGCTCCTCCACGGCCAGCTGGGCCAGTCTGCCGGCGAGGGAGGAGTCCAGCCCGCCCGAGATGCCCAGGACAAAGCCCTTGGTGTGGGTTGCCCGGAGGTAATCCTTCAGGAAATCCACCCGCTTGCGCACCTCCCCGAGGGGGTCGATCCGGGGCTGCACGCCCATTTCTTCGATGATGGTGGCTTGGAGTTCGCGCATGTGATCCAGCCTAGTCAGCGCTGTCAACAACGCTCAACTGTGTCCACCCGAACCACCCACGTGTCCACCCGAACCACTCACAGCCCGGCGCGAACGGACACTTGGGGCCCGGACCTACAGCGCTGCCGGTGCCGCTCCCGTTGAACCGCGGACGGTGAGATGCGTAGGCATCAGCGACCGGCTGCGGCTGCCACCGCCCGCCAGCGGGTTGAGCTGGGCCAGGAGCATGGACACTGCTACGCGGCCTGCTTGTTCGATAGGGGACGTCATGGTGGTCAGCGGGGGATTGCAGAAGTCCGCGCCAAAGATGTCGTCGCAGCCCACCACGCTGATGTCCTCCGGGACCCGGATGCCGCGTTCGCGCAGCCGCTGAAGCATGCCGATGGCGATGAGGTCGTTAAAGGCAATGCAGGCGGTGACGCCGGAGTGCACGGCCGCATCGGCTGCGGCGGCACCTGATTGTGTCTTGGGGGCGAACGGTCCCAGCCTGCGCACGTCCACGCCGCGGTCCTCGGCGGCGGCCGCCAGGGCTGTCCAGCGAAGGGTGCTGGATTGGGACGTGAGTGGACCGGCCATGTAGGCGATGCGGGTGTGGCCGAGGGAAATCAGATGGTCCAGCGCCTGGCTGGTGGCGGAGGGAGTGTCAATCACGACGGCGGGAACGCCGGCTACGTCGCGGTTGATGGTCACCATGGGAATCCTGGCTGCGGCGGCCAGCAGCGCCTCATCGCTGAGCCTGGACGCGGCGACGATGATTCCGTCAGCGCTCTTGCGCAGCTGCTCCATGGTGGAGGCCTCCACTTCGTCGGACTCTTCGGTGTCCACGAGCAGCTGCGTGTAGCCGGCTGCCTTGAGCTGCAGCTGGGTGCCACGGATGAGATCGAAATAGAAGGGGTTGGTGATGTCGGGCACCAGGACGCCGACGGCGCCGGTGCGGCCGGAGCTCAGGGCTTTAGCTTGGCTGTTCGGCGTGTAGTTCAGCTCGGCCGCCGCCGCTTCGATGCGGGCGCGGGTTCGGATGTTGACCCGGTCCGGAGTGGAAAGTGCGCGGGACACGGTGGACGCGGCCACACCGCAGATCGCGGCGATGTCGTGGATGGTGGCAGGACGGTCTGTTCCGGCTGCTTGCATCGCCATGGCGCGCTCCTCACTGAACGGGATGACTGGGGGCTTGTGACGGTTGCCACAGCCCTATAGCTCCTAGATTGCCACAGCCTGCAATCATTTGGCAATCGGTTGTCATTGACAGTTGACGTGTCTAGACTTAGGGCAGCACTTGTTTGTGAACTGAGTCACCCGCGCGCCGGAGCGGCACCTAGGCTGTCCCGTCGCGGGCATACCTAAGGAGATTCCCGTGACCGAAGCAACAACCGCAGCAACAAGCACTGCCTGGACGCTCTCAGGATTCGGCGACGAGGTGGATACGGACCCCGCCATCCAGGCTGCTGTCCTGCTGGCGCTCGGCGCGAACTACATCGAAGTTCGCAGCGCCTGGGGCGTCAACGTCTCAGAAATGACGTCTGAGCAGGTAGCTGACCTCAAGGAACTCTTGGACGCCAAGGGCTTGAAGGTCTCAGCCGTGGCCAGCCCCATCGGCAAGGTGGACATCAGCCTGCCCGTGGAGCACGAGGTGGAGCGCCTTCGCCAGATCATCTCCGTAGCCAAGGGCCTGGATACCAAATACATCCGGATCTTCTCCTACTTCCGGAGTGAAGCCCAGACGCCGGAGGAAATCCGCGACGACGTCCTCACGCGCATGCGGGCACTGGCCGCTGAAGCCGAAAGCGCCGGCGTCGTACTCCTGCACGAGAACGAAAAGGACATCTACGGCGATACGCCGCAGCGCGTCCTGGACATCATGGAGTCCGTGGACTCTCCCGCACTGAGGATCGCCTGGGACAACGCCAACTTCGTCCAGGTAGGCGTCCGCCCCTACACCGATGGCTACGCCATGCTCCGCCCCTACCTCGAATACCTCCAGGTCAAGGACGCCATCATGGCTACGGGCGAGGTTGTGCCTTCCGGCCACGGCGACGGCGAACTGGACGCCACCATTGCTGCCCTGAAGGCGGACGGTTACGCAGGCTTTGCCTCACTCGAACCCCACCTCGCCAGCCACCACAAGCTGGGCGGCTTCTCCGGTCCGGTTGCCTTCGGCATGGCCGCGCGCGCCTTCGCGGTCCTTGCTGCCAAGAACGGAATCGAACTTTCGTGACCGGCCTCAAGGCCGCAGTTATTGGCTGCGGTGATGTGTCGGCAGTGCACTTTGAGGCCATCGCAAAGCTCGATGGCGCGCGGCTGGCTGGGGTCTGCGACTTGGATCCCGGCCGCCTTGCGGCCGCCGTGGCCGCCTACGGCGTCCCGGGTTTCCCCGATCATCTCAGCCTGATCGAGGCCGTCGGACCGGATGTTGTGCACATTACGACGCCGCACAACATGCACGCCACCATCGCCGTGGACTGCCTTGAACGCGGCGTGAACGTCATTGTCGAAAAGCCGCTCGCGCATACGCTTGAAGAAGGCCGCCGGCTGGTGGAGGCCGCCAAGGCGGGCACTGCCAAGATTGCCGTCTGCTTCCAGAACCGCTACAACGCCACCTCGCAGGCCATGCACGCACTGCTTTCCTCCGGCGAGCTAGGCGCGGTAGTAGGGGCGTCAGCAACGGTGCTGTGGCACCGCAATGCCGACTATTACCGCAGCCGGCCCTGGCGCGGCACCTGGGAGGGTGGCGGCGGCGGGCTCATGATGAACCAGGCCATTCACACCGTTGACCTGGTGCAGTGGCTGCTGGGCGACGTCGTTTCGTTGTCCGGCAATGCGGCCACCAGGTTCCTGGGCGAAACCATCGAGGTGGAGGACACTGCGGAATTTGTTGCCGAGCACGCCAACGGTGCGCGGAGCGCCTTCTATGCCACGCTGGCCAACGCCGTCAACGCCCCGGTTACGCTGGACATTGTCACGGAAAAAGCGACTCTCAGTCTTCGTGGGGACTTGACGGTCACTTATGCGAACGGCCGGGTTGAAGTGGTTCCCGAGCGTGTGGTGGAGACCGGCGGACGTGCCTACTGGGGCGTCTCGCACGAACTGCTCATCAGTGAATTCTATGCCCGCCTCGGTGACGAGGGCCCGTTCTGGATCGACCCTGGAGCAGCGGAAAAATCCCTGAGGATCGTCAAGGAAATTTACCGCCAGAGCTACCCGGACGCGGCGGAGAAAGTTTCCTGACCGCTTCACGGCAACCGGTTGAAGTCGCTTAGAACGTTTCATTCGCGGGCTTCGAAAATATAAGTTGCAACAAAATTGACAATCGGTTGCCAAGACTGGCAATTATGCGTACTCTGAATCTCGAACGTCGGTGTGTCCAACGCCACACCGGCCGGAATTCGCAACTCTCACGTTCCACAGATCCAGGAGCCAACAATGAAGTTAGGTCCCAAAGCGGCAGCAGCCGCTCTTATCACCAGCGCGGCCCTCGCGCTGACAGCCTGCGGCGGCGCCCCAGGCGCCAATAACCCCGGCGCCCCTAAAACGACCACCCTCACACTGGGCGCCGTTAGAGACATGACTTCCTGGGACCCCGCGCAAGCGCATGTGGGCCACGTCCTGCAGCCCTACCAGGCAGCCTACGACTCCCTGCTCCTGCGGGAACCGGATGGCAAGCTCAGCCCTATGCTGGCCACCGCGTGGAAGTACAACGACGCGGACACTCAGCTGACCGTTGACCTCCGCACAGACGTGACCTTCAGCGATGGCGCCAAGTTCGACGCCGAGGCTGCCAAGGCAAACCTGGACCACTTCAAAAAGGCCAATGGCCCGCAGATGGCCCAGCTCACCGCCGTCTCGGACGTGAAGGTGGTGGATGCCGATACCATCGAGCTCAACCTCGCCACTCCTGACCCTTCTCTGGAGTTCTACCTAAGCCAGGCCGCTGGCCTGATGGGCAGCCCCAAGGCCCTGGGCACCGAAAGCATCAAGACCGAGCCCGTGGGCAGCGGCCCGTACGTCATGGACAAGGCGGCCACGGTTAAGGACTCACAGTCGGTGTTCACGGCCCGCAAGGATTACTGGAACAAGGACAATCAGAAGTTCGAGAAACTCACCCTCAAGATCCTGACTGACCCGACCGCCCGGACCAACGCCTTGGTGTCGGGACAGGTGGACGCTACGTTGCTAGATCCCAAGACCGGTAAGCAAGCCGAGGGCAGGAAGATGAAGCTGGTCACCAACCAGGTGGACTGGCAGGGACTGTTGCTCCTGGATCGGGACGGCGCCAAGAATGCCCCCCTCAAGGATGTGAAGGTCCGTCAGGCCATTAACCACGCGTTCGACCGCAAGACGATCCTCGATCAGGTACTGCTGGGACAGGGCAGTCCGACGTCCCAGCCCTTCGGCAAGGAGAGCGGCGCGTGGGTGGAGGAACTTGAAAACAAGTACCCTTATGACCCGGCGAAGGCGAAGGCCCTGCTGAAGGAAGCCGGCTACGAAACCGGCGTGACCCTTGAGGTTCCGTCCGTTCCGGGCTTCGAAACCCAGCTCGCGGTGCTGAAGCAGCAGCTGTCGGACGTGGGGATCACCCTGAACGTCGGCGCAGCGATTACAAACACGTTCACGAGCGACGTCGCAGCCCAGAAATTCACCACCATGTACTTCTCGCTCTTCCAGGGGGAGCCGTGGGTGGCCATCAACCAGATTGTCTCCACGAAGGCGCTGTACAACCCGTTCAAGAACACCACTCCTGAGCTGCAGGCCAAGATCGACGCGGTGCAGAGCGGCGGCGAAAAAGCGGACGAGCTCGCCAAGGAAGTTAACAGGTACGTCGTGGAGCAGGCCTGGTTCGCCCCGCTGTTCCGGGTAAACCAGATGTACTACCACAACGACAAGGTCACTGTAACGCCCCAGATCCAGCAGGCCGTCCCGTCCATCTACAACTACTCGCCGGCCAAGTAAGACCCGGGTCAGGAAGCAACATAAACCGGCGCAGGTCCGGCAGCCCGACCACCACGGTGGCGGGCTGCCGGACCGGGCTGCCGGACCAGGCAGTCAAACCATGCCAGTTCAATGGAGCCAGCAATGATCACATTCATCCTTAAACGCCTAGGCAGCGGAATAGTAGTCCTGTTCGCCGTCTCGATCCTCGTTTTTTCCCTTCTTTACGTATCGAGCGGCAGCATTGCCCGGAACATCGTCGGAGACCAGGCCACGCCCGAGCAGGTAGCGCTGAAAGAAACAGAGCTCGGGCTGGATCAGCCCATTCTTACCCGCTATCTGGACTGGGTTGTCAACGCGCTGCAGGGAGACCTGGGAGCATCCTGGTTCACCTCTGAACCGGTGGCCGACGCCCTCGCCACCCGCATTCCGGTCACCATGACCATGGTGGTGGCAGCCATGCTCCTTATTTCCATCATCGCTACCCTCATCGGCGTTGCCGCAGCAGTGAAGCGTGGCTGGGTGGACCGGACGGTCCAGGTCGGCGCCATCATCGGCGACTCCATTCCCGGTTTCGTCATCGGCATTATCCTCGTCACCATCCTGGCCATCCAGATGGGCCTCTTCCCCGCCACCAGCACCATTTCCCCGGGTGCCGGAGCAGACGCCTGGGTGCTCTCGCTGACCCTGCCCGTCATAGCCCTCCTGATCAACGGCGTGACCGGCGGTGCCCAGCAGATCCGCAGCGCCGTGATCAAGCAGTTGGAACGCGACTACGTGCGGACTCTCCGCAGCCGCGGGATCCAGGAGCGGGAGATCCTTTTTAAGCATGTCCTGCGCAGCGCTGCCCCGGCGGGGCTTACAGTCCTCAGCCTGCAGCTGATCGGCATGCTCGGCGGCGTGGTCATCATCGAGCAGATTTTCGCCCTTCCCGGCATGGGCCCCCTTGCCGTGGCCGCCACCGGCCAGAGCGACCAGCCCGTGGTCATGGGCGTTGTTATGTACACCGTCGCCGTTGTCATCTTTGTCAATCTCATCGTTGACCTGCTCAACGGTTGGCTCAACCCGAAGGTGCGTGCCTCGTGAGCGAGTCCGTCGAAACCTCAGCCCTGACGCCGCTTCCCGGTACGACCGGCCAGACCGGTACCGTGGTCCGGTCCACGGTGCTCAAGCGTCTCTTCAAAAACCCCCTCGGCATTTTATCGATGATCATCCTGCTGACCATGGGTCTCCTAGCCGCGTTCGCCGATGTCCTGGCGCCGTTCGAGGAGAACTTTGCAAACATTTCAAAGACCCTCGCCGCCCCGGACTCCGTCAACATCCTCGGCACGGACAGCTCCGGGCGCGACGTCTGGAGCCGGCTTCTCTTTGGTGCGCAGCTGACGCTGCTCTCCGCGTTGCTGTGTGCCGCCGTTGCGATCGCGATTGGCCTGCCCGCGGGCCTGATTGCGGGCTACTACGCGGGCAAGTTCGAAGCTATGTCCAACTGGGTTGTCAGCATCCTCATGAGCCTTCCCGGCCTGATTGTGCTGCTGACTGTGCGTGCAGCCTTCGGGCCGTCGGTCTGGATTGCCATGCTCTTCCTGGGCATACTGCTGAGTCCCTCCTATTTCCGCCTGACACGATCTGCTGTGCAATCGGTCCGCAACGAGCTCTATGTCGACGCGGCCCGGGTCTCCGGGCTCTCTGACCTGAGTATCATCACCCGCCATATCTTCTCTGTGGTGCGGGCCCCTATCATCATCCAGACGGCGGCGATTGCCGGAGTTGCCATCGCCATCCAGTCAGGCCTTGAGTTCCTGGGCCTGGGTGATCCGTCAAAGGCATCCTGGGGCGTGATGCTCAGCGAGGGATTCAAGAACGTTTATCTCACGCCCAGCCTGCTCTTCTGGCCCGCGTTTGCCATGGCACTGACCATTGGTGCCTTGGTCCTTCTTGGGAACGCTATCCGCGATGCTTTGGAAGACCAAGAGAAGATCAAGCACCGCAGGAAGAAAGCACATGAGGCGGAAGACGCTGCGTCGGCCAGCGCCGCCAAGGCAGCAAGCAAGACTGTCGCCGCCGTCGAGGCCGGAACCGAACACCACCTGGTCAAAGTGACCAACCTGGGCGTCGGGTACCCGCAGGCGGACGGATCGGTCAAGAAGGTTGTTGATGACGTCTCCTTCCACGTTGACCGCGGCGAAATCCTTGGCATCGTGGGCGAGTCCGGTTCGGGCAAGTCCCAGACGGCCTTTTCCATCCTGGGCCTGCTGCCGGATACTGCACGCATCGTGGGCGGTGCCATCCAGTTCGATGGCAACTACACGGTGGCTCCCGGCGAAGACAACGTCAGCCAGGAACGGCTCTCCAAGCTGCGCGGCAAGCGGATTTCCTACATCCCGCAGGAACCCATGAGCAACCTGGACCCGGCCTTCACCGTCGGCTACCAGCTGGTTACCCCCATGGTGCGGGTCTTGGGAATCTCCAAGTCTGAAGCCACGAAGCGCGCCATGAAGCTGCTCTCCGACGTCGGCATTGTCAACCCGGACCGGACCTTCAAGGCTTACCCGCACGAGGTCTCCGGTGGCATGGCCCAGCGTGTGCTCATCGCCGGCGCCATCAGCTGCGAACCGGACCTCATCATTGCCGATGAGCCCACCACGGCACTGGACGTCACTGTGCAGGCCGATGTGCTGGACCTCATCCGCGACCTCCAGCGCCGGCTCGGCGTCGGCGTCATCCTGGTGACCCACAACTTTGGTGTTGTGGCTGACCTCTGCGACCGCGTTGTGGTCATGCAGAACGGACGGCTCGTGGAGGAAGGCCCCGTGCGGGACATACTGCGCGAACCGGAGGAACGCTACACCCAGACCCTGCTGGCTTCGATGCTCGAAGGCAAAGAACCGATGTCCATGCTGGTGCCATCGAGTGCTAAGGAGAACGTACTGTGACAGAAACTGCAGCCTTGGGCGCCGCGTTATCAGCGCCGGCACGTGAAGGACTCCTTCGGGTCGAGAACCTGGTGGTGGAGTACGCCGGCAAGGGGTTCCGGGCAAAGAAATTCCGTGCCCTGACGGACATCAACATCAGCATCGGCCATGGGGAGACCCTGGGCCTGGTGGGGGAGTCGGGCTCCGGCAAGACCACCCTGGGCCGGGCAGTGCTGGGGCTCGCGCCCGTAAGCGGTGGCAAGGTCACCTTCGAGGGCAAGGACATCAGCCAGGCCACCCGCAAGCAGCGCCGTGTCCTGAGCCGAGACATGCAAGTGGTCTTCCAGGATCCGTACACGTCGCTCAACCCTGCCCTGGAGATCGGCGACATCCTTGCCGAGCCCTTGGGCGTGCAGGGCATGGAGCAGGCAGCAGCCAAGAAGCGCGTCAGAGAGCTCCTGGACCAGGTAGGCCTGCCGTCGGACGCCATCCACCGTCTCCCGCGGGAGTTCAGCGGCGGCCAGCGCCAGCGCGTGGCCATCGCCCGCGCCCTGGCACTGTCGCCGAAACTCATCGTCTGTGATGAGCCGGTCAGTGCCCTGGACCTCTCCACGCAGGCCCGTGTCCTGGATCTGTTCCTGCAGATCCAGAAGGACACCGGCGTGTCCTACCTGTTTGTCTCCCACGACCTTGACGTGGTCCGCCACATCAGCCACCGTGTAGCCGTGATGTACCGTGGAGAAATCGTGGAGCAGGGGCCGGCAGAGATCGTCACGCGCAACCCCGACCACCCCTACACGCAGCGGTTGCTGCTCGCTTCACCCGTGCCGGATCCGGACCGCCAGGAGAAGCGCCGTGCCGAACGTCACCGGCTGCTCGAAGAACAGCGCCAGCAGAACGAGCAAGCGGCTGCCCTTGCCTAGGGCTCATGCCCGAACTAACTCAACAGCAACAACTATGGAGGAATAACGTGGCCAAAATTGGCGTACAGGCAATGATGCTGAAGGACAGCTTCACCGAAATCGGGGCGTTCGAAACCCTCCGTAAGGTCAGCGACATCGGCTACAACGCCGTCGAGATCTCCCAGATCCCGATGACGCCGGAAAACGTCGCTGAACTGGACCGCTCCCGCAGCGAGCTGGGCATGGACATCGCGGCCCTGTCCGTGGCCATGGAGACACCCAAGGGCCGGCCCGGCGATTCCCTGGCGGAGCACTTTGACAAGATCGTGGATGACGCAAAGAGCCTGGACTCGAAGCTGTTGCGGATCGGTATGCTGCCGTTCGAGGCAATGACGTCCATCGGCGCGGTAATTGACTTCGCCAAGCAGGCCAACGAATACGCCGAACGGCTGCAGGAGCAGGGCCTGGGCCTGTACTACCACAACCACCACATCGAGTTCGCGAAGTTCGACGGCAAATTCATGCTGGACATCATTGCGGAGAACTCCCCGGCCATGGGCATGGAAATCGACGTGCACTGGGTACAGCGCGGCGGCCTGGACCCAGTCCGCACGCTCGAAAAGTACGCCGGCCGCACCGCTATGGTGCACCTGAAGGACTACCGGATCGGCCAAATGCCGGAGTCGGCCATGGGGCTGCTGAATTCAGGGGACTTCGTTGGATTCATGACGGAGTTCAAGAACGTTGTCCAGTTCGCCGAAGTGGGCGAGGGCAACCTGGACTTCGCTTCCATCATCCCGGCCGCGGAGGCTGCCGGCGCGCAGTACCTGCTGGTGGAGCAGGACGAACTCTATGGCCGCACGGTCTGGGAAGCGCTGCAGACCTCCTACGACAACCTGGTTGCCTTGGGGCAGTCCGAGCTCTTCTAAGCGGACCCACTTCCACAATCTGGTTTCGACAAGCTCAACCAACAAAAAGGACAAATAACTGTGAGCAAGAAAGTACGCCTCGGCATCATCGGCCTGGGCCAGCAGGGCGGCGCTTACGCCAAGTTCATCACAGACGGCATGGTCCCCAACATGGTGATCGGCGCTATCTGCGACACCGATCCGGCCAAGAGGGAACTTGCCTCGGCCACGTACCCGGACGCTCCCTTCTATGACGACTACATCGCGATGCTGGAAAGCGGCGACGTTGACGCCGTCGTGACCTGCGTGCCGCACTTCCTGCACCCGGAAATGGGCATCGAGACCCTCAAGCGCAACATCCATGCGCTGGTGGAGAAGCCGGCCGGCGTCTACACCAAGCAGGTCAAGGAACTGAACGAGTTCGCTGCCAGCAAGCCGGAACTCTCCTTCGGCATCATGTTCAACCAGCGCAACAACCCGCTGTACAAGAAGCTCAAAGAGATTGTGGAAAACGGCGAGATCGGCAAGATCCGCCGCAGCAACTGGATCATCACCAACTGGTGGCGTCCGCAGGGCTACTACAACTCCAGCGAATGGCGCGCGACGTGGGGCGGCGAAGGCGGCGGCGTCCTGGTCAACCAGGCACCGCACCAGCTGGACCTGTGGCAGTGGATCTGCGGCGTCCCGAAGTCCGTCTACTCCAAGGTTTCCTTCGGCTTCCGCCGCGACATCGCCGTCGAAGATGAAGTGACTGCGGTGGTTGACTACGGAGACGGCGTTACCGGCGTTTTTGTCACCGCCACGCACGACCTGACCGGGACCGACCGCTTCGAGATCCTGGGCGACCAGGGCAAGATCGTGGTCGAGGGCAGCAAGACCGCCACCGTGACGCGCTTGCACAAGCCCGAGCGCGAACTCAGCGACGGCATGGGCATGGACGATGTCCGCAAGCTCTTTATGGGCGAGTTGAACCCGGAGGAGTACTACACCACCGAGGTCATCGAGTTCGAGTCCGCCTGGGGTGCACAGCACTCAGGTGTCCTGGAGAACTTCGCCGCCAACATCCTGGACGGCACGCCGCTGCTCGCTCCGGGCTCGGACGGTATAAACGGTGTCCGCCTGGCCAACGCCATCCACCTCTCCGCATGGACCGGTAAGGAAGTTGGACTGGACTTCGACGAGAACGAGTTCCTCGCCGAGCTCAACAAGCGCATCGCCGAAGAGGGCAAGTTCCCCCAGCGCGCGTAACCTCCTGAGGGAGTACCGGTGCTGAGTAGCAGCTGTGGCCGTTTTGGACCATCAAAACGGCCACAGCTGCGACCTGCTTAAGTGGTTTCATCGTTAGGATGGGGCGGTGACTGAACCCCAAACGCCGGACACCGCCCCATCAACGGGTTCGGTCAAAAAGCATGGCCGCGACGGCAAGTCCAATGCGACCATCTACGACATCGCCAAGTTGGCCGGCGTCAACGCGTCCACCGTTTCCCGGGCACTCAGCAAGCCGGGCAGGGTCAGCTCCAAAACACAGAAGCTCATCGAGGATGCGGCCGCCCAGCTGAACTACCAGGTCAATCCGTTTGCGCGCGCACTTCCCACGGGCAAGACCAACACGTTCGGCCTCATCGTCGCGGACATCACCAACCCCACATTCTTTGACATCATCCGCGGCGCCGAGACCACCGCAACCAGCAGGGATTACACCCTGGTGCTCGCCGAGTCGGCGGAGTCCCCGGCTACTGAACTGACTGCCGCCCGGCGGCTCATGGCCACCGTCGACGGCCTCATTCTCGCGAGCCCGCGCATGGACGATGACAACATCCGCGCCCTGGCCCAGGACAAGCCCGTGGTGGTCATCAACCGCGAAGTAGAGGGCGTGCCGTGCGTGGTGCCGGACGTCAACAAGGGGATCAGCGAGGCAATCCGGAGCATGGCCGCCAACGGACACCAGCGGATCGCCTTTGTAGCGGGGCCGCCGCAGTCCTGGATGTCCGAACGCCGTTGGGAGGGTGTGCAGGCAGCTTGCGAATGGTCCCGGCTCGAAGCCGTGCGGCTTGAGTCCAGCAAACCAACGGTCGACGGCGGCCGGCAGACTGCGCGCGATGTCCGCGCCAGCGGTGCCACCGCGGTCATGACGTACAACGACTTGCTGGCCATCGGGCTCATGCAGGAGCTCCAGGCCGCCGGCATGGTGGTGCCCGACGACATCAGCATCATCGGCTTTGACGACATCTTCGGCGCGGATTTCACGACGCCGCCGCTCACCACGGTGCGTTCGCCGCTGGGGGAATGCGGCGAGGCTGCCGCGACGCGCCTGTTGGACTTCCTCCACGGGAGCGGGGAGCAGGCCGGCACTTTGAGCGTGGAGACTGAGCTGGTGCTGCGCGGGTCCAGCGGTAGGATCCTGCCCGCGAAGTGAGTCCTGGACAGGCCGATTCCAGCATTTGGCAATTCATGGCAACCGGTTGACAAAACGAGGCGCCAGGCAGATTATTGATCTATGTCACAGTCGATTGCTGCCAACCCAGACAGGCTCCTGCCCGCCGACCCAGGAACGCGCAGCATTGCGCGGGACCTCCTTGCGCGCGTACAGGACCTCCCCATTATCTCCCCGCATGGCCACGTTGACGCCGCCGTCATCGAGCACAACACGCCGTTCCCGGACCCGGCAGCGCTGCTCGTCAGCCCGGACCACTACGTCACCCGCCTGATCCACGCCAACGGCGCCCCCCTGGACAAGCTGCGCGCCGGCGGTTCCACCACGCCCGGGTCACGCGAAATCTGGCGCACGTTCGTGGATGCCTGGCCCCTCTTCGAGGGCACGGCCTCCGGATACTGGCTGCGCAATCAGTTCAACAGTGTCTTCAATCTGGACGCAGACCTGGGCGAGATGTCCGCTGACGCCAGCTATGACGCCATCACCGCCAAACTCGTGGAGCCGGGCTTCCGTCCCCGCCAGCTGTTCAAGGACTTCAACATCGAGGTCCTGGCCACCACGGACGATCCCCTGGACAACCTGGCCAGCCACAAAGCCATCGCCGAGGACGCCTCGTTCAATGGCCGCGTCCTGCCGACCTTCCGCCCGGATGCCTACCTGAACATTGCGCACCCCACCTGGAGTGCCAACGTTGACCGCCTGATCGAAACCGCCGGTGACGGCGCCAACGGCTACGCGGGCTACATCACGGCCCTGGAAAACCGCCGCCGCTACTTCGTGGAGCACGGCGCAGTCTCCGCAGACCACGGTGTGGCCACTCCGGCAACGCTCAAGCTGGACCGCGCCGAAGCCGAGAGGATCTTCGAGCTCGCCCGCGCCGGCAAGGCCACGGCCGAGGACCGCAACACCTTCGAAGCCCACATGATGTACCAGATGGGCCGGATGTCGGTGGAGGACGGCCTGGTTATGACCATCCACCCGGGTTCGTTCCGGAACCACCACACCGCAACGTTTGATGCCTTCGGCGCGGACACCGGCCACGACATCCCGTTCGCCACCAACTACACCGAGGCCATCCGACCGCTG
Source organism: Pseudarthrobacter sp. MDT1-22 (assembly GCF_054511035.1). Lineage (NCBI taxonomy): Bacteria > Bacillati > Actinomycetota > Actinomycetes > Micrococcales > Micrococcaceae > Pseudarthrobacter > Pseudarthrobacter sp. MDT1-22. Next base: position 54,386 of record NZ_JBTNDK010000009.1, on the reverse strand, counting down.
CTGCAGGACTTCGGCACGGCCAAGGACTTCCACCTGGTGCTGTTCACCCTGGACGAGACCGTGTTCTCCCGCGAACTCGCACCGCTCGCCGGCTTTTACCCGTCCGTCTACCTGGGCGCACCCTGGTGGTTCCTGGACGCTCCGGATGCCATGCTCCGGTTCCGCTCCGCCGTTACCGAAACGGCCGGTTTCTCCCGTTCTTCCGGGTTCATCGACGACACCAGGGCGTTCTGCTCCATCCCCGCCCGCCACGATGCGTCCCGCCGGATCGAAGCCTCCTTCCTGGCCCGTCTGGTGGCCGAGCATCGTGTCAGTGAAGACCGCGCCCACGAAATCATCGTGGACACGGTCGATTCTTCCCCTCGAAGGGTTTTCAAACTGTGAGCATCGAACAGACCGACGCAACAGCCAAGACGGCCGAATCCCTGCCGCAGCTGGACCGGACCTTGCAGGCTTCCGCCAAACCGCCGGTGCGGATCGTCCACCTGGGACTCGGTGCCTTCCACCGCTCGCACCAGGCCTGGTACACCAGCCAGGCCAGCGACGCCGCCGGCTGGGGTATTGCGGCTTTCACCGGCCGCCGCCCGGATGCTGCCCTGGCCCTTGCCGAGCAGGACGGCCTCTTTACGCTCGTGGAGCGCGCTGACAGCGGAGACTCGTTCGCCGTCCTCGGCAGCATCGTTGAAGCGGTCGACGGCGCGAACGTGCAGCGGCTCGCAGAGCTCGTTTCGGCACCGGCCACCGCCATGGTCACCCTGACGGTCACCGAAGCGGCGTACCGCCTCGGTGCCGACGGACAGCTGGACACTACGGCGCCCGACGTCGCCGGCGACCTTGCGCTGCTGGCTTCCGGCAGCGGAAACCCGTCGACGCCGCTGGGCCGGCTGGTCTTCGCCCTCGCCGCGCGCCGGGCTGCGGGAGCCGGGCCGCTCGCCGTTGTCTGCTGCGACAACCTCGCCAACAACGGCACGGTAGCCCGCAACGCCGTGGCGGGCCTGGCACGGGCCTGGGACGCGGAGCTCGCTGCCTGGGTCGAGGAAAACGTCAGTTTTGTCAGCACGTCCGTGGACCGCATCACGCCGCGCACCACGGAAGCGGACATCGCCGCCGTCGAGGCCGCCTGCGGCTACCGCGACAACTCGCCTGTAGTGGCAGAGCCTTTCACCAACTGGGTGCTCAGCGGCGATTTCCCGGCCGGCCGTCCACGCTGGGAAGATGCCGGCGCGGTCTTCGTTGACCACATCGAGCCTTACGAGAACCGCAAGCTGTGGCTTCTGAACGGCGCTCATTCCCTGCTGGCCTACGCCGGCCAGCTCCGCGGACACACCACGGTGGCGCAGGCCCTCGCGGACCCGCAGTGCCTGACCGCCGTCGAAAGCTTCTGGGACGAAGCCGAGGCGAACCTGTCCGGCGCCGCGGCCGGTGGCGCGGACCTGCAGATCCCGGCGTACCGCGCTGCCCTGCTGGCCCGCTTCAGCAATGCGCGCATTGCCCACCACCTGGCCCAGATCGCCATGGACGGCAGCACCAAGCTGCGCATGCGGGCCGTGCCTGTCCTCTTGGCCGAACGGGCCCAGGGCAGGTCCGGTGCCGCTGCAGCGCTGATGATCGCGGCCTGGATTGATTTCAGCGCCGCGGCCGAGACGTTCCAGGATCCGCTGGCAACTGAAGTGGCCGCGGCCAACCAGCTGGAAGGCGCAGAGCGCGTGCGGGCGGTCCTGGCGCTGGTGGATCCTGCCGTCGCAGCGGACGACGCCGTCGTGGAACTCGTTTCCGGCCTGCTCGGCACATTCCCGGCGGACGCCTAAGAATCACGCTCCAGCAGCCCTTCTGCTTCATAAAGAACAGCACTGCCCGGTCCAGGCGCCTGGACCGGGCAGTGCTGTTTCGATGACCTGCAGTTACATGAAGTTTCAACAGAAATTCATGGCAACCGCTTGCCATTTTATTGCCAAGTGACTAGGATTACAGGCAGAGAGAAAAACACTGCGATACGCCCGTCGGAGGCGGATTCTGCCGGCTCCAGCATCGCCAAAGATTCACCGCTTCATAGCATTTCAATAATTTTCGCTGGCCAACACGGCGGCAAGGGTAAAGGAGCCCAATTCATGAAAAAGCTAAACAAGCTCAGCATCATCGGCTATGGCGCCGGCGATGCAGCCAACAACCTCGCATTCACCACCGCCACCATGTTCCTGTTGGTGTACTACACGGACGTTGCCGGCATCTCCGCCGCGGCTGCCGGAACCCTGCTGCTCGTGGTCAGGCTCTTTGACGCTTTCGCTGATGTCTTCGCCGGCCGGATCGTTGACCGGACCTACAGCAAGCGCTTCGGTAAGTTCCGGCCCTTCATCATGTTCGGCTCCATCCCGCTGCTCCTGCTGAGCGTGGCAACGTTCTCCATTCCGCAGCTGGGTGAATCCGGCACACTGCTGTACGCCTACGTCACCTACGCCGCCCTAGGCCTTGCCTACAGCCTCGTGAACATTCCGTACGGCTCGCTGGCCGGCGCCATGACGCAGGATCCGGGAGAGCGCGCCAAGCTGGGTTCGGCCCGCATGGTGGGCGCCCTGCTGGTGGGCTCTTCGCTGGGTATCTTCGTTGCGCCGCTGATCAAGCCCGGTGCCGATCTCCAGTCGACGTTCACCACCATCACCCTGGTGTTTGTGGTCATCGGGGCGGCGCTGTACTTCTTCACCGCATTGACCGCCAAGGAACGCGTGCACCGCGCCGTCCCCAAGGTGACGTTCAAGCAGAGCGTGGACACGCTCAAAGGCAACAAGCCCCTCTTGATGCTGTGCCTGAGCTCCTTCTTCTTCCTCTCCGGCTACCTCGCCCTGACCTCCGTGCAGCTGTACTACCTGCGCGACGTCCTGGGCCGCCTGGACCTATACCCCGTACTGTCCATCATCCAGCTGGCGCTCACCTTCTTCCTGGCCGCCTTTATGCCCAAACTTGTCCGTAACGTCGGCAAGAAGAGCGTCTACATCTACTCTTCGCTGGTCACTGTCCTCGGCGGTGCGATCATCTTCTTCGCCCCGGCCGGCCAGGTCTGGATGGGCTTTACCGGCCTCGTGGTCAGCCTGGTGGGCGTCCTTGCCGTCAACATCGTGGTGTGGGCGCTGGAAGCCGACACTGTGGAGTACGGCGAATGGCGGACCGGTGTCCGCACCGAAGGAATCACGTACGCCCTGTTCTCCTTCACGCGGAAATCCGGACAGGCTGTGGGTGGTGCCCTGGCGGCATACGCCCTGGCACTGGGCGGCTACAAGTCCGGAGCGGCCCAGACCGCGGACGCCCTGTTCGGCATTCAGATAGCGGCGGGCGCAATCCCCGCTGTGCTGACTATCCTTGCGGTATTGGTAATGACCAAGTACTCGCTGACTGATGCCAAGCACGCGGAAATCCTCAGGGAAATCCAGGAACGCCGGACCAAAACGGTGGGAGCCGTCGAGGACGCTGACGCCAGCATCACCGCTGATGCTGGCACCCCGGTTGGCGCCGGCAAAACTGCCGGCCACTAACTCCCAGCACCACAAACTGACCAGAAGTCCCCGAAAGGATCTGCCGTGAAAATCATTGCCGCTGAAGTCTTTGTGACAAGCCCGTCACGTAACTTCGTGACCCTGCGCATCACTACGGACGACGGGGTCACCGGCATCGGTGACGCCACGCTGAACGGCCGCGAACTGGCTGTTGCCGCCTACCTCAAAGAGCACGTGGCCCAGCTGCTGATCGGCAAGGATCCGCACAAGATCGAGGACACCTGGCAGTTCCTGTACCGCAGCTCCTACTGGCGCCGCGGGCCGGTCACCATGGCCGCAATCGCCGCCGTGGACATGGCCCTGTGGGACATCAAGGGCAAGATGGCGAACATGCCGGTCTACCAGCTCCTGGGCGGCGCTTCACGCAACGGCCTGCGCGCTTACGGCCACGCTTCCGGCGCTGACCTCGAGTCGCTGTTCGATTCAGTCCGTGAGCACCTGGAACTGGGTTACAAGTCCATCCGCATCCAGACCGCTGTCCCCGGCATCAAGGCCGTCTACGGTGTGGCCGCGCAGGCCCAGGCCTCGGGCGAACGCTACGACTACGAGCCCGCCGGCCGCGGCGCGTTCCCCCAGGAAGAGGACTGGGACACCCGCGCCTACCTGCGCCACCTGCCCACCGTCTTTGAAGCCGTGCGCAACGAGTTCGGCCCGGAAATCCCGCTGCTGCACGACGGCCACCACCGCATGACCCCCATCCAGGCCGCCAAGCTCGGCAAGGCCCTGGAACCGTACGACCTCTTCTGGCTCGAGGACTGCACCCCGGCCGAAAACCAGGAGGGCCTGCGCCTGGTCCGCCAGCACACCACCACCCCGCTGGCCATCGGTGAAATCTTCAACACCGTGTGGGACTACCAGACCCTCATCAAGGAACAGCTGATCGACTACGTCCGCGCAGCCTCCACCCACTTCGGCGGCATCTCCCCGCTGAAGAAGGTCATGGACTTCGCCGCCCAGTACCAGATCAAGTCCGGCTTCCACGGCCCCACGGACATTTCCCCGGTGGGCTTCGCCGCGCAGTTGCACGTTGGCTTGGCCATCCACAACTACGGCATCCAGGAATACATGCAGCACTCGGACAAGACCAACGAGGTCTTCGAGCAGTCCATGACCTTCAAGGACGGCTACCTGCACCCGGGCGACAAGCCCGGTATCGGCGTCGAATTCAACGAGGAAGCCGCGGCGGCGTACCCGTACCAGCAGGCGTACCTGCCGTACAACCGCCTGGTAGACGGAACGGTGCACGACTGGTGACCGCCACTACATCGCCTTCCACAGCAGGAGGAGCTTCCGGCCCGCGCGTCATTGTTATGGGCGTCTCCGGCTGCGGCAAGACCACCATTGGTGACCTGGTGGCCCGCGAGCTGGGCGTTCAGTTCCTCGACGGCGATTCCCTCCACCCGGTGGAGAACGTCGCCAAGATGGCAGCGGGCACTCCGCTGACCGACGAGGACCGCTGGCCGTGGCTCGCCACGGTGGGCTTTGAACTGGCAGCTGCCAAGGGCGGCCTGGTTCTGGCCTGCTCGGCTCTTCGCCGCAGTTACCGCGACGCCATCCGCGCGCAGGCGCCGGGTACGGTGTTCCTGCACCTGCATGGCAGCAAAGAGGTTCTGAGGGCACGGACTGAAGGCCGCTCCGGGCACTTTATGCCGCCCGCGCTGCTGGAATCCCAGCTGGCCACCCTCGAAGCGTTGGAAGCCGATGAGGCAGGCATTGTGGTGGACATCGCCGCTCCAGTGGACCAGGTCGTGGCCGACGCGTTGGCCGGCATCGCAGCTGCGGTGACTGCCGCCGTCGGAAATTCCGCCGACGAAAGTGCCGCTGGTGCCGCTGGCACCCCAGTGCGCCAGTTCGACGTCGACCTCCAGGCCGCGCCGTTCAACCTCGATGACGCAGCGATCACCTGGGTGAACACCACCCTGGAATCGATGACGCTTGAGGAGAAGATCGGGCAGCTGTTCATCAACCACAACAACGATTACTCCCCGGAGTACCTCGACGGTGTGCTGGAGAATTTCCATGTGGGCGGCATGCGTTACCGGCCAGGCCCCTCCGCTGCCGTGCAGGAACACATCCGGCACGCGCAGTCGAAGTCCAAGGTGCCGCTGCTGGTGGCGTCCAACCCGGAAATGGGCGGCGCCGGAAGCTGCGACGACGGCACGTTTGTGTCCACGCACCTGCAGGCAGGCTCGCACCCGGACAAGTCCATCGCACGCCGGATGGGGCAGGTTGCCGGCGTTGAAACCGCAGCCCTGGGCTGCAACTGGGCCTTCGCCCCGATCGTGGACATCCACTACAACTGGCGGAACACGGTCATCTCCACCCGGGCCTTCGGCAACACGCCGGAGATCGTGGTGGAACGGGCCAAGGAATACTTCGACGGCATCAGTGAATCTCCCACGGCCTGCGCCATGAAGCACTTCCCGGGCGACGGCATGGACGAGCGCGACCAGCACGTGGTCACGTCGTACAACACGCTCGGTTACGACGAGTGGAACAAGACGTATGGCCACGTGTACCGCGAAATGATCGGGCACGGCGTGCAGTCCATCATGATCGGGCACATCGGCGCGCCGGACCTTTCCCGGCACTTCCGCCCGGGCCTGGCGGACAAGGACATCCGTCCTGCCACCCTGGCCCCGGAGCTGCTCCAGGACCTGCTGCGCGGCGAGCTCGGCTTCAACGGGCTCATCCTCACGGACGCCTCGCAGATGATCGGACTCACCCAGGCCATGAAGCGCAAGGACCTGGTTCCTGCGACCATCGCCGCCGGCTGCGACATGTTCCTGTTCTTCCGCAACGCCGACGAAGACTTCCAGTACATGCTGGACGGCTACAAGTCCGGCGTCATCACGGAGCAGCGCCTGCACGACGCCCTGCGCCGCATCCTGGCCCTCAAGGCCTCGCTGGGGCTGCACCTCAAGGACCGCAACGAACTGGTTCCGCCCGTGGAGGCACTTGCTGTGATCGGCAGCGAGGCGCACCGTGCCATCGCCGCCGAGATCGCGGACAAGACCGTCACCCTGGTCAAGGACACCGCCAACAACCTGCCCATCCGGCCGGAAACGCACAAGCGGATCCGCCTGTACGGCATCTCCGGCGGCTCGGACTTCACCATGGCAGATCCGCTGGGCTACCTCGACACCGTCAAGGAGGAACTCGACGCCGCAGGTTTTGAGGTCCATGTCTTCAAGACGGCGCCCCAGCGCATTGCCGCGGGCGAGACCGGCGTGAACTTCATGTCGGTCATCTCGGAAGAAGCCACCGGCGACTACGCGGACAAGTACGACGCGGCGTTCGTGTTCGCCAACGTCAAGGGCTTCGCCCAGGAAGCGGCAATCCGGATCAAGTGGTCCACCCCGATGGCCGCGGAAATCCCTTGGTACGTTACCGAGGTTCCCACGGTGTTTGTGTCGCTGAACCAGCCCAACCACCTCATCGACGTGCCGATGGTCAAGACCGCCATCCACGCCCATGCGGGAACTGTGGAGGCCATCCGCGCCACCATCGAGAAGATCATGGGCAAGTCTGAGTTCCAGGGGACATTCAACGAGAATGTCTTCTGCGAATCCTTCGACACCCGGCTCTAGGGTTATCGCTGGGGTTCTAGACTGACGACTCGCAGACGGACTGGCGCTACGCGGATACGCGTAGCGCCGTTCCTTTTCTGCGTCACAGGGCCATTTCCGCGTCGAGGCCTCCAGTAAACTGGACACCATGACTGCCACCCCTGATGCTGCTTCCAACACTGCTGCCCGTGCCCGCCTGCTGGAACTGATCAAGGAACTTGCCGTGGTCCGCGGCAAGGTGATCCTCTCCAGCGGTGCCGAGGCCGACTACTACATCGACCTGCGCCGCATCACGCTGCACCATGAGGCCTCCAAGCTGGTGGGACAGGTCATGCTGTCACTGACGGACGACGCCGGAATCGACTTTGAGTGCGCCGGTGGCCTGACCATGGGTGCTGACCCCGTGGGCACCGCCGTTATGCACGCTGCGGTGGACGCCGGCCGCACCGTGGACGCGTTTGTGGTCCGCAAAGCCCAGAAGTCCTACGGCATGGGCCGCCAGGTTGAAGGTCCGTCGGTTGACGGCCGCAAGGTCCTGGTGCTGGAGGATACGTCCACCACCGGCGGCTCCGCCCTCACCGCTGTTGAGGGTGTCCGGAAAGCCGGCGGCAACGTGGTGGCCGTGGCCGTCATTGTGGACCGGGACACCGGTGCCAAGGAAAAGATCGAAGCCGAGACCGGCGTGCCCTACCTGTTCGCCTTCGGCAAGGACGAGCTGGGCCTCTCCTAGCGGGTTCACGCCAGGGGTTACACGGCGCCGGGGTTGCAGCGGCGGCTTCCGCTGTGGCTACGGTAGAGGTGTGCCGTACAGGGGGGAAGCAGATCCGCAGGAACAGCGAGGTGCTCATCAATCCCGGCTGCTGGCCAATGCCGCCGCACTCAAGCGGTTTTCGCGCCGCGGGTTCCTGGCCGGCACGGGCGCCTCGGCCCTGCTGGCGGCGGACATGCTGGTCACCCGCCATGTCCAGGCGGAGCGGCAGGTCAACCGGATACTGCAGGTCGCGGACGACTTCGCCGACGCCTACTACCCGAACGCCAGCTGGTTCCTCTTCCCCGGCTACAAGACAAGCTGGGAAGAGGCGCTCTGGATCCTGAACGCGATGCGTGGTGCGCTGAACAAGCGCGGCCAGCTGGCCGCCGTCGGCTATTCCAACCTAGGGCTGGACATCGACGAGGTGGTAATCGCCGTCATCGAACATGTCCGGGCGAAAAAGCTGACCAAGCTTTTCTTCTACGGCCACAGCTTCGGCGGCATGGTGGCCACCCAGGTGGCCGCGCGGCTCAGGGAATTCCACGGCGTGGAGGTTGACTTTATCCTGCTGGACTCCAGCCCCTACAGCCGGAGCGACGTGCTGGACGAGAGCTGGTTCGACGGCGTGGTGTTCCTGTATGAGAGCGGCTTCCGGGTCCCGTCCGTGGTCCGTGGCAGCTACGAACTGGGGGAGCGCGTCATCCACAAGGACGAGCGGACCTGGCGGCAGATCCTGGACCAGACCATGGAGCAGCTGTCCCCGATCGCCCCGTCCAGTGTGCTCATCCAGTCCGAGTCGGCCTACATCTACCACTTCGACGGAAACCGGTTTGTGGACAAGCTCGGCGCCACGCGGATGGCGTACATCGGCAACCCGAAAGACCGCACGGTCCGGTACCAGACGGCCAAGGACGCGTGGTCGGCAGCGTTCCAACCCCACATGGTCTCCATGGACCTGCAAACGGACGGGGCCCTGCCGGCGCACGCGAGCCCGGGCTGGAATCCGCTCATCTACCGGCCCATCGTGGAGCGGCTGATGGACGACTTTTTCCCGCTGCCCCGCGGTGGCTCGAAGGTGACGGTCTTCTAGATCTGGTTCTTCAGGTCGGCCACGGAGTCCAGCACCTGGTTGGGCCGGAACGGGTAGGCGGCAATGTCTTCGCGCTGCGTAATGCCGCTGAGGACCAGGACCGTGTGCAGGCCTGCCTCCATGCCGGCGATGATGTCGGTGTCCATCCGGTCCCCGATCATTGCCGTGGTCTCCGAGTGCGCATCGATCTGGTTCATGGCGGACCGGAACATCATGGGATTCGGTTTGCCCACAATGTACGGTTCCCGGCCGGTGGCCTTCGTGATGAGCGCTGCGATGGCGCCCGTCGCGGGCATCGGGCCGTCCTTGGACGGGCCGGTGGCGTCCGGGTTGGTGGCAATAAAGCGGGCCCCGGCCAGGATCAGGCGGATGGCCATGGTGATGGCCTCAAAGGAGTAGGTACGGGTTTCGCCGAGCACCACATAGTCCGGGTCCTGGTCGGTGAGGATAAAGCCTGCCTCGTGCAGCGCCGTCGTCAGCCCTGCCTCGCCGATGGTGTAGGCGCGGTTCCCGGAGCCGGAACCCCGCACCTGGTCCTTCAGGAAGGTGGCGGTGGCCAGCGCGGACGTCCAGATGTTCTCCTCGGGGATCTCCAGCCCGGAGGCCCGCAGCCTGGCGGCCAGGTCGCGGGGCGTGAAGATCGAGTTGTTCGTCAGCACCAGGAACCGCTTGGACGTGTCCACCCAGCGCTGGATCAGTTCGGCGGCCCCTGGGACGGCATGGTTTTCGTGGACGAGTACGCCGTCCATGTCTGTTAGCCAGCATTCGATCTCCTGGCCGCTGCGGTAAACCGCCGGTGAACCCTGTACCTGGTCTGCTTCTGCCACGTTTACCTCCGCCGGTGATGAATGCTCCAGTGGTCCAGTCTAGTGTTGAGGGGTGAAACAAATGCCCGGAAACCCAGTCGAACCTCTTCCGATTCCAGCGGAGGAGCCAGCGCCCGAGGAGGCGCCGGAGCCAAAGGCGGAGGTCGGCGTCGGGCCCTGGGAGGGTTCGTGGCCGGAAGGTGACCACTGGGATCCGGACCTGCTCGCCGACGGCGACCGCCGCAACGTGGTGGACCAGTACCGCTACTGGAAGCATGACGCGATCGTGGCGGACCTCGATTCGAAGCGGCACAACTTCCACATCGCCATCGAAAACTGGCAGCACGACCTCAACATCGGCACCGTGGTGCGCACCGCCAACGCGTTCCTCGCCAAGGAAGTCCACATCATCGGACGACGCCGGTGGAACAGGCGCGGGGCGATGGTTACCGACCGTTACCAGCACGTCCGCCACCACCCGACCGTTGAGGACTTTGTGGTGTGGGCGCAGGGGGAGGGGCTCGTGATCATCGGGATCGACATCTTCCCGGATTCCGTGCCCCTGGAGACGTATGAGCTGCCCAAGGACTGCGTCCTGGTGTTCGGCCAGGAAGGGCCCGGGCTGACGCCGGAGGTCCACGAGGCGGCCCTTGCCAGCCTGTCCATCGAGCAGTTCGGCTCCACGCGCTCCATCAACGCCGCCTCCGCCGCCGCGATCGCCATGCACGCCTGGATCCGCCGGCACGTCTTTAGCCAGCCCGTCTGACCCCGCGCAACTTCTGAACCCCGCCGAGATGGCATTTCACGGCAGTCCCGGGCTCCGGCATTGCCGTGAAATGCCATCTCGATGCAGGCGCGGCTGGCCCCGGCGTTGAATCCGAGATGAAACTATCGGTAATCTTCGTGAATCCCTAGGTCTATAAGTTACCCGCCAGTAGCATCTGGCTTGGATCACACTCATTGGCGAGTGTGGCACTGACTGGAGGTTCAATGAAGCATCCTTCTGTACGCGTCTGTTCGGCCATTATGTTGGCCGCGGTTCTCACCTTCGGTTGTGGCGCGGTGGCCTACGCCGCTCCGGCACCTGCCCTTACACCGGCGACGACGGCCAACCCGCTCGACTTCTACTTCACCCCCGCCTCACTTCCGGCCAACAACGGCGACCTGGTCCGGACGGAGCCGTCTGTCTTCTAGGTCGATCCGCTCAAGACCATCCGGGCCCAGGCCTCCGTGCAGCGCATCATGTACCGCTCCGTGAACAGTTCCGGGGCGCCCGTCGCCGTGACCGGCACAGTGCTGGTGCCGTACGCGGCCTGGACCGGGTCGGGCCCGCGTCCGCTGGTCAGCTACGCCGCCGGAACCCAGGGGCAGGGGGACCAGTGCGCGCCGTCCCGGGCCATGGCCACCGGCGAGGAATACGAAGGAATCTTCATCGCCGGGCTGCTGGCGAGGGGCTACTCGCGGGCGGTGACCGACTATGAGGGCCTCGGCACGGCCGGCAGCCACACCTACATGGCGCGCGAATCGCAGGCGCATGCCGTTCTCGACGCCGCCCGTGCGGCCCAGCGGCTGGGGAACCCGCAGATCATGCCCGGCGGCCCCGTAGCCCTGGCTGGCTACTCGCAGGGCGGCGGCGCCTCGGCAGCCGCCGTCGAGCTTGCACCCCAATACGCTCCGGAACTGAACCTCAAGGGTGCGTACGCGGGGGCGGTTCCGGCGGACCTTCCCGCCGTCGGACGAAACCTCGACGGCGGCCTGTATACCGGCTTCCTGCTCTATGCGGTGACGGGCATGGGCGCCGCCGGCGGACTGGACCTGAGCCCCACCTCAACGCCGCAGGGCGGGCGAAGCTGGCGGCGACAGACAACGAATGCACTTTGCAGTCGATCGCCTCAAGCGGCTTCCTGAACACTGCGCAGCTCACGGTTTCGGGGCAGAAGCTGAGCTCGCTGCTGGAGCTCCCCGAGCTAAAAACCGTCATTGCCGCACAGAAGATCGGCAACGGCCGGGCGTCGCAGGTCCCCGTACTGCTCTCGCACAGCGTCCTCGATGACGTCATCCCCTACGACCAAGGCAGGCAGCTGGCCAAGCGCTGGTGCGCCGCCGGATCGTCGGTGTATTTCGATGTCACGGCCGGGGCCACCCACATCGGCGGCTACGCGGCCGCCATCCCGCAGGCGTTCATCTTCCTGGAGCGCCGCTTCTCAAACCGGTCCGCAGTGAGCAACTGCTGGCTGTACGGCTAAACCCCCTGCACGAGATGGCATTTCGCGGCAGTCCCGGGCTCCGACACTGCCGTGAAATGCCATCTCGGTGCGGCATGTGAGCGTAAGTGTTACCGGCCCGCGTGACCCGAAACACTGCCCCTGCACAGAAATGGCTAGGATGGTGGCTAGCCGTAAGAGGTCTACTCTCCAGGGTCACAACCCATAGACGAAAACTCAGCATAGGAGTCACCATGCCCATTGCAACCCCAGAGATCTACTCCGAGATGATCGACCGTGCCAAGGCCGGAGGCTATGCATTCCCGGCCGTCAACGTCACCTCCTCGCAGACGCTGAACGCCGCACTGCGCGGCTTCGCCGAGGCTGAGTCCGACGGCATCGTCCAGGTGTCCACCGGCGGAGCCGCCTACTGGTCCGGCGCGGCCACCAAGGACATGGTGGCCGGTTCGCTCGGCTTCGCCGCGTTCGCCCGGGAAGTTGCCAAGAACTACGGCGTCAACATTGCCCTCCACACCGACCACTGCCCCAAGGACAAGCTGGACGGCTTTGTCCTGCCGCTGCTCGCAGCTTCGGAGGCCGAGGTCAAGGCCGGCCGCAACCCGATCTTCAACTCGCACATGTGGGACGGTTCGCACGAGCCGCTCAACGAGAACCTCAGCACCGCGCGCGAACTGCTGGAACGCACCGCCGCCGCGAAGATGATCCTCGAAGTTGAAATCGGCATCGTGGGCGGCGAGGAAGACGGCGTGGAAAACGCCATCAACGACAAGCTGTACACCACGGTGGAGGACGCTCTGGCCACCATTGAAGCCCTCGGCGCCGGCGAGAACGGCCGCTACATCACGGCCCTGACCTTCGGCAACGTGCACGGTGTGTACAAGCCCGGTGGTGTGAAGCTGCGCCCGGAGATCCTCAAGGACATCCAGGCCCAAGTGGGAGCCAAACTTGGCAAGAACAGCCCTTTCGACCTCGTGTTCCACGGCGGCTCCGGTTCCTCCGACCAGGAGATCGCCGACGCCGTCTCCTATGGTGTGATCAAGATGAACATCGACACCGACACCCAGTACGCGTACACGCGTCCCGTGGTGGACCACATGTTCAAGAACTACGACGGCGTGCTTAAGGTTGACGGCGAAGTGGGCAACAAGAAACTCTACGATCCGCGCGTCTGGGGTGCCTCCGCCGAGGCGGGCCTGTCCGCCCGCGTCGTCGAGGCAACCAAGCAGCTGGGTTCCGCTGGAAAGACCTTCTAGGAATGTCCGACGAGTTCCGCAAGAACCTCATGGGCCCGGAGCCAACGCTCCTGCCTGCCGAGACCGACGTCTACGCGCAGCTGGACGCCGGCGCCGAAGCCCTGGACCTGGTTGAAAAGCACCCCACATCGTCGCTGTTGTGGGCTGTCCTGGCGGAGGAGGCGTGGGCCGAGGGCCGCACCATCGATTCCTACGCCTACTCGCGCGTTGGCTACCACCGCGGGCTGGACTCTCTGCGCCGCAACGGCTGGCGCGGCGTGGGTCCCATCCCGTGGGAGCACGAACCCAACCGCGGCTTCCTGCGCGCGCTCTACTCGCTGGGCCGCGCGTCCGCGGCCATCGGCGAGGCCGAGGAACCGGAACGCATCGAGAAGTTCCTTAACGACTCGGACCCGGCAGCCAAGGCAGCCATCGAGGGCAAGTAGTTTGAAGAGCAACGCNCCAATAAACCACGTCTTTGGGCAGAAAGTGACCCCGCATTGCTTGTTAACGAACGACGGCGGGCGGTCACCTTTTCAGAAAGGTGACCGCCCGCCGTCGTTCGGTGGTTGAGCGTTCCGTTGGTTAGACCTTCGCGAGCCCTGTGCGGGCCATGGCGTCGGTGTAGACGACGCGCATTTCCTCAAGGTACTGTTCCTGCCGCGCGGGCGTCCCGGCGAAGGCGCGGCCGCTGAGGGAGCGGACCTTGTAGGTCTTCAGCCCGCGGCGCCAGAGCAGCGGAACTTCGGTCTTCAACAGCAGGTTGGCCAGGCGGTTGGCTTCGGTGCCGTGGGCCACGATCACCGAGGCGCGGGGGACCACGGCGAGGAACTTCAGGAGCGGCTTGAGGCCGGCGGAAATCTGGTCCGGCGTGAACTTGCCGTTGACCTCGCCGGGGGTGTGCCACGGGTGTACGTTCCACGGCATCACGAACTCGGGGCGGAGGCCCAGCTTCCACTGGATGCCGAGCATGCGGGTGGCGGCGTCTTCGTCGCCGGCGGTGATGAAGCCGGACGGGTCAGCCTCGCCGATGTTGGAGTAGAGGCTGATGATGCGGCACTCGTCCACGTCGTGCATGGGGTCGACGTACGGGACTTCGGTGTGGGGCTTGACGCTCTGCAGGGAATCGCACAGCTCGTTGACGGCGGCAACGTTGGGCTCGTAGCGGCGGCTCAGGAGCTGTTCACGGAGGGATTCGGGGGCCAGGGCTGTCATATAGTGCAATGTCTCCTGCGGGGCTCGGCGATGCTGCCAATCCGGAAAATGGGCGCGTGATGGGCGCGCCCGTCCGGCGTGGTTTGAAATGTGGTGTGGACCGATTCCTGGTCGATCTCTATCAGTTTAGCAAGCCCCGCGAAATGCGGGGCCCGGCCCTAACCTCCCGTGATGGACGGCACAGGGCGATCAGTCTTTGTCAAGTTAATTGACAGCTTTCGTTTAGCTTGATTGGCTTCTGTGACAGCCCGCAATAAGGACGTTGCGGCTGGTCGCACCCTCCATGCAGTCGAGAGAGGTAACGTACCGTGAACAAAACCCTGGCAACTTTAAGGACCGCGGCCGTATCCGGAGCCCTGGTTCTGACGGCACTCGCCGCGCCGGCACCGTTGGCCCAAGCCGTGGGCGAAGGCCCCAACTATGACGGCAACGGCCAGATCACCACCTCGAAACTGGCAACCTATGACGAGTTGGTCTCCTTCCTGAAGGATCAGGACACCCGCCAGCCAGCCATGGATCTGGAAGTGATCGGCCAGACTGTCAAGGGCCGGGACATCCACCTGGTGAAGTACATTTCGGACCCGGCCAAGCCCACCATCCTGTACCTGACCCAGCAGCACGGAAATGAGCAGTTGACCACCGAGGGTGCCATGGCATTCGTGAAACACCTGGGAACCGGGAAATCGGGGGACATCCTGGACGGAGTGAACATCCTCATCGTTCCCATGCTCAACGCCGACGGCGCGATGGGAGATGTGAACTTCCCGCTGGATGATTACCTGGCCAAGGGCGACCGCCACATGACGCGGTACAACGCCGAGGAGGTGGACCTGAACCGCGACCACGTCGCCAAAATCCAGCCCGAAACCCAGGCCCTCCACACCAACGTCATGCGGAAGTACAACATTGACTACATGATCGACCTGCACCACCAGGGCACCCGGAGCGAACGCGACGGAAAGCTGGTCTCCGGGTCCATCCTGTACCCCACCACGCCCAATGCCGATCCGGCTGTTGTGGAAATGTCCAAGCAGTTGGGCGCCGTGGTCTTCAACAACGTCGATTCCACCGGTTGGGGCCACTTGGGCAAGTATGTGGGCGGCAGCGCCGAGACCATCAGCCGCAACGGCATCGCAGTGGAGTACGGGATTGCTACCCTGCTCTTCGAAATGCGTGGCATGTCTGATCACTATCCGGACGGCTACGCCCTCGGGCTCCGCAGCAACGGTTACCTGATCCAGCAGACAGTGACCACGCTGACGGCCACTGCGGCGGCCATCGCTGACGGTTCGATTGCCGACGCCGATACGTCCTTCTGGGACAGCCTGGACACCCAGACGTCCCGTCCCGGCGAGGAAGCTGACGACGAGTAGTAGACGGCGGGAAGTCTGCCCGTGGTCCTTTGCCGCGCGTGAAGGGCCACGGGCACCCTATTGAGTGGACGAAGTCCGTGATCGGCTAAACTTGGGTGGTAAGAGCCCCGGACTCTTGCGTGGTTGGCCGCCGTAGAGGTCCGGCCAGGCTATGGCCTTCGGGGCATTCTCATGAACGGCGCTACGCAGGCCTGCCATTTCGGTGGACGGACCTGTGCGGCCCGAACGAATGGGGGAGGATCCCATGCCAGCAATCGTGATCGTAGGAGCCCAGTGGGGCGACGAAGGAAAAGGCAAGGCCACCGATCTTCTGGGCGGCCGCGTTGACTACGTCGTAAAGCCCAACGGCGGCAACAATGCCGGGCACACCGTCGTCGTAGGCGGTGAGAAGTATGAGCTCAAACTCCTTCCGGCCGGCATTTTGAGCCCCAACGCGATTCCGATCATCGGCAACGGCTGTGTGGTGAACCTCGAGGCCCTGTTCCAGGAGATCGAAGGCCTGCAGGCCCGTGGCGCGGACACGTCCAAGCTGCGCATCTCCGCCAACGCGCACCTCGTGGCGCCCTACCACCAGGTCCTGGACAAGGTCACCGAGCGTTTCCTCGGCAGCCGCGCCATCGGCACCACCGGCCGCGGCATCGGCCCCGCCTACATGGACAAGGTGGCCCGCCTGGGCATCCGCGTCCAAGACGTCTTCGACGAGTCCATCCTCCGCCAGAAGGTGGAAGGATCCCTGCGCCAGAAGAACGAACTCCTGGTCAAGGTCTACAACCGCCGCGACATTGTGGTGGACGAGATCGTGGACTACTTCCTGGCTTTCGCCGAGCGCCTGCGCCCGCTGGTCATCGACAGCACACTGGTCCTCAACAACGCCCTGGACGAGGGCAAGGTTGTGCTTATGGAAGGCGGCCAGGCCACCTTCCTGGACGTGGACCACGGCACCTACCCGTTCGTGACCTCCTCCAACCCGACCGCCGGCGGCGCGTCCGTTGGCTCGGGCATCGGCCCCACCCGGATCTCCCGCTCCATCGGCATCATCAAGGCCTACACCACCCGTGTTGGCGCCGGACCGTTCCCCACCGAACTGTTCGACGAGATGGGCATGTACCTGCAGAAGACCGGTGGCGAGTTCGGCGTAAACACCGGCCGCCCGCGCCGCTGCGGCTGGTACGACGCCGTCCTGGCCCGCCACGCTTCCCGCGTGAACGGCTTCACGGACTACTTCGTCACCAAGCTGGACGTCCTCACCGGCATCGAGCAGATCCCGGTCTGCGTTGCCTATGACGTTGACGGTGTCCGGCACGACGAAATGCCCATGACGCAGACCGAGTTCCACCACGCAGTGCCCATCTTCGAGTACTTCGACGGCTGGACCGAGGACATCACCGGTGCCCGCACCCTGGAGGATCTCCCCGAGAACGCCCGCAACTACGTGCTGGCCCTCGAAAAGCTCTCCGGCACGCGCTTCTCCGCGATCGGCGTCGGCCCGGACCGTGACCAGACCATCGTGGTCCACGATCTGATCAACGACTGACAGCCTGTAAAGCACGACGACGGCGGGTCACCTGAAAGGGTGGCCCGCCTTTGTCGTCACTTGGGGGAATTTACACAGGCTTAACGCAGCCGGTCTTGTGAGGCAGTAGACGGGCCGGACAGACTCTTAAGCACACCCTGAACTGATCAGTTGATCATTCGACCAGACCCGCAGGTGCCGGACGCAGAGATGCTTCCGGGACCGCCCGTGGCGACGATGCCGCCCGGACGGGACCCCAGACCGGAAGGATTTATCATGGCCGGGAAGTTTGAAGTTTTCTTGGATTCGGATTCACATTTCAGGTTCCGCCTCACGGCGCCGGATGGCACGGTGATGGCTGTGTCCGGGGCTTTTGAGGACAAAGCCGCAGTGGTTGCCGGTATCGCCGCCGTCCGCGAATGCGCCGGGACAGGGCTGGTCACCGATCTCTGCCCCGCCGCCAAAGTTTCGCGGACCGCCCCCGCCCCCACGTCCGTGGTGGTCCCCGCCCAACTCCAGCCGAACTGCGGGGACCAACGCGTCCCCGCCACCAGGGCGCACACTTTTGTTATGGCCAAAGCACCGCGCCTGGGGGTGGCCGCCCCGCGCTGGATTTGAGGCGCGCTGGGCCTGAGCTGGGCTGGGCCAGAACGCGCTGGACGTAGCCAGCCCTGCCCGACGTTACGCTCCCGGAAGGTTTTTTGTCCGACGGCGTAACCCCTGCGGTGCGAAGAGCGATTACCCCTATGAAGCGCCGGCCTGGAACTTGTCCCCCATCATGTTCCAGGCCGGCTCTTTTGTTACTGGAAGGTAAGGTTGGCTGGCGAGGGCATTCCGCGTGCGACGTGCGGGCCCCAAGCTGAGCAAGCCCAGTCCCCTCCACCGAAGGCCCTGTGTCCGTGACCGATGCACTGACAGACGACGTTCTGCGTGCGCGCGCCCGCGATCCGGAGCTCTTCAGTATCGTGTACCGAACGTACGCGCCACAGGTCCTGGGCTACCTCACAGCCCGCGGGGTAGAAGATCCGGAGGCGGTTATGCAGGAAGTCTTCATCGCCGTCCTGCCACGGCTGCAGAAGGTTACCGGCGGCGTGGCCGGGCTGCGCACGTTTGTCTTCTCCGTGGCGCACGCCAGGATGGTGGACGATCACCGGAGACAGCAGCGCACCCCCAGTAAACTCCCGTTCGAACCCGACCTCGACGGACGCGAGGAGTCCTCGGCCGAGACTGAAGTGCTGCACCGGATCTCGCCGCAGGAAGTGGCCGATCTCCTCAAAGAATTGCCGGATGAACAGCGGGAAGTGCTGTCGTTACGCCTCGTCGCGGGCCTCACAGTGGACCAGGTGGCCGCTGTGATGGGCAAGAGTGCCGGCGCCGTCAAACAGCTCCAGCGCCGTGCATTGATCCGGCTGCGCGAGCAGTCCGCAGTGAAGGAGTACGTGGCGCCATGACCTCCAATGCCAGCTCCCTGATCGGTACTGTGGACGAAATGCTCCTTGACGCCGGTGGAACCGATTCCGCCGGGCTCCGAAAAACCCTGCTCGCGCTGGGCTCCCTCGCCTCCCTGCCGGTCCCCGAACCCGGCCCCGAACTGGCCGCACTCTTGTCTGGCCAGACCCACCAGCTCGCCCGGCACCGGCTCCTCCGGAAGCACCGGACCACTGTTGTGGGCCTTGCCGTCATCGCGGGGATGGGGCTGGGCGTCACCGGGGTGGCCGCCACCGCATCTCCGGACGCGCAGGCCAGCAGTTCCATCCAGAAGTTGTTGCAGGACTGGGCTCCCGGCTGGTCCATCGCAGGGACTCCCGCCGCCAGCGGGACCGCCGCAAATCGGACAGAGGCGCAGTTGCCCGCGGAGCCGGCAACCCGCGACGACGCAGCGCCGGCACAGCCGGAAAATGTTGAACGGGAAACTGCCCCGCCGGCGAACGGTCCGGAAAACGCAGGCCAGAACCGGGGCGCGGAGCCGGCCGGCCGCGGAAACGGTACGCCGTCCGGCAAGTCAAGGACGGACGACGGCGGCGTGCCGGGGAACGCTGCGAGCGTCACCCGTGACGCCGCTGCCGAACTCGACAAGGCCGGAAAGCTGGTTGCCGGTACCCTGGCCGAAGCCGGAACAGCGGCAGAGTCCCCGACGTCGGCCATGGTACCCCCGGCACTGACAGAAAAAACCGGGGCCGGCAAGGCCGGACCCGGTTCAATCTGGCTGAAGAAGTTCAGCCGTTAATCAGGTTTGCTTCAGGGAACGCCTGTCCGCCAGGAAGAGCATCTCCGTCAGGAAAGCAACTGCCGCTTGGAGGAGATCACGCCGGTGTCGAAGCCGGCCAGGTGCAGCCCGCCGTGGAACCGGGCATGCTCGATCTTCACGCAGCGGTCCATCACCACGTTGAGCCCGGCGGCTTCCGCGTCCGTGGCCACGTCCTCATGCCAGGAGCCGAGCTGCAGCCAGAGGGTTTTGGCGCCCGCCGCGACGGCTTCGTCCAGGACGCCCGGGAGGTCACCGTGCTTGCGGAACACATCCACGATGTCCGGGCTTTCGGGAAGATCGGCCAGTGAGGCGTACGTCGGTTCACCAAGGATCTCCTTGACCACGGGGTTCACGAAGTACACCTTGTACCGCGTGGACGATTGCAGGTAGGTTGCCACAAAATAGCTCGCCCGGGACGGCTTGTCCGAGGCGCCCACGATCGCAATCGAGGTGGCTGCGCGCAGCAGGTTCAGGCGCTCCGGAGCGGAAGGTCCGGTCCAGGTACGTTCGCCGGTTCTCATACGTTCGCTCCAACCGTGCAGGAATCCGCTTCGGCGGTTGAGCTCGCCTCGGTGGTTGAGCCCGTCGAAACCGAGGCCGCGTCCAGTGCCTGGTCCAGGTCCCACAGGATGTCGTCGATGTCCTCCAGGCCCACGGAAATGCGGACCAGGTCCTCGGGAACGCCCGCCGATTCCAGTTGGACCGGGCTCAGCTGCTGGTGCGTGGTGGAACCCGGGTGGATCACCAGGGTGCGGGAATCGCCTACATTGGCCAGGTGTGAGGCCAGCTGTAGGGATTCGATGAACTTCTGCCCGGCCGTGCGGCCGCCCTTCACGCCGAAGGAGAAGACAGAGCCGGGGCCCAGGGGCAGGTACTTCTTCGCGCGCTCAAAATGCGGGTGCGAGGGAAGCCCGGAGAAGTTGACGTAGGCCACGCGGGGATCGGCCTCGAGCCATTCGGCCACTGCCTGGGCGTTCTTGAGGTGCTCATCCAGGCGCTGCGGCAGGGTTTCCACGCCCTGCAGCAGCTGGAACGCCGAGAGCGGGGAAAGTGCCGGGCCGATGTCGCGGAGCTGTTCGCAGCGCAGCTTGGTGAGGAAGCCGTATTCGCCGAAGTTGCCCCACCAGGAGACATTTCCGTAGGACGCCACCGGCTCGGTCATGGTGGGGAACTTGCCGTTGCCCCAATCAAACCGGCCGCTCTCCACGATCACGCCGCCCAGCGTGGTGCCGTGCCCGCCGAGGAACTTCGTGGCGGAGTGGATCACGATGTCGGCACCGTGTTCGATCGGGCGCACCAGGTACGGCGTGCTCAAGGTGGCGTCGACCACGAGGGGGACGCCGGCGTCGTGCGCTACCTTCGCGAGGGCCGCCAGGTCCTGGACTTCCGACGACGGGTTGGCCACCACCTCGACGAAGATCGCCTTCGTGTTCTCCTGGACCGCCGCGGCATAGTCCGCGGGGTCGGTGCCGGGAACGAAGGTGGTGTCCACGCCGAAGCGGCGGAGGGTCACGTCCAGCTGGGTGACGGTGCCGCCGTACAGCTGGGATGCCGCCACGATGTGGTCGCCTGACTGCGTCAGCGCGGCGAAGGTGATGAACTCCGCGGCCATGCCCGACGACGTTGCCACCGCTCCGATGCCGCCCTCAAGCGAGGCGATGCGCTCTTCGAACGCTGCCACGGTGGGGTTGCCGATGCGGGAGTAGATATTGCCGTACTTCTGCAGGGCGAAGAGGTTGGCGGCGTCCTGGGTGTCCTTGAACACGAAGGACGTGGTCTGGTAGATGGGCACCGCACGGGCGCCGTGCTCGGCGTCGGGAGTGCCGCCGGCGTGCAGCGCGCGGGTGCGGAAACCGAACTTGCGGTCAGCCATCAGACAGCCACCGACTCGGCTACAGGTGTGTTGGAGAGATCGAGCTCGGTGCCGTGTTTGCGGGCCAGGTCGGCTTCGAGTTCGCGGACGATCGGCAGGATGTCCTGGCCGAAGGCGGCGACTTCCTCCTGGAAGTGCAGGTAGCCGGTGAGGAAGAGGTTCACGCCGATCTTCTTGTAAGCCACGATCCGTTCGGCGATCTGCTCCGGGGTGCCGATCAGCTGGGTCTTGAAGCCGTCGTTGTACTGGACCAGGTCCTCGAAGCTGGAGTCGGCCCACATGCCCTTGCCGTCCTTGGTGGACGCGCCGGCTTCCTGCACGGCGTCGCGGAAGCCCTGGACTGCCGGCTTGTGTGCCTTCTCAACGATTTCGCGCAGCGTATCGCGGGCTTCCTTCTCGGAATCACGGGCGATCACAAAGCCGTTGAGGCCGAACCGGGGAGCGGCCAGGGCGCCGTCGGTGCCGCGCTTCGTCTCACCTGAAGCGGCCACCACGCCGGCGATGTTCTCCTTGAAGCCTTCCAGGTCCTTGCCGTTGGAGAAGTACCAGTCAGCCACGCGGCCCGCGGTGGCCTGGGCCGCCGTCGAGTTGCCGCCGAAGAAGACCTCGGGGTGGGCGCGGCCGGGAACGTCGACGGGGGCCGGATTCAGGGTGAAGTCCGTGATGTTGTAGTACTTGCCGGCCTGGCTGTACTCCTGCTCGGTCCACAGTCCGCGCAGCACCTTGATGAATTCCTCGGTGCGGACGTAGCGTTCGTCGTGCTCCAGCCAGTCGAGGCCGAAGTTGGTGAATTCGTTCTTGAGCCAGCCGGAGACGATGTTGACGGCGGCGCGGCCGTTGGAGATGTGGTCCGCGGTGATGATGTATTTGGCCAGCACACCGGGGTGCCACATGCCCGGGTGGACGGCGGCGATGACCTTGAGGCGCTCTGTGGCGGCGAGCAGGGCCAGGGAGAAGGACGTGGCCTCGTGCTGCTTGTCGGCTCCGTAGGAGGCGGCGTATCGGGTCTGCGTCAGGGCGTATTCGAAACCGGAGTTCTCGGCGATCTGCGCGAGCTTCTTGTTGTAGTCAAAGTCCCAGCCGGTGCGCTGTTCGATGGTGGAGACCACCAGGCCGCCGGAAACGTTCGGCACCCAGTACGCAAACTTGAGCGGCTCTGAAAGGCGGGCAACGTTGCTGATGTCTGTCATGAGTTTTCCTTTACTAGGGCCCGCTCGCGCAGGACGTCCTGGATTCCGGCGATCGCCGGTTCGTTTTGGAGGGAGGTGGTGTCGCCCAGGGCGGTCCCCTCGAATAGTTGGGTGAGCAGCCGGCGCATGATCTTGCCGCTGCGCGTCTTCGGTACGTCAGGAACGACGACGACGTCGCGCGGCTTCGCGATCGGGCCGATCGCCTTCGCAACGTGGTTGCGGAGCTCCTCGGTGGTTGAGCTTGTCGAAACCCCGCGCTTTAGTACGACGAAGGCGACAATCGCGTGCCCGGTCTTGGGATCGGCCACCGGACAGACGCCGGCCTCCACCACGTCCGGGTGGGACACCAGCGCCGACTCGATCTCGATGGTGGACAGCAGGTGGCCGGAGACGTTCAGCGTGTCGTCCACGCGGCCCAGGATCCAGATGTCGCCGTCGGCGTCGTACTTCGCGCCGTCGCCGGCGAGGAACCAGCCCTGCTCCACATACTGGCTCCAGTAGGAGTCGTAGTAGCGGCGGGGGTTGCCCCAGACGGTGCGCGCAATGGCGGGCCCGGGCGTGTCAACCACAATGAAACCCTGGACGCCTGGCGGCACCGTATTGCCGGCGTCGTCCACGATCCTGGTACTGACGCCCGGCAGCGGGCGGGCCGCGCAGCCGGGCTTGAACTCGGTATCCGTGGGGGCGGGGGAGAGGATGGTGGCGCCGGTTTCGGACTGCCACCACGTGTCCACCACGGGTGCGGTGCCGGCGCCGACATTCTGGCGCAGCCAGCGCCAGGCCTCGGGATTCACGGCTTCGCCCACGGTCCCGAGCATCCGGATGGAGGAGAGGTCGTAGCTGTCCGGCACGCCGTCCGGGAACCAGCCCATGAGGGAGCGGACCAGGGTGGGCGCGGTGTAGTACTGCGTGACGCCGTAGCGTTCGATGATTTCGAAGTGGCGGCCCGGGTGCGGGGTGTTGGGGGTGCCCTCGAAGATCACCTGGGTGGCGCCGTTGGAGAGCGGGCCGTAGATCTCGTAGGTGTGCGCCGTTACCCAGGCGAGGTCCGCGGTGCACCAGTGCACATCCTGGTCGCGGAGTGCGGGGTCCGGGTTGCTGAAGAGGTGTTCGAAGCTCCAGGACGCCTGGGTCAGGTAGCCGCCGGAGGTGTGGACCAGGCCCTTGGGCTTGCCGGTGGTCCCGGAGGTGTACATGATGAACAGCGGCGTTTCGGCGTCGAACGCCTCCGGTTCGTGGACTTCCGCGGCGCTCCCGACGGCGTCATGCCACCACACGTCGCGGCCTTTAATCATGGGGACGGCGGCCAGGTCCTCCGGCGCCGTGGTGCGGTTGATGACCAGCACGTGTTCGATGGCGTTGTCCCCGGCGACGGCGGCATCCGCGTTGTCCTTGACGGGCACGGCGACACCGCGGCGGAACTGGCCGTCCGTGGTCACCAGGAGCTTGGCGCCCGTGTCCTCGACGCGGAACTTCAGGGCTTCGGCGGAGAAGCCGCCGAAAACGAGCGAGTGGATGGCGCCGATGCGGGCCACGGCGAGGGTGATGATGACGGTCTCGGGGATCACCGGCAGGTAGATGACCACGCGGTCACCCTTGGTGATGCCCAGGGCCAGCAGGGCGTTGGCGGCCTTGGAGACTTCGCGCTGCAGTTCCGCGTACGTGATGGCTCGGCGGTCCCCGGGCTCCCCTTCGAAGTGGAGGGCCACCGTGCCGCCGCGGCCATTGGCTACGTGGCGGTCCACGCAGTTGTAGGCGACGTTGAGCTTGCCGCCCTCAAACCAGGTGATCTCCGGGCCTTTGCCGGCTGCGGGGTCGGCCGGGACGCGGCGGTGGGCCGTGTGCCACGGCTTGCCTGTGATTCCTTCGGGCTGCGCCCAGTCCAGGCGGAGGGCCTGCTGTTCCCAAAATGCCACATTGTCCGGCTGGGCTTCGCCGCGTGTTTCTTCGTGCTCCGCCGTGTGCTGAGTGGTGATGGTGCTGCTGTGGCGCGCCGGCCCTCCCGACGGTGCGCCGTGCACTGCGACGTCGTTGGGCTCGGTCGAGGACCATCCCGATGAGCTGCTGGAAGGGCCGGGCGCGTCACGCAGCCCTGCTTCGACCGCCGTCGCGTTCGAAGTGGATTGGGGAGAGCCCAGTGTGGCGGCCGCTGCTGCGGCGCTGACGGGACTCGGGGTGGATAAAGGCGTGGCAGAGGATACTTCTGATGTCATAGATGTGCTCCATCGATCCTGGCGGTAGCACCCTTCGCTGTGTGCCGAGGATGGTCGCCTCAACGGGTACAGCGTTTGGTCAGGGATGCTGCGGCTTCATCGATCCAGGTCTCTCGGCCGCTCGGGATGGTCACTACCACTACAGCCGAACCGCATGCCTTGCGCCAAATCATGGTCTGTGGGACGTAATATTCGCTCACGCGAGTATTGACGCCAGCTATTCATTCAAATATTCGATCAGGGGCCGCTCAGGGGACGATGTACGCTTGCATCATGGTCCACGTCAACGATCCTGCCGTTATTGAGCGCCTGATGCGAAACAAAGGGCGGTGGGCCATCGTGGGCCTGACCACCAACGAGTGGCGTGCCGCCTACGACACCTCGCTGTTTATCCGCGACCGGCTCGGGATGGACATCATCCCCGTCAACCTTCCCGGCGACGCCGTCCACGGCGAAACCGGGTACCGTACCCTGGGTGAAATTCCCTCCGAAAAGCAACCCCTCGACGTCGTCGACTGCTTTGTGAACTCGCAGAAGGTCGGTGCGGTGGTGGACCAGGCAATTGCCGTGGGCGCCAAAGCCGTGTGGCTGCAGCTGGGTGTTATCGACGAAGCGGCAGTGGACCGTGCCAAGGCCGCCGGCCT
Source organism: Pseudarthrobacter sp. MDT1-22 (assembly GCF_054511035.1). Lineage (NCBI taxonomy): Bacteria > Bacillati > Actinomycetota > Actinomycetes > Micrococcales > Micrococcaceae > Pseudarthrobacter > Pseudarthrobacter sp. MDT1-22. The sequence goes on along the minus strand of NZ_JBTNDK010000009.1, from coordinate 28,899 downwards.
GGACGTGGTGATGGACGTTTGCCCCGCGCAGCAGGCGTGGAAGTACAACCTCTGATCAGCGCTGCATCAGCTCCGGGTAGTGGCGTTCGGTCACATCGGGATGGGCGCGCATGCGGCCCTTGAGCATGTTCAGGCCAAAGGACGCAAGCATCGGGTTGGACGGATCGTCGGAGATGCCGCGTGCCTGGGCTTTGAGCTCCGGAGGCAGCGGCACCGGATCGATGACAGCGTCCAGCCGCGGCGACCAGAAGAACGGGACTGAGTAGCGGTCCACGCCCGGTGGCGGCGCCTTGACCCGGTGGATCGTGGCGGCAAGGAATCCTTCCGTGGCCACCTCCAGCATTTCGCCCAGGTTCACCACGAGTGCCCCGGGAACAGGCTCAACCGGCGCCCATTCAGTTGTCCCGGGCGGCAGCACTTCGAGGCCGCCCACCTCGTCCTGGAGGAGGAGGGTGACAAAACCGTAGTCAGCGTGGGAGCCAACGCCCTGGTTCCCGGCCGCCTCCACCACACCGCCGACGTAATGCACCAGCTTGCCCATCCACGCGGGTTCGTTGCCGAAGGGCTCGTCGAAGTGGTCCTCCGGCAGTCCCAGGGAAACCGAGATGCCCCTCAGCAGCTCCATGCCCACACTGGACATCAGGTCGGCCCAGGCCATGGCCGCCGGCTTGAGCTCCGGCAACGCCTCATCGGGCCACATGTTGTGCCCTTGAAGAAGCCAGTACGGCTGGTCGGCCGGATAGTTGTGGACGGGCTCGCGCTCGGGGGAGTAGTCGATCTGCTCGCGGGCGTCGGCCCGTCCCTGCGTGACTTCGGTGCCCATCCGGGTGTAGCCGCGGAAGTGCGGGGAAATCCTGTTGTCCAGCTTCATCCGCTCCTCGAGGGGCAGATCGAAGAAGCGTTTGATGAGGGCCAGCAGCTCGTCGGCCTGGCCGGGGGCGGCGCCGTAACCGGTGATTTGGAAGAAGCCCACGTTGTGGGCGGCGTCCCGCAGCTGGTCAATGAATTCGGGGCTGAAGGAGCCGTACGGCTGGCGTGCGGCGCTCATGTCCAGAACGGGAATGGTGGCCTGATCGGGTGACATCTTCGCAGACTAGCACCGCCGGGAAGGGCTTTGTAGGCTCGGTCCATGGACGCAGCCCAACTCAAGGCAATATGCCTGTCATTTCCCGGTGCCTTCGAGGATTTTCCCTTCGGCCCGGAGACCTCCGTGTTCAAGGTCCGGGCTGCCGTGGCAGGTGGCGCGCGGCATGAAGCCAAGATGTTTGCCGCGTCCGCCATGAACCCCGACGACTGGTCCGTGAGCCTGAAATGTGAACCCGCCCTGGCTGAGCAGCTGCGGGCCGCACACCCTGAAATCACCGGCGCGTGGCACATGAACAAGACGCACTGGAACGGCGTGCGGCTGGATGGAAACCTGCCTGATGCCATGGTCCGGGACATGGTGGAGGATTCCTACGACCTGGTGGTGGTCTCCCTGAGCCGCAAGCAGCAGGAGCAGCTGGGGTGGGCGCGGCTGTCCGGGTCTTCGGGCGGGCCCCGTTGACGGGGAAGCGCCTGGCTCCCGGCGGCCTCAACTATCCGGGCATCGGCTTCACCGAACACGGCCGGGCGCCGGAAGGTTACCCCTGCCTCGTATCGCGGGAGTACCTGGGCGATGGACCGGCGGTCTACCGCCGGGTGGCGCACGGAATCCTTATATGGGAACTGCAGCGTCGGTCTGGACTGCGCGTCCGGACCGAGTCCGACGTCGTGATCCCCGGCGCTCGCGTGGTGAGCGGGTTCGGTGTCGGGCCTTTCCGTATCAATGCCCCGTGCGAGGTGGTCTGGGTGCGGCGGCCGGTGCCGGGAGACGGCCCCCAGTCAGCGGGCTTCGGCTACGGCACGCTGCCCGGCCATCCTGAACGCGGCGAGGAAGCCTTCGAAGTTGAGATCGGCGCTGACGGGCTGGTGTTCCTGAAGATCACCGCCTTCAGCAGGCACGCGAACTGGTTCTACCAGGCGGGAGGCCTGCTGGCCCGGGCGGCGCAACGGCACATCACTTCGCGATACGTTGGAGGGGCACGCCAACTCGCCGCAGGTGAAAGCTGATCAGGAGAAGGTACATGCTGGACCAATCGACCCTTGACCGCCTATGGAATTTTGGGGATCCCGAGCTGTCCGAACAGCGCTTCCGGGACGCCCTTACTGACCCGACCTACGACACGTACGAAAAGGCCGAACTCGCCACGCAGCTTGGCCGGGCCATTGGCCTGCAGGGCCGCTACGAGGAGGCGGATGCCTTGCTGGACTCCGTGGACGGCGAGGAAGAACCCACCGTCGGAGTGCGGATCCTGCTGGAACGCGGACGCGTCCTGAACTCCAGCGGCCATGGCCATGGCCGTGCCCTTGTTCGAACAGGCAGCCGAGCTCGGCGACCACCTCGGCGAGGAGTTCCTCGCCGTCGACGCGCTGCGCGTGCTGGCCCTGGCAGACTCCGCCCACGCTGAACTGTGGACCCGGAGCGCCCTCGAATACGCGTCCACCGCCCACGATCCGCACACACGGCGCTGGATGGTGGCGCTGCACAACAACCTCGGCTGGACTTTCCACGGTGCCGGCCGGTTTACCGAGGCGCTGGTGGAGTTCCAGCTGGCCGAACAGTGGGCGGAACGGGCAGGAACCCCGGCGCAGCAGCAGGCTGCACGTGAGGCCATCCAGGCCTGTGACCTTGCCCTGGCCGCAGGTTGAACAACCCATACCCCTGCAACGGAAGGAATACCGCATGATCTTCATCGTCGTGAAATTCAAGGTCAAACCCGACTGGTCCGAGCGCTGGCTCGGCCTCGTGGACGCGTTTACCCAAGCCACACGCGCGGAGCCCGGCAACCTCTGGTTCGACTGGTCCCGCAGTGTGGATGACCCCAACGAGTTTGTCCTGGTGGAAGCCTTCAAGGACGACGCCGCCGGAGACCACGTCAACAGCACCCACTTCAAGCAGGCCATGGCGGACATGCCGCAGGCGCTGGCTGAGACGCCGCACATCATCAGCCGCCAGCTCGACGGCGACGGCTGGGACCGGATGGGCAGACTCACCATCTGACCCCGTCGGAGCGATCGATACGATTACTGCATGTGGATCGGCTGGATTGAATTCGACATCCTCCTGGGCGACGTCCAGAGCCTGAAGGAGAAACGCTCCGTCATCAGGCCGCTGCTGGCCGAGCTCAAGCGCCGCTTCGACGTGTCCGTCGCGGAGGTGGGGGACCACGACCAGTACCGGTGCTCGCAGGTGGGCGCCGGCCTGGTGGCAGCAGACCGGGCGCACCTCGTGGAGGTGCTCACCGCCGTCGAACGCTTTGTGGCCGCCCGGCCCGAGTTTGAACTGCTCAGCTCAAGGCAGCGGGAGCTCCGCAGCGACGACTGACCCCATCGATTGCTCCGTAGGCGCCCTTTTGAGTGCCCAAAACGGCGCCTACGGAGCAATCGATGAAGGCTGTGGATAACTTCTGCAGCGCACACCGTATTCTGCTCTGATGAATCCATGAAGACCCAGCGCCCGCTGCCCGAGGAACTACAGGACCGCCCGTTCACAGTTGTCGAGGCGGTGCGCGCCGGAGTGTCGCACAAGCGGCTGCGACACCGGACACTGCATCGGCTCGGCAAGGGGATCCGGTCGGAAAGCCCGACGGCGGAGCTCCCCTTGACTGACAGGGTCCGGCCCTTCATCGAGGTCAATGAGCGATGCGCCGCGTCGCACCTCACCGCGGCGGAGATGCTTCTGCTGCCGCGACGTCAGCAGAAGGGGACTCCAGAGATGTTTCATGTCATCAGGCCTGAGGGATCGGCACACCTGAACAGGCCGCACGTCATTGTGCACCGCATGAAGCTTTACAGCGATGAGGTCGCCACAGTTGACGGGATTCCCGTGACCACTCCGGAGCGAACCTGGCTGGACATGGCGGAAATGCTCACGGTGGACGAGCTTGTGGCCATGGGGGACAGCTGTGTTCGCGTGCCGAGGGCGGCGTTTGAGGACAGGGACATGCCGCTTTGCAGTTTGGCTGATCTGCAGCGAATGATCGACAGGCACAAGGGAAAGCGCGGGCTACGCAGGGCCAAGGAAGCCATCAGACTCATCCGCGTGGGATCTGACTCGCCGCAGGAGACTCTGTTGAGGCTGGCCATTGTGAGGGCGGGGCTGCCGGAACCGGAGTTGAACGTGCCGATCATCGGCGACGACGGTATACGCCATCACGAGCCGGACCTGTCCTACCGCAAGTACCGGATCGGGATCGAGTACGAAGGTGAACAGCACGGTGAGGATGGGCAGATCGTCCGGGACATCACGCGTTCTGAAAAGTACCACACGCTGGGGTGGACTGAAGTCAGGATTTCCAAGCGGCACATGCTCAATGACGCCAAGCCTGCGGTCGCCAAGGTTCGCTCCGCCCTTGTCCAGGCGGGGTGGCGGCCCCGGCCTTAACGAACGATTGCTCCGGAACCGCCGTTATGAGGGTTCAAAAGGGCAGTTACGGAGCAATCGATGGAGGGTACTAGCCGAAGTACTTCGGCAGGGTCGCCTCGTGGGCTTCGCGGAGGGCGGCCAGGGACATGGTGTCCACGCCGTTGATCTCCAGGTTGCCGCTGGCTGCGTCCACCACGCCGATGCGGGTGTGGGCAAAGCCGCGGGCCGTGCACATGTCCTTGAACCGGACCTCTTCCGAGCGGGGCACGCCGACAACCGCGCGGCCCTGGGACTCGGAGAACAGCGCCGTGAACAGGTCCACGCCGTCGCGGTCCAGGACGTCCTGCAGGGCGATCCGGGCACCCACGCCGTAGCGCAGTGCGGACTCCACCAGGGCTGCCGCGAGGCCGCCTTCGGAGAGGTCGTGCGCGGAGTCCACCATGCCGTCGCGGGACGCGTTGATCAGGATTTCACCCAGCTCGCGTTCGGCGGCGAGGTCAACCTTGGGCGGCAGTCCACCGAGGTGACCACGCATGTTGGCCCACTCGGAACCGTCCAGTTCAGCCGCCGTCGTACCCAGCAGGTAGATGGCCTGGCCGTCCTCACGCCAGCCTGACGGCGTGCGGCGGGCAACGTCGTCGAGCTTGCCCAGCACTGCCACCACGGGGGAGGGGTGGATGGGCGTGGTGCCGGTCTGGTTGTACAGCGAGACGTTGCCGCCGGTGACCGGGATGCCCAGCACCATACAGGCATCGGACAGGCCGCGGATGGCCTCCGCGAGCTGCCACATGACGTCCGGGTCCTCGGGGGAGCCGAAGTTCAGGCAGTCGCTGACGGCCATCGGTACGGCGCCGGAGGTGGCCACGTTGCGGTAGGCCTCGGCCAGCGCCAGCTGTGCGCCGTGGTACGGATCGAGGTAGGTGTAGCGGCCGTTGGCGTCGGTGGCCAGGGCAACGCCCAGGCCGGTTTCCTCGTCGACGCGGACCACGCCGGCGTCGTCCGGGAACGCCAGGGCGGTGTTGCCGCCCACGTACCGGTCGTACTGGTTGGTGATCCAGTCCTTGCTGCACATGTTCGGCGAGGCCACGAGCTCGGTGACGGCGGCAGCCAGTTCCGCGGGCGCGGAGGGGCGGCCGGTGTCCTGGACGGAGCCGGTGAAGGAATCGGCCTGGACGGAGTCCTGCCATGAGGGGCGGGCGTACGGGCGGTCATACACGGGGCCGTCGTGGGCCACGGTGCGCGGGTCGACGTCCACGATGACTACGCCGTCCCAGGTGATGATCAGGCGGCCGGTGTCGGTGACCTCGCCGAGCCAGGAGTACTCCACGGCCCACTTGTCCATCACAGCTTCGAACGCGGCGATGTTCTCCGGGGTGACCACGGCCATCATGCGTTCCTGCGACTCGGACATCAGGATTTCGCCCGGGGTCAGCGTGGGGTCGCGCAGCAGGACGGAGGTCAGTTCAACTTCCATGCCGCCGTCGCCGTTGGAGGCGAGCTCGGACGTTGCGCAGGAGATGCCAGCGGCGCCGAGGTCCTGGATGCCCTCAACGAGGGAACCCTTGAAGAGCTCCAGGCAGCACTCGATCAGGACCTTCTCGGCGAAGGGGTCGCCCACCTGGACGGCGGGGCGCTTGGACGGCTTGGTGTCGTCGAAGGACTCGGAGGCCAGCACCGAGGCGCCGCCGATGCCGTCGCCGCCGGTGCGTGCACCGAATAGGACCACCTTGTTGCCCTTGCCGGACGCGTTGGCGAGGCGGATGTCCTCGTGGCGCATCACGCCGACAGCCAGCGCGTTAACCAGCGGGTTGCCCTGGTAAACAGAATCGAAGACCATTTCGCCGCCGATGTTCGGCAGGCCCAGCGAGTTACCGTAGCCGCCGATGCCGGCAACGGCGCCGTGCATAACGCGGGCGGTGTCCGGGTGGTCGATGGCGCCGAAACGCAGCGGGTCCATCACGGCAACCGGGCGGGCGCCCATGGAGATGATGTCACGGACAATGCCGCCGATGCCGGTGGCAGCACCCTGGTAGGGCTCCACGAACGACGGCGAGTTGTGGGACTCGATCTTGAACGTCACGGCCCAGCCGTCGCCCAAGTTGGTGACGCCGGCGTTTTCGCCGATGCCCACCAGCATGTCCTTCTTCATCTCGTCGGTCACCTTTTCGCCGAACTGGCGCAGGTGGTTCTTCGACGACTTGTAGGAGCAGTGCTCGCTCCACATCACGGAGTACATGGCCAGCTCGGCGCCGGTGGGGCGGCGGCCCAGGACCTTCACTACTTCATCGAACTCGTTCTGCTTCAGGCCCAGTTCGGCCCACGGCAGTTCGGTGTCGGGCGTTTTGGCAGCGTTCTCGACAGTGTCGATATTGAACTTCTTGGTCTCGATAGGCTCGACCACCGAATTGATCTCGGTCATTTGTTGCCTCCCACAATCTTGTTCAGTACGGAGGTGAAGAAACCCAGGCCGTCGGTGTCGGACCCGCCGATCCCGTCCAGGGATTCGGGGCCGAAGCCAACTTCCACCGCGTGCTCGGGGTGCGGCATCAGGCCCACCACGTTGCCGGCGGCGTTGGAGATGCCGGCGATGTCGCGGCGCGAGCCGTTGGGGTTGAAGCCCACGTAGCGGAACACCACGCGGCCTTCAGCCTCGAGCGCGTCCAGGACCTTGTCGTCCGCGATGTACTGGCCGTCCTGGTTCTTCAGCGGAACCGTGATTTCCTGGCCGGCCGTGTAGTCGAGGGTCCAGGCGGTGTTGCTGTTTTCCACTCGCAGGACCTGGTCGCGGCACATGAACTTCAGGTGGTCGTTCTTGATCATGGAGCCGGGCAGCAGGTGCGACTCGGTCAGGATCTGGAAGCCGTTGCAGATGCCCAGCACGGGCAGCTTGGCATCGGAGTTGGCGGCGTCGATGATTTTGGACATCAGCGGCGCGAAGCGGGCAATGGCACCGGCGCGGAGGTAGTCGCCGTAGGAGAAACCGCCGGGGATCACGACGGCGTCCACGTCACCCAGGGTGGTGTCCGCGTGCCAGAGCGGCACTGCAGTGCCGCCGGCGAGCCGGACTGCACGGGCGGCGTCGCGGTCGTCAAGGGTGCCTGGGAACGTTACAACGCCGATCCGGGCACCGGCGAGCCGGGGCTCGGCGGCGACGGCGATTGCCTCGCCGATCAAGGGAAGTTCAGTCATCTCAGGCCTCGACGACCTCGACGTTGACGACGTCTTCGATAACGGGGTTGGACAGCAGGGTCTCGGCGGCTTCGCGGGCCTGGGCCAGGATTGCGTCGGTCACCTCGCCCTCAACCGTCAGTTCAAAGCGCTTGCCCTGGCGGACAGAGCTAAAGCTGGTGAAGCCCAGACGGGGGAGTGCACCCACGATGGCCTTCCCCTGCGGGTCCAGAATCTCGGGCTTGGGCATGACGTCAACAACGATCCGGGGCATCCGGCAACTCCTGTGCGTGAGCATTGGGTAAGGGCGCAGCGGAGTCACGCCGTCTTACGCCGTTCCGGGATGCTGGGGACGTTCTTTTTCGAACAGTGTGGACGGGCGCTCCGCGAGCTTGCTAGGCCATTCTACCGGGCCGAGCGCCGCACCCTGTATTCGGTGGGATCGGCCACAGTCATCGCGGCGGGGCGGGCTTTCGGGAGGTGGAGGACGACGGCGGCTATGGCCTCGTGGAGCAAGCGTCACTAGGATTACCGCATGGCTGAAAAATCGAAATCTCTGCTGTTGCCGATGATGGCCGTGGCCGTTTTTGCCGGGTTGGGCCGGATGGTTATGCAGAAGATCAAGGCGGACCGGGCTGCCCGGGAAACGCGCGTGGCCGGCCCCGTGGACGAAAAGACCCGCCAGTGGATCAGTGACGTGGTTCGGACGCCCAGGCAGTAGGCGCCCACTCCTTATCCACGCCTCAAGTCTTTGCCCAAGCCTCAACCGGGCGTCCCTGAGCGGGGGCGCCCGTTTTTGTGCCCGCTGCACGTGCCGGTGCTGGCTCTCCAGCCGTCGCAGCCCGAGACGGTCCCTGTCCTCGCCGTCCAGGACCTCGAGGAACAGGCGGCTCCGTTCGACCTCGGCACGCAGGACAAGTACCGCAACGGCCAGAAGGTGACCCTGGAGGGTTTCGACTACGGCCAGTGGTACTACGTGTACCTGAACAAGAAGAGCTACCGGATCGGCTGGATTTTCCCCACCACCGACAACACGGTGTAGTTCATCCTGCCCTCAGGTGTGCAGAGCGGCCGCGACGGCGTGGTGGTGCTGGACAAGGACGGCAAGCAGGTCTCCTTCGACCGCCTGCAGGTAACGCCCAAGGGTTGAGCCAGGTGATTTCCTAGCACCAAAGAAGACCTCCGCGCGGAGCTGGACATTTCCAAAGTCCGGCCCGCGTCGGGGTCTTTCTTTTGTGCCTTCCCGGCCCCGCCTTGTAGCTGCATGATTGACGTATACACCTGATGTGTCCTATGTCATATTCAGCTCTCAGTCTGTACTGTTTGTAACGGCTGGTCACAGCATTACAAAATCTGTAATGTCGTGTGCCGTTCCCAGCTGCTCCAGACCGGCAACGTGGCCGGCCGTTCCTCGTGAAAGGTGTAGTCGCTCGTGAAATCAACTGGAAAAAGCCCCATTCGGGGCGGGGGACTCCGGAAAGCAGCGGCATTGGCCGTGGGCTTGCCGCTGCTCCTTTCTTCGATGGCGATGAGCCCCGCTACCGCGGCGCCCGCTGAAGCAAACACGGCAGTTGCCTCAAAGAAGATCAACCCCGGCGACTACCCCGCCGGCCGCTACATTGTGGTCCTGGCCGAGAAGCCGGCGGCCACCTACGACGGCGGGACTCCCGGACTCGCAGCGACGAAGCCCCAGAAGGGCAGCAAGCTTGACGCCGACCGGCCGGAAGTCCAGCAGTACCGGGCGCACCTTGAGGGCAGGCAGAACGCTGTGGCCGGGTCCGAAAGCGTCCGGATCAAGCGCCAGTACACGGCTGCCATCAACGGGTTCTCGGCCGATTTGACCGCCGACCAGGCCGCTAAGCTCGCCAAGGACCCGGCCGTCCTCATGGTGGCACCGGACACGGAGAACGCGCCGGATTACTCCACTACAGACTTCCTTGGGCTCAGCGGTGAAAATGGCATCTGGAAGACTGCCTTCGGCGGGCAGGAGAATGCCGGCAAAGGCGTCGTAGTGGGCGTTATTGACTCCGGCTACACACCCTCCAACCCGTTCTTCGCCGGGGACGACGTGCAACCCCTCGCCGGCCAGGCCCAGATGGGCGCCCCGTACCGCACCGCAGACGGCAATATCGCCATGCTCAAGTCCGACGGCGACACCTTCGTTGGTGAGTGCCAGAAGGGGCAGGGGACCGGGGCTGCGTTTGACGGCAGCGCCTGCAACTCCAAAGTACTGAGTGCCCGCTACTTCGCTGACGACTTCATGGCGTACGTGGCGCCGGAGAACCGCGCGCCCGAAGAACTGATTTCGCCTGTGGATGTGGGAAGCCACGGGACGCACACCGCCAGCACTGCCGCGGGCAACGCGAACGTCCGGGCCAACCTTGGTGCAACCGATATGGGCATCACCAGCGGCGTTGCGCCGGCGGCTAAGATCTCCGTCTACAAGGTCTGCTGGGAGGACGACAACCCAGCCACAGGAGGGTGCTACAGCTCCGCCTCCGTGGCCGCGATCAATCAAGCCATCCTGGACGGCGTGGATGTGCTCAACTACTCCATCTCCGGCAGCACCTCAACCACCACGGACCCGGTTTCCCTGGCTTTCCTTTCCGCGGCGTCCACGGGAATCTTTGTTGCCGCATCCGCCGGAAACTCGGGACCCACGGCAAGCACCGTAAACCACGGCGCTCCGTGGCTGACCACAGTGGCCGCGAGCTCCTTCTCCACGGAGTTGCAGGGAACCGTCGAATTTGAGGACGGCAGCAAGTACCGCGGCGCCAGTCTTATGTCCGCTCCCGTTCCTGCGAGCAACGTTGTGCTGGCGGCAAGTGCCGCAGCCGCCGGCGCAGCAAACCCGGAACTGTGCGCACCCAAGGCGCTGGATCCCGCCAAGGTGACAGGGAAGATTGTTGTCTGCGACCGCGGGGTGGTGGACCGCGTAGCCAAGAGCGCCGAGGTGCAGCGCGCCGGCGGCATCGGCATGATTCTGGTCAACGTAACCACCTCCTCCGAGGACCTTGACCGCCATGCAGTCCCGACAGTGCACGTGAACCCGCCAGCCACGCAGCAGATCAAGGACAAGATCATCGCCAACCCCGGCATCAAGGTCTCCCTGGTAAACACGGACACCACCGGCCTTCCGGCCGCGCCTCAGCCTCAGATCGCCGGGTTCTCCTCCCGGGGCCCGCTGCTTGCCGCCGGCTCAGACCTGCTCAAGCCTGACGTGGCGGCGCCGGGTGTGGCAGTGCTGGCAGGCGTTTCGCCCATCGGTTCCGGCGGCGACCAGTTCGGCATGATGTCCGGGACGTCCATGGCCGCGCCGCACGTGGCCGGATTTGGCGCCTTGATCCTGGCCAAGAACCCCACATGGTCTCCGGCCACCGTCAAGTCAGCCATGATGACCACGGCAGCTGATATCAAGAACGCAGACGGCAGCCGGAACGGTGACGTGTTCGCAACCGGCGCTGGCCACGTGGACATTGCGCGGGTCCTGGATCCCGGCCTCGTCTACGACAATTCCGAGGACGACTACCTGAAGTTCATTCAGGGAACGGGCCTGGACATGGGCATCCGGGGTCTCGGAACAACCGCACCGCGGGATATGAATGTTGCCTCGTTCGCGCTGGGGGCACTCACCGGCAAGACAGAGGTCACGCGGACTGTCACCGCGCTGACCCCAGGCGTTTACCGGGCCAAGGCCAGCGTTCCTGGCGTCAAGGTGACGGTCACGCCGTCGATCCTTAGCTTCAATGCTGCCGGCGAGAAGCGCACCTTCAAGGTCAAGTTCGAGAACACCAGCGCTGCCCTGGGGCAGTTTGCCATGGGCAACCTCATCTGGCAGGGTGCCGGCAAGAACGTGGCATCGCCGGTGGCCGTCCGCCCGCAGTCAGTGGTGGCACCGGCAAACCTGGCGTTTACCTCGGAAGGAGGCCAGGGGCAGGGCGACATTCCGGTGGTTTCGGGCACCAACGCGCCTGTGAAGATTACTTTGGACGGACTGTCCAAGGCTGACTCCTCGGCCATCGAACTGGTGCCAGGGCCGCTGGCCCTGGAAACGGACGCGTCCAACTTCGCCAAGGAGGTCACCGTTCCGGCAGGATCGCCGTTGGCAAAGTTCTCCGTCTTTTCCTCGGACGAGGCCGCCGACTTCGACATGGTGGTCTTCAACCCGGCGGGCCAGGCCCTGCTGGCCCAGACGGCCTCTGCCAGTGAATCAATTTCGGTTCCGAACCCGGCTCCGGGCGTGTACACGATTTTTGTGAACCTCTACGCAAGCCCCAATGGGCAGCCCACGAAGGCGTCCGTGGACGCTGCGGTGTTGGGAGCCAACGTGGGAAATGCCACTGTGACCCCCAATCCGCTGCGGCTCGGGAACGGCCAGTCGGGCATTCTGAAGCTCCAGTGGAAGGACCTCGCTGAAGGCTCGTATATCGGCCGAGTGACGTTCGCGGGTTCGAGCGCGCCCACCTTCGTATCTGTGGTTGTCACACCAGGCAGTGCTTTGGTGGTCCCTGCTGATGAAACTGCCGATGACCCTGCCAACGACAAGAAGGACAAGGTCGAAAAGGAAAAGAAGAAGCAGGAGGTCCCGGAGTTCTCCGGAAACCGCAATATGGATCTCTAGCCCTTCAGCAACAGCATGGGAACGCCGCCGGACCGCTTGGTTCCGGCGGCGTTCCCGTTTTGCGGAGGCTGCCGCCGATGGTCAGATTTCGCCGCGGGAACCAGTTGTCCCGCCGAACAGGGGAGCCATGGCGCGCCAGCGGGAGATTTCACAGCCATCGGTTCGCCGGAAAGTCACACTGACGGGACGGCCGTTGATGGAGCCGGTCACAACGGCCACCTGCGGCCCGCCGTATTGCTGCGTGCAGAGTTTCGGGGGGGCCGGTTTGGGAAAGAAGATGTCCTCACCGAAGCGTTCCATCGCTGACAACGCTGCTGCGGAATCGGGCACGGTACAACCGTCAGCAGGGCGGCCATCGCGGACTATCAGCCGGAACTCGTACTCGGGGGAGTCGGGGTCTTCCGTGACCCTGATGGTCAGCTCGAGGTCCTTCATACGGTCCCCGCAGTTCGAAGCGGTGCCAAGGCCTGCGCCAGGCGACCTCGGAGCCCAGTAGCCTCACCGGCGAAGGCGCGCTGATGCTCAACGTAGGCCGCTTTGCCTTCCGCGGTTTCGATCCGAATGGGCGGGTAACCCCACTCCGCGAGGTCGTAGGGGGAGGCCTGCATGTCCATGGCCCGGATCCGCCAGGACAGTTCGAAGCAATCCATGACCAGTTCGCTGGGAAGCGCGGGCAGCAGTTTGTACGCCCACTTGTAGAGGTCCATGTTGGCGTGCAGGCAGCCCGGCTGTTCCATGTGCCGCTGGTTTTCGCGGCTGGGCGCCAGTTCGTTCAGCGCAATCGCGTCGGGCGTGTAAAAGCGGAAGGCGTCGAAGTGTGAGCACCGTATCCTGTTGTCCTCCACCACTTTGTCCGTGCCGGCCGAACCCAGCCTCAGTTGCAGGTATTCATGGCGCAGGTCGAATTTGTCCTGTCGGTAGACCATGGCCCATTCGTGCAGCCCGAAGCAGCCGAACTGCGCGGGCCGGGCAGCGGTGCCGCGAAGAATGATGTCCGCGAAGGCCACCGCCTCCTGCCGGTCGGCCAGGAACCGGGCGCGGTCAAAGGTCACGGCAGGGGTTCCTGGCGGCAGCCCAAGGGAGGCGAGTTCGCCGTCGTCGAGCGTTTTGTAGTGCTTCCAGCCCATGCGGGCGGACGCCGCTTCCGCGGTCAGTACGACGCCGGCTCCCGGGTGCCAGCGCAGCAGCTGGCCAGGCTTCTGGGTGTAGTAAGTGAAAAGAAAGTCCTCCACCGGGTGCTTCCTACCTGCCGAGCGGCGGGCAAGGTAGGGATCCGAGTAACGGCGGACGCGTTGGGCGTGCGCTTCTTCGCGGGCACGCCAGGCCTCGGCCGTCAGCAGGCTACGTTGCTCCACCGCTGGCACCCAGGACGTCCTGGGCTGCGTTCCAGGCACCGATTTCGCAGCCGTTGGTGCGCGCGAACGTGGCATCCACGGGAGTATCGTCCACAATCCCGGTGACCGTGGCGGTCTGCGGGCCGCCGTATTGTTCGGTGCAGGCCACGTCTTTGCTCTTGGGGGCCGGGCTGAGGAGCGCAGCGTTGTTCTTGAGGGCAGCGCACGCAGCCTCCGGCCTGGGGTGCTTGCTCTCAGCCGTGGGGAGGCCGCCGCGGCAGACCAGCGTGTAGTTCACTGCCGCTTCGGTGGGAGAGGGCCTGACCATGATGGCAAGCTCGGCGTTGCCGGCGCCGGGGCCTGCCGTCGGGGCCGGGGGTGCTGAAGGGGACGGCGCAGGGACGGTAATCTCGGTGTCCGGAGCGGGGGAGCCGGAGGCGCCCGGGCTGGCGGAGGAGCTGGTTGTGGGGCTGGCTGTGGGGCTGGCGGATGAAGTCCCGGTCCCGTCAGGCGTGCCCGTACAAGCGGCGAGCCCGGCAATGGCGAGGACCGCCAGCAATGGCCGTACTGTTCGCAAACGCATGGACCCTCCTAGGTTGCTGCCATTTTACGCCTTGCCGCATTTATTCCCCGGCGGGTTGCCCGTTGGATCCGGCGGAGGCGGCGATGAGCCCCATCATGGATTTGTGCAGCGCGCCCACCTGCTCACGGGTCAGCCCCAGGCGTTCCATCATGGTGCCCGGGACAGCAATGGCCTGCTGACGCAGCGCGGCGCCGGCCGGGGTCAGGCCCACGGCAAGGGTGCGTTCGTTTCCGTCCACCCGCTGGCGGGTGACAAAGCCGGCCTCCTCCAGACGCCGAAGTAGCGGTGAGATGGTGGCCGGGGCCTGCGCCAGGGCTTCACTGATGCTGCGCAGGGTGCGGGGTGCTGACTCCCACAGGCACAGCATCACAAGGTACTGCGGGTGGGTGAGTCCGAGCTTTTCGAGGACGGGCTTGTAGGCGCCCACCACGCTTCTGGATGCCACGGTGAGGGCAAAACAGAGCTGTTGCTCCAAGAGGAGGTCATCGTCCTGCTGCCGCGCAGCGCCGGCCAGTACCGTCATAACATTTCCTCCAATAGTTAGTGCACTAATTGTTAGCGTACACTGGAGCGGGTAATTGTGTTCTATCGAAGAGGTCACTTTCATGGGCAAAGGCAAGTCAGGCGATAAGGGCAACGCATCCCAGCGGTTCATGCGCGCAACCGGCAAGCTCAGGGCGATTTTCGGCCCGGCCAACCGCAGTTCCCTGGTGCATGACATGACCGAAGAGAACCGGGCACTCCTGGTTCAGCGCGAGCGGGAAACCCAGCAATGGGAAACGGTCACCCGCCCGGACGGCAGCACCTATGTTGTGCCCAGGAACCCGGACGACCAGTCCCTCCGCTGACGCTCCCCGGCCTCCCCACCATGCCCAACCTCACCAGACCAATTTTCGGGCGGCGGGCGTAAAATAAGGGCACTGACTCCACAAGGAGGCAGTGGCTCTTTCGCCCGCAACGCGGGAAGGGGGGTGGAAACAATGGGACATGCGCTCACCGGTTTTATGCACGCGACTGACAGGCTCCGCTTTGTCTTCGGGCCGGCAACGCGTCTGGACACGGATTCGCCCGTGGTCCACAAGCATGATGAGTTCGAGCAGGCCTCTGACGAGGATCTTTCCCACTTCGTGGTGGAAACCGATTCCGAAGGTCATCACTACGCCGTGCGCCGCGAAGAATTGGACAAACAGGGCTGAAACAAAAGCAACGCGGGGTCACTTCCGGCCCGATAACCTTCGTTTATCGGGCCGGAAGTGACCCTCCCCGCCCGCGCCCTAGCCTCGCAAGCTCGGCCAGGGAACCCTGCGGGGCGTGGGCCCTCGTTGCTTTCTAAGAGCGGCCTAGCGCCCGGTGCCGCCGTAGACGGTTGCCTCGTCCTCGCTGTCCAGGTCGAAGGCTTTGTGGATTGCCCGGACGGCGTCATCGAGGAGATCGGCGTGTGTCACCACGGAGATCCGGATTTCCGAGGTGGAGATCATGTTGATGTTGATCCCGGCGTCGGACAGGGCCTTGAAGAACGTCGCGGAGACGCCCGGGTGTGACCGCATGCCGGCCCCGATCAGGGACAGTTTGCCGATCTGCTCGTTGTATTCGATGTTCTCGAACCCGATGTCCGGCTGCGCGGCCTTGAGCGCTTCCAGGGCCTCCGCGCCTTCGACGATGGGGAGCGTGAAGGAAATATCCGTCCGGCCCGTGCCGTGCGTGGAAACGTTCTGCACGATCATGTCGATGTTCGAGTGGGCGTCGGCAATGACCTGGAAGATCGCGGCCGCCTTGCCGGGGATGTCCGGGACACCCACCACAGTGACCTTGGCTTCGGAACGGTCGTGTGCAACGCCGGAGATGATTGGCTGCTCCAAGGCAACTCCCTCTTGAGTGGTGATCTTGTCTTCGGCGCTGGGGATGACCCAGGTGCCTTCGTTCTGGCTGAATGAGGACCGGACATGCAACGGCACACCGAACCGGCGCGCATATTCAACGCAGCGCAGGTGCAGGATCTTCGCACCGGACGCCGCGAGTTCCAGCATTTCCTCGCTGGAGATGGTGTCGATTTTCTGGGCGGAAGGCACCACTCGGGGGTCAGCCGTATAGATGCCGTCAACGTCTGTGTAGATCTCGCAGACATCGGCGTCGAGTGCGGCCGCAAGCGCGACGGCGGTGGTGTCCGAGCCGCCGCGGCCCAGGGTGGTGATCTCGTTGGTGCTGCGGCTCATGCCCTGGAAGCCGGCCACGATCGCGATGTGCCCCTTGTCCAGGGCCGTACGGATGCGGTGCGGATCGACGTCGATGATTCGAGCCTTGCCATGGATGCCGTCGGTGATCATGCCGGCCTGGGAGCCGGTGAAGGACTGCGCCGAGGCGCCGAACTTGTTGATGGCCATGGCGAGCAGGGCCATGGAGATGCGCTCACCGGCGGAGAGGAGCATGTCCATCTCGCGGGCGGGGGCGGAGTCTGTCACCTGGGCGGCGAGGTCCAGCAGTTCGTCGGTGGTGTCGCCCATGGCCGAAACGACCACCACCACTTCGTTGCCGGCCCGCTGCGCGTCGACCACGCGCTTGGCGACGCGCCTGACTCCCTCGGCATCCGACACGGAAGAGCCGCCGAACTTCTGCACAATCAGCTGTTTGGTCACGGCAGTGCCTTCGGGCAGCTCCTGTGGCTGCGTTGCTGTGTGCACTTCGGAAGTGGGCGTACTCATGCGCGTACCTTCACTGGATCAATCGGAGTTCTGGAGGTCA
This sequence comes from Pseudarthrobacter sp. MDT1-22, assembly GCF_054511035.1. NCBI lineage: Bacteria > Bacillati > Actinomycetota > Actinomycetes > Micrococcales > Micrococcaceae > Pseudarthrobacter > Pseudarthrobacter sp. MDT1-22. The sequence goes on along the minus strand of NZ_JBTNDK010000009.1, from coordinate 12,007 downwards.
GGCACGGCCTTGCGGCTGGACGGCGTGACGTGTCAGCCCAGTTTATCGCCGCCTGTGGCCGGACGCGGAATTGTGTCCAAATCTCAGCCTTCCGGCGGATACTGCGCCCGTCGGCTCAGGCGTAGGCTCATATAGTCAGTATGCATGAACGGCTTTGGGGGACAGGTGCTCGGGAAATGACAGAATAGGCATTCCGGCCCAGCCGGAAAGCCCGCGCCAGGACGGCATCAGCGCCACCGCGGTGAGCCGCAGCTTCGGGCAGGTGCACGCCGTCGAGCACATGGATTTCCATGCTCCGGCGGGAAAAGTCACCGCACTGATCGGCCCGAACGGTGCCGGTAAAACCACGCTGTTGCTCATGCTGGCTTCACTGCTGGCGCCGGATTCCGGCACTGTCACGATGGATGTGCTGGATCCGCAGCACCACCGCGCGGAAGTGCGGAAAAGGATTGGCTGGATGCCGGATACCCTGGGCGTGTGGGAGTCCCTGACCGCCCGTGAGATCCTCACCCAGATAGCCCGTTTCTACCGGCTGCCCAAGGCCGGAATCCCGCAGCGCGTTACAGAGATGCTGGACCGGGTCCGCCTGAGTGACCTTGCAGACCAGCCGGCCCGTGTCCTGTCCCGGGGGCAGCAGCAGCGCCTCAGCCTGGCCCGCGCACTGATACACGATCCGTCCGTGCTGCTGCTCGATGAGCCGGCGTCGGGCCTGGACCCGGGATCGCGGGTGGAGCTGCGCGTGATGCTGCGGCAGCTTGCGGCGGAGGGGAAGTCCATCGTTGTCTCCTCCCACGTGCTCAGCGAGCTGGACGAAATTGCGGACGCAGCGGTGTTCGTCAACCGCGGGAGGACGGTCCGGCACCAGACCACGGACGCGGCTGCCGCCTCCGGCAGGCGCTACGCCATCTCGGCAACCGACGGCGCAGCGCTCGCCGCCAAACTCACGGACTTGGGCCTGACGTTCCGGGTTGAGGACGGCCGCCGGCCGGCCGTCAGCCTGGTGTTGCTGAACGACGACGACGCCGCCCGCCTCCTGCGCGACCTGGTGCTGGCCGGCGTCGGGGTCAGCTCCTTTGCCCCCGCCTCGGGTGCCCTGGAAGAGACTTACATGAACCTTGAGGGGGAGCGGCGATGAGCCAGCTGACAGAACAAACGCAGCGCCCGCCGGCTTCCGGCTTTGGTGCCGGCTACCTTGCCGGCATCCGGGATGTGGTGGTCCTGGAACTCAAGCAGCGGCTCCGGTCCCGCGGCTGGTACATCATGCTGGCCATCTGGTTCATCCTGACGGGCCTGGTGACCTGGCTGACCTGGGCCAGCTGGAACGCCCAGCGCGAAGCCCAGCGCGCCTATTCCAACTTTCTGCCGCCCGACACCGGTCCGGGGTCCATGATCTTCGAAGTGGTCCTGGCCTTTGTCCTCCTCTTCGCATTGCTGGTGGCGCCCGCACTGTCTGCCAATGCCGTCAACGGCGACCGCGCCGGCGGGACCCTGGCCATCCTTCAGGTGACCCTGCTCCGTCCCGGCCAGATCCTGTGGGGCAAGTTCTTCGCCGCGTGGGCCGCCGCCCTGGCCTTCCTGGTTGCCAGCACGCCGTTCCTGGTCATCGGAGTGGCCCTTGGCGGCATGACGCCCGGCCATGTCATCGTGGCCCTCCTGATGCTCGCGGTTGAGGTGGGTGTGGTCTGTGCCATCGGCGTCGGAATTTCCGCGCTGGCGGGGCGTCCGCTGTTCTCGATTGTCGTCACGTACCTTGCCGTGGCCGGGCTGGTTTTCGGTTCCCTGATTGCCTTCGGCCTGGGCACCGGGCTCTCGCAGGGCACCGTCATGGCCAACCAGGCGCAGTACCGCAACTACGAACCGCTGCGGCCGGTACCCGACGAAACAGCGCCGCAGGAACCGGAGTACACCTGCTCCGGACCGCTGCGTGCCCAGCCAGCAGTTCGCACCGAAAGGGTGGCGTGGATGCTGGCCATGAACCCTTACGTGGTGGTGGCCGATGCCATCCCCTACACGGTCCGCGTCAACAGTGGCCTCGGAATGTCGTCACCGGTGGGGGCCATCGAATCCATCAGCCAGGGTGCACGCTACGCCATGGCCGGTCCGGAGGGCACCTACCCCTGCGCCAACGGGGAGGCCAAGCCGCAGTACCTGGCACAGTCCACTCCCTTGTGGCCGCTGGGGCTCGGCCTGCAGCTGCTGCTTGCCGGGCTGCTGATGTGGCTGGGCTGGCGCTCGCTGCGCACCCCGGCACACAGGCTGGCACGCGGAACCCGCATCGCCTAAGCCGGTGTGCCCGACGACGGCTCAGCCCGGCCCCCTGAACCCAGGCCAGGCCAGGCCGGGCTGGGCCAGGCCGGGTCGGGGCGCCGGTCTTCCTTAGCCTGTCTGCCTTAGCCTGTCGGCCTGACCAGGTCAGGGGCAGGTCCGCTCAGGTCAGGGCGTTGCGCCGGCCTTCGAATGCACGCCCGAGGGTGACCTCGTCGGCGTACTCAAGATCGCCGCCCACAGGCAGCCCGGAGGCCAGACGGGTCACCACGATGCCGATTGTCTTCAGCATCCGGGCCAGGTACGTGGCCGTTGCTTCGCCTTCGAGGTTGGGGTCGGTGGCGATAATGACTTCCTGGATGGCGCCGTCGTTCAGCCGGGTCAGGAGTTCCCGGATCCGCAGCTGCTCGGGCCCAACGCCGGCAATGGGGTTGATGGCTCCGCCCAGCACGTGATAGCGGCCGCGGAAGGACCGGGTGCGCTCCACGGCGAGGACGTCCTTGGACTCCTCCACTACACAAATGACTGACGGGTCGCGCCGGGGATCCCGGCAGATGTTGCACAGTTCCTGCTCGGTGACGTTGCCGCATACAGTGCAGAACTTCACGCGTTCCTTGACCATGGTGATGGCTTCCACGAGTCGCTTCATGTCCTGCGGGTCCGCTTCGAGGATGTGGAAGGCAAGCCGCTGGGCGGATTTGGGACCAACACCGGGAAGCCGTCCGAGCTCGTCGATCAGCTCCTGGACTGCACCTTCGTACACGTTTTCCTCTTTTGGCTTGGCTTGGGTAGTGAATGGAGTTGCGGGAGTACGTGCGCCAGGTGCCTAGAACCTCGCAACGATGGGGCTTCCGTCCGGGGACCGCTCCTCGATCAGCTTCCCGCCCAGAATACGCTCGACGGCGGCGCGTCCAAAGACACCGGATTCCTCGATGGTTTCATCGTCCGCGCTCGGTATGTCCTGGACGTAGGTTGCGGCGGCAGCCCTGGCCGGCGCCTTGGCACGCCCGGCTTCGGCCTCGGGGCTGTTGGACAGGCGCTGGTAAAGACTCTGCCGGGCGGCAGCAGCGGACTCGGATGTCGCCGGTGCCGGCTGCAGGGGTGCGGCAGCCGGAGCAGTCGATGCCATGGCGTACTCACGAACTTCAGCCGGTTCGGGAACGGCTGCTTCCACTGGCGGGACTGCCGGGGCTTGGCTGGCTGGCGCCGGGTTGTTGGGCGCCGCGGATTCTGGTGCGGGGCCTTGTAGTGCGGGGGTCTCTGGCGCGGAGCTCTGCGGTGCAGCTGAATGTTGTGCTGCTGAATATAGTGCGGGGATTTCGGTGGTTGCGGTGGGGGCTACGGGCGGCAAGCCCCAGCTGGCGTCGGCATCGGACTGGCTGACGACAGCTGACGTCTTGGGGACCTGGGCGGTGGCCGGCTCGTAGCTGGGCGCAGGAGCGGTTGCCGTGGCCTCTTCCGGGACGGACGTGTTCAGGCTTTTGCCAACATTGGGCTCGGTGCCAACCACCCATACGCCCGGCGCCTGCTCGACGGCCCGGCCCCACGGGTCCAGTGCCGGATCGGGTTGTGAAGGAGCGGCCGATGCCGCACCGGAGGACCTGCTAGCTGGGGAGGTCTTTGCTGCTGCAGCCTTTGAAGCACCTCGAACGGGCCGCTTGGCGGGTGCGGCCGCTGAAGGCTCAGGCTGTGAAGGCGACAGGCGTGGGGCAGCCGCAGCCGAGGGATCCCAGTCCATGGGTGGTTCCTCGTCCAGCGGCGGAGCATCTTCGTCGCGCGGGGGACCCCAGTCGTCATCGGAGTAGGCATACGAACCGGCGGTGGCATCCGGCTCAGCTGGTACCGGCTGTCCCTGGGCGGCTGGTACCTGGGCGGCCTCAGTGGCTGCCGACGCGCTGACGTCGCCAGTGTGCTGGACAGTTTCCGCAATAGCTGCCGCGCCTGCAGTCGGTGCAGGTGCAGCAGTGGCAGGAGGCACGGCCGGTTCGGGAGCACGCGTCGCGGAGGAGGGGGCTGGCGAAGGTGCCGGCGCGGTGGCCAGGACGTCAGGCGTGGAAACGGCGCTGGCAGGGGCCAGGCCCCACGCGACATCGGCTGAACTGGCCGGAGCTTCCGGGCTGGCATCCGGACTAGCGGGAGCTTTTGGGTTTGGCTCAGCGCTCGCTGCCCTGTTGGTGCCACCGGCGACTGCGGTGATCTGGCAGTCGATGCCCACTGTTTTGTGGATCGCCTGCCGCAGGTTTTCAGCGTGATCAGCCCGGCCGAAGGCGCCAGCCAACCCGGTAGTGCTGAACGACAGTGTCAGGACCTGGCCGTCAAATGCACCCACCTGGGCGTTCGGCTCAACCAGGGCCCACGTGCTGCGCTTGATCTTGGAGAGTGTCTGCAGAACTTCCGGCCAGGCACGGCGCAGGACTTCGACGTCGCCTGTCCCGGCGGCCCCAGTGCTTGCCGCGCCAGTTCCTGTCGCACCGGTCGGTGCGGCAGTGGCAGGGGCATGGCCAACCGAAGCGGGCGCAGCCGGGGCAGGTGCAGCGGTGGCAGGAGCCGTGACAGCGTCGGTGCTTGCCGGCGGGGTAGCCGGGGAAACTGCGCGGGGGGCGTCTGCCCCGGTCTCTCGGGTGGGCTGACCGGATGCCTGCGGTGTGGGAGCGGGCCGCCTGCCTGTGGACTCGTCAACCGGCCAGTCGTTGGTGCTGACCCTGGGCGGCGTCAGCGACGGCCTGGTCTGTTCGGCTCCGGATACCTGTGGCCGGGCCGACCCGGGACCGGCAGCCGCTGACCCTGAAGGCAGCTGCGCAGCAACCGGCGCCGCAGCGGGCGCCTCAGAAACGGCTGGCGCAGAAACTGGTTGTATGGAAACGGGTGCAGCAGGAGCCGGCGCGGAAGCTGCTGGTACGGAAACAGGTGCAGCAGGAGCCGGAGTTGCCGCTGTCGGCACCGCGGAAACCGCAGCGGGTCCAGCCGAAACCGCAGCACCAGCCGGAGCGGGAGCGCCGACGTCGTTCCCGGCGTAATTCAGGCGCCGCTCCACGCGGTCGATCCGCGCAGCGATGCCGCGTTCCGTCTGTTCCGAACTGGGGAGCAGGATGCGGGCGCAGAGAAGCTCAAGGTGCAGGCGCGGAGACGTGGCGCCGGTCATCTCGGTCAGCGCAGTGTTGGTGACATCAGCGGCGCGGGAGAGTTCGGAAGCCCCGAGGTTGTGCGCCTGGTTCTGGAGCCGGGCGATCTGGTCCGCAGGCATGCCGCGGAGGATGACCTGGGCGCTTTCGGGCATGGCCTGGACGATGATGAGGTCGCGGAAGCGTTCCAGCAGGTCCTCGACGAAGCGGCGGGGATCGTGGCCGGTCTGCACCACGCGGTCCACAGCCCGGAAAACGGTGGCGGCATCTGAGGCGGCCACAGCTTCCACGACGTCATCCAGCAACGATGCGTGGGTGTAGCCGAGGAGGGCTACGGCAAGTTCGTAGTCGAGGCCGTTGGGTCCGGCTCCGGCCATCAGTTGGTCCAGCACGGACAGGGAATCGCGGACGGAGCCGCCGCCGGCCCGGACCACCAGCGATAGAACGCCGGGAGCCACGGGAACGTTTTCCTGGTTGCAGAGCAGCTCCAGGTACGCCATCAGCGGCTCCGGCGGGACAAGCCGGAAAGGGTAGTGGTGCGTGCGGGAGCGGATGGTGCCGATGACCTTGTCCGGCTCCGTGGTGGCGAAGATGAACTTGATGTGCTCCGGCGGCTCTTCAACGATCTTCAGCAGGGCGTTGAACCCGGCAGAGGTGACCATGTGGGCCTCATCGATGATGAAGATCTTGTAGCGGTCGCGGACCGGAGCGTACGTTGCGCGCTCGCGGAGGTCGCGGGCGTCGTCGACACCGCCATGGCTGGCGGCGTCGATCTCGATGACGTCCAGGGAGCCTGAGCCGCCGCGGGCCAGTTCAATGCAGCTGGGGCACGTACCGCAGGGCGTATCTGTGGGGCCTTGGGCGCAGTTGAGGCAGCGGGCCAGGATGCGGGCGGAGGTGGTCTTTCCGCAACCGCGTGGGCCGGAGAAGAGATAGGCGTGGTTGACACGGTTTTTCCGCAGTGCCGTCATCAGCGGCTCGGTGACATGTTCCTGCCCGATAACGTCAGCGAAGGAGTCCGGGCGGTATCTGCGGTAAAGGGCGGTGGTAGTAACAGTCACGAGAAAACCCTACCAATCCGGGCAGACAATCAGGATCCCTCGCGGACGGCCGCCCTGTGGGGAAATAGTAAAGACCCCCCATGCACCCGCCAGAGCCCGTTTACCCTTGCTACCTTCCGGTCCTGGGGGAGTTCAACAGGATGACGCCACATGAGGGGCCGCAGACAAGTTTACCCGAAGATTCAGGAAGGTCCGGACGGCCCGGACTGCGGCCGGCCGTGGCCCGGCCGGGTGCCCACTCGCGGCCCGGAATTTCCTGATGAGCTGCCCGGACCCGCTTGAGCGGTGCTGGCCCGCACCGCTCAAGCGGGCCACGGCCGCGAAAGCTGGCGCAAAGGCGAAAGCGGGTTCAAAGGCCCGGACGCCAGCTAGCGTCGCCAGCCGTCCACCGGCCAGGTCATGAATGCGGGCTCCTCGTAAGGGTGCGCCGCGCGCAGGGCCAGCACAACGGCGTCGAGCATCTCTTCCTCCACAACGCACTCCACCCGGGTTTCCGGCACGCGTTCGACCGCACAGACGGCCCCGATGAACGGCTCGGCGCCAGGCGACGGAGTGAAGCGCCCGGTGCCGGGGGAGGTGAATGTGCAGTGCGAATAGTTCCCGATCCTGCCCGCGCCGGCGTCCCCGATTGCCGCGAGCAGCGGCTCCGTGTGTGTCTCCGGAACGTAAACCACCAGGGCGTGCAGCTGTGTCATGGCCTCATCCTGCCAAGAAGGCAGGCTAATGGGCAGCGATTTTCATTGCTTATCCGGCGGGTAGGGCCGATCATGGATATGTACACCGATTGGGGCAATCTCAAGGTTGTGAGCTGCGGGGCCTGGCTGGAGGGCCGGACCCGGCAGCTCAACGGTGTATCGGAGGAATGGGCGCATTGGGGGCGTCCATTTTTACGTTAACGGGCCAGCTGGAGCCCGGATTGCCGCGTGCGGTAACAGTCCGACGGGCCAATTGGGCGATGCCGGAATGTTCAGGTAGTCTAGTATCTGCTTTTGATTCGAAAGCAGCTGGAGAATTCGCCTAGCGGCCTATGGCGCACGCCTGGAACGCGTGTTGGGTTAACGCCCTCGGGGGTTCAAATCCCCCATTCTCCGCCAGCCAAAAACCCGGTTCTGACCTCGTCAGGGCCGGGTTTTTGCTGTCCTCCAGCCAGGCGATGACCCATGGCTGGAGCCCAGCTGCCCAGCCCGGCGGCCAGGTCACGTGCCCGCGTAGCCCAGGCGGTGGAGGCGCTCCCGGGCCGCTTGTTCGCTGGGTCCAGGCCCGCGTCCAAGGGCAAGATGTACGACGCCGAGAGTCACCTTCGTTGCCAGCCTCACGGGGAGCGGGAACGGCCCCAGCCGGGGGACCTGGAGCCCCAGCATGCGGCGGTACTTCGGCTCAAGGCTGTAGACGGCGCCGGCGAAGATGATCCGGTAGCCGGGGCGCAGCAGCGGATGCAGTGGCGGGTTGCGGATGAACTCAACGGTCTCGGCAACCCTGCTGTCCGTCACCAGCTCACCGTTGTTATACCAGCGGTCCAGTTGCTCCCGCATTTCGGCCTCGCTCAGGGGCGGATCCCCCACGCCCATCAGCTGTCCGGCCTGGGCCCACTCGCGGACATAGGCGTCGGGGCCGCCGGGGATCCCGGCACCCCAGATTTCGTGGGCCGAGAGGAAGGCGTCCACGAACGCGATGTGGACCCATCGGGCGAGTTCCGGATCGTTGGCCGAGTAGCTCCGCTCGCCGCCGTGCCCGTCACTGTAGGTCCCCTGTACAGGCTCATGCAGGCGACGGACCCGGGCGGAAGCCTCGTCGGCGGCGGCCTGTGGGCCATAGGTGACGGTGAAAATCCAGCGGATGGTCCGGGCCAGCCGGCTGAGCGGATCTGCGCGGAAGTCGGAGTGCTCGTGGATTCCCGCCAGCGCCCCGGGGTGCAAGGCCTGCATCAGGAGCGCGCGGACCCCAGCCACAATGGTAGCCATGGAGCCGTGCACCGCCCAGACGGCCGAGCCGGGAAGGTGATAGCCGGCGTCGTCCCCTTCGGCCAGCCGCGGAACCCAAGCGGGCTGACCGTCAGTGCTGCCGGTGAATACCCGTTTGATTTCGCCCTGCCATTCCCTGAGGAAATTTCGCATGTCACTATTCTCGCCCAGAAGCCGGCGGGCACGGTTCTGAGGGGTGATCCACATAATGTCCGCAGCGGGACCGGCGCGGGGGTTCACAGGCCCGGGTCTTTGTGGTCCCATGAGATGGTAAGTCCGTCTGGATCCGGGGTCTGGCGGGCCAACCCGGGAGTGACGAGTGGGCAATCATTGGGGATCCGGCCGGGAGAAGGAGCCCGCGGGCGGCTGTGCCATAGCTGTGCGCGTGCTGGCCGCCAGCGCCGTTGTTGCCGCGTCACTCTGCGCCGTCGGCCTCCCTGGATCGTCCCCCGTTGAACTCCGCCCGGCAGCTTCGCCGGCGGGTGCCGGACATGTTGGCCTGCCTGGGCTGGCCGGTGCTTTCCTGACGGACAGCCGGGCCTTGGTTCCCTTTAACCGCACAGTGGTCAGGACGATCGCCAAGGGCGGGAGCGCTCCGCTTAACGTGGCCGCCACCGGGCTCACCCGCCCCCCGGAGGGGTCCCTCATGGCGCCCCTTGAGCTCCTCACTTCAAGCTCTCCATTCGGGTACAGGGTCAGCCCGATCACCGGTGCGGACGGCGATTTCCACCTCGGCCAGGACTTCGCTGCAGGCTGCGGCACCAGGGTTTATTCGGCCGACGCAGGCGTGGTCCGGGCCGCCGGGTGGCACCCCTGGGGCGGCGGCAACCGCGTGGAACTAGACCACGGCAACGGGCTGATCACCACGTACAACCACTTGGAGGCTGTGGCGGTCCGGACGGGGGACTCCGTGCAGGTGGGCCAAGTCATTGCCCGTGTGGGCACCACGGGATGGTCCACCGGCTGCCATCTGCATTTCGAAACCATCCTCAACGGCAAGCACACCAGCCCGCTGAACTGGACACTTCTGCGCATTCGTCAGTTGGACGAACTCGAGGACATAGCCATGGTCAGCTATGCCAAACCCGTGGACGTCGGCGCGCAACGCTGGGCCATCCCGGTCGCAGAGGACAACAGCCACACGGTCCTGGGCGGCGAAGAGGAACTGTCCGAACCGCCGCCGGTGGAGGGATCAGTGACAACGTCGGGACCGCCGGACGAGGCACCCACGGACGAGCCGTCGCCGGACGCTACCTCGCCTGAATCCGCATCGCCGGACCCGACTGCGACTGAAACAGCGACAGAATCTGCGACAGAATCAGCCACTTCGACGGCATCGCCCTCCCCGACGCCTTCCACGCCCCGGGCAACGCGGACGCCGACGGGAACCTCAAGCGCCACGCCGACGACGACGTCACCCACCCCCACGGGCACCTCACCTGCCCCCACGGGCACTTCGCCTGCCCCCACGGGCACTTCGCCTGCGCCGACGACGAGCGCGTCGCCGTCTCCGACGCCCACTGTCTCCAGGTCGTGGCCGTTCAGGCCTACCTCGCGCCTGACGCCGACGCCGGCGCCAACGGTGGAGCCAACAGCAACAACGAGTAGCGGGTCCTCAGCCGAAACAGCGTCGCCCTCGCCCTCGTCTCCTACGACAGCTACATCCACCGCCACGCCTACCGACACCGCAACATGGTCCGAGTCGGCGGGACCCTGACAGAGAACTCCCAGACTGCACCCGTACCCTTGATGGTTGGCAACGAATCACCTGCATGACCAACCTTTCAAGGACGGCGCTGTGACAGACCTGTACACCATTCCGCTCACTCTCAACGACGGCACTGAAACCGACTTTGGCCGGTTCAAGGGCAACGTGGTGGTGGTTGTGAACGTGGCGTCAAAGTGCGGTTTCACTCCGCAGTACGCGGGCCTGGAGACGCTATACGAGAAGTTCCGCGACCGCGGCTTCGATGTGCTCGGAGTTCCGTGCAACCAGTTCGCCGGCCAGGAGCCAGGCAACGACAGCGAGATCGCCGAGTTCTGCGAGCGGAATTTCGGTGTCACTTTCCCGCTGACGGCCAAGGCCAACGTGCGTGGTAAGGACCAGCATCCGCTCTATGCCGAGCTGACCAGGTTCAAAACCAGTGTGCTGCCCGGCCTGGTGAAATGGAACTTCGAGAAGTTCCTGGTCAACCGCGAGGGCGAGGTGGTGGCACGCTTCGCGCCCACCGTCGAACCGGACTCCGCCGAGGTCATCGATGCAATTGAAGTGGCACTGGCAGAATTTGACGGACCGGCGGCCACAACCGAACTTTCCTGGGCTTAATTCTTTAGTTTTTTCCAACTTGGCCGCAACAATTTACCCACAGTTTGCCAATTGTCTGATTGGATAATAGTTACTGAAGGGTAGAAGGGAAACGCCGTTTCCCACCAACCACAGAGGCAGCAATGAAGCACATCGAGGCCGAACACCCCCGGCCACGCCACTTCCTTCTCCACCTGAGCGACCCCCACCTGTTGGGAGGTCCGGATCCCCTTCACGGCGCAGTCGACAGCGAAGCCAAGCTCATTCAGCTTTTTGAAGAGGTCAAGGCTTCCGGTGCCCGGCCCGAGGCCGTGATCTTCACGGGCGACCTCGCCGACCAAGGCGACCCTGAAGCCTACGCAAAGCTCCGGGCCATTGTTGATCCCGCCTGCGAAGACATGGGCGCCCAAGTCATCTGGGCCATGGGCAACCACGACAACCGCGCCAACTTCCGGACCGGGCTCTTGGACGAGCCGGCGAGCGATGCGCCGGTGGACCGAAGCTACTTCATCAATGGCCTGCGCATCATCACCATGGACACCTCGGTCCCGGGTTACCACCACGGCGAGCTAAGCCCGTCACAGCTGGGGTGGCTCACCCGCCAGCTTGATACCCCGGCCCCCGACGGCACCATCCTGGCGCTCCACCATCCGCCGGTCCCGTCGGTCTTGGACCTTGCCGTGCTCGTGGAACTGCGGGACCAGGCAAGCCTGGCCTCCGTGGTCCGCAACTCCGACGTCCGGACCATTCTTGCCGGGCATCTGCACTACTCGACCACCGCCACCTTTGCGGGGATTCCTGTCTCCGTCGCCTCGGCCACGTGCTACACCCAGGACCTCAACGTCGCCGTGGGCGGTACCCGCGGCCGGGACGGCGGGCAGGCCTTCAACCTGGTACACGTGTACGAGCACACCATTGTCCACTCCGTGGTTCCGCTGGGGCGCGCGGCCACCGTCGGCGAGCATGTCACCTCGGAAATGACTGCCGAGAGACTGGCCGCGGCGGGCGTCAGCATCCCTGACAACGCCAAAACAGGAGGCGTCAGGAAGGTAGCCCTTCCGAACTACGCTATCTAGCGCGCAAAGCCCGGCGGGTCGGAAGCCCTGACGTGGGCGCGACCAACGTCAGGGCTGCGAGCGTCAGAGGGTGTGCGTCAGGAATATAGGTGATCGCTTTTGAGTCCGTGACGAGGCTAATCTGGTTGTGAATATAACAACCAGATGAGGAGTGGCAATGGTGAACCGATCCTTGGAAGAGCTGGAGGCGGAGCGTGCCGGGCTCTATGGGCAGCTG
>NZ_JBTNDK010000082.1:0-1131 GCF_054511035.1 Pseudarthrobacter sp. MDT1-22 | reverse complement strand
TGGAAGCAGCTCACCGAAGAGCACAAGACCGGCGGGTACACCAACGCCCTGGGCGCACTCACCGGCAACCAGGCCGTGCAGCAGGTCAAGGCCGGCCTCCGCGCCATCTACCTCTCCGGCTGGCAGGTTGCCGCCGACGCCAACAACTCCGGCCACACCTACCCGGACCAGTCCCTCTACCCGGCCAATTCGGTCCCCACCGTGGTCCGCCGCATCAACAACGCACTGCTCCGCGCCGACCAGATTGAATTCTCCGAAGGCATCCAGACCGTTGAGGACTGGATGGTGCCGATCGTTGCCGACGCCGAGGCCGGCTTCGGTGGCCCGCTGAACGCCTACGAGCTCATGAAATCCATGATCCAGGCCGGCGCGGCAGGTGTGCACTGGGAAGACCAGCTCGCCTCGGAGAAGAAGTGCGGCCATCTCGGCGGCAAGGTGCTCATCCCCACCCAGCAGCACGTCCGGACCCTGAACGCCGCCCGCCTGGCGGCCGACGTCGCCGGCACCCCCTCGGTGGTCATCGCCCGCACCGACGCCGAGGCAGCCACCCTGATCACCTCCGACGTCGATCCCCGCGACCAGGAATTCGTCACCGGCGAACGCACCCCGGAAGGCTTCTACAAGGTCCGCAACGGCATCGAACCCTGCATCGCCCGCGCCAAGGCCTACGCCCCGTACTCCGACCTCATCTGGATGGAGACGGGCACCCCGGACCTGGAGCTGGCCCGCAAGTTCGCCGAGGCCGTCAAGGCTGACTTCCCGGACCAGATGCTCTCCTACAACTGCTCGCCGTCGTTCAACTGGCGCAAGCACCTGGACGACGCCACCATCGCCAAGTTCCAGCGTGAACTCGGCGCCATGGGCTTCACGTTCCAGTTCATCACCCTGGCCGGCTTCCACGCCCTGAACTACTCGATGTTCGATCTCGCCCACGGTTACGCCCGTGAAGGCATGAGCGCCTACGTCGAGCTCCAGGAAAAGGAATTCGCCTCCGAATCCCGCGGCTACACCGCGACCAAGCACCAGCGCGAAGTCGGCACCGGCTACTTCGACGACATTGCAACCGCGCTCAACCCGAACGCATCAACCCTGGCACTGGTGGGATCCACCGAAGAAGGCCAGTTCCACTAA
>NZ_JBTNDK010000081.1:0-1148 GCF_054511035.1 Pseudarthrobacter sp. MDT1-22 | reverse complement strand
GGCGGGGCGGCGGTGACGTTTTCGAGGACGACGGCGAGGCCCTGGCCCACGCCGATGCAGATGGCGGCGACGCCCCACCGCTCACCGGAGGCCTGCAGGGACCGGGCGAGGGTGCCCAGGATCCGGGTGCCGGACGCTCCCAGCGGGTGGCCCATGGCGAGTGCGCCGCCGTGGCGGTTCACGATGGTGGGGTCGATGTCCCAGGCGTTGATGCAGGCCAGTGACTGTGCGGCGAACGCTTCGTTAAGTTCGACGGCGCCCACCTGGTCCCAGCCGATGCCCGCCTTCGCGAGGGCCTTGTTCGCGGCCTCCACCGGGGCGTAACCGAAGAACTGGGGGTCGTTGCCGTGCGCGCCGCGGCCGGCGATGCGGGCCAGCGGTTCGAGCCCGAGCAGCCCGGCGGCGTTCTCGGAGCCGATCCAGGCCGCGGAGGCGCCGTCGGACAGCGGGGAAGCGTTCCCGGCGGTGACGGTGCCGTTCTCGGTGCGGAACACGGTCTTCAGCCCGGCCAGCTTCTCTGCCGAGGACCCGGCGCGGATGCCCTCGTCCCGGACCAGGTCGGTGCCGGGGACCGGTGCGACGAGGTTGTCGTAGAAGCCCTCGTCCCAGGCGGCGGCGGAGAGGTTGTGCGAGTTCGCCGCGAACTCGTCCTGGGCCTCGCGGGTGACGCCGTATTTCTCGCGGAGCCTCTCGGTGGCCTCGCCGAGGGAGATTGTCCACTCCTTGGGCATGGCCTTGTTCACCAGCCGCCAGCCCAGCGTGGTGGACGCCAGGGTCATGTCCCCGGCCGGGTAGGGCTTCTCCGTCTTAGGCAGGACCCAAGGGGCGCGGGACATCGACTCGGCGCCGCCCACGAGCATCAACTCGGCGTCGCCGGCGTTGATCTGGCGCGAGGCGATGATCGCCGCGTCCAGGGAGGAACCGCAGAGCCGGTTCACGGACGTGCCCGGGATCGAGACCGGCAAGCCGGCCAGCAGCGTGCCCATCCGGGCGATATTCCGGTTCTCCTCGCCCGCGCCGTTGGCGTTGCCAAACACGACCTCGTCAATCCGCTCGGGATCCAGCCCGGGGGCCCGCTTCACGGATTCGGTGATGACGTGGGCGGCAAGGTCATCCGGGCGGACGGCGGCAAGGCCGGAGCCGAACTT
>NZ_JBTNDK010000080.1:0-1151 GCF_054511035.1 Pseudarthrobacter sp. MDT1-22 | reverse complement strand
GCCCTGGTAAGCGCGGACATGCCCATCAACATAGAGCACAGCGGCCAGATCCGCGCCCTCGTCGTGACTGCCGTTGAGGTGTCTGGCAGCCATTGCGGTCAGAAGCTCTCCGGCCTTGCCTCTCGTGGCCAGGGCGGCGGTTTTGCGGCGGAGGGTTTTCACTTCCGGGGCCCGGTCCAGGCCCAGGACCCTGCCCAGTGCTGCCGGGTCGATCCGGGTGATCCCCTCGGCGCGTGGTTCCCCCGCCAACGCCTGGAACACGGCGCCGGTCAGGATGGTCTCCAACCCGTAAAACCCGTTCGGCAACGCCCCGAAGACCTCCTTCGCGCACTCCAGCAGTCCGGTGCGCTCGAGGGCGGGCAGGGCCAGGAACAGCCCGGCCAACGGCACCCGGGCTGCGGGTGCGAACACCGGGGACGCGCACTCGACCAATCCGGTCCGGGCCCACGCCCGTTCCTCGGACCGGTCCACCGGTGCAGGGAGTACCGGCAACTCGTCTTGGAGCGGCTCCGTTTCCGGACGACCCGGGTGCGCAGCAGCCGGCTCTTCCGGGGCCGGGGTTTCTATGGCCAGGGTGCGGCGGACACTGAATTCGGAGACGCCCACAGCCGCTCCAACGGCGCGCAGGGATAATCCCGTCGCACGAAGGGAACGGATCCGGGACATCACGGCGTCCGTCAGACGGCTGGGCCCTTTCGGGCCGGACTTTTCCGGGGCCAAGCCCAGCACACCGGCCGCTGCCAGGTCCTGGCGCCACCGCCATAACGTGCCCGGATCCACTCCGAACGCGGCAGCTACCTCAGCGACCGAACCGGCTTTGATGTCCGCCAGTTTCGCCGCCGCGAACCGACGGGACACCGAATCCCCGGCATCCCAACCATAGGAGAGCTCGCCATGAACGAAAACCCTGCCGCCGTCCTCGTCTTCGACCAGCGACGCAGCGGCGCCGATCGGGACGGCACCGGCGTCCATCGAGGCAGGAAGGGGCAGTTGAGCAGTCATCACGCCCATCATCCCACCCCTTCAACACGATACTATTTCTCGTCTAGATTTTATCGCAAACAGGTGAAAATTAACAGCCAGCCCGCAACAAGATCAGCGGAATCACGCGGAAGCCATTCCACCGCATCAGCCCATGTCCAGAGTCCTGG
>NZ_JBTNDK010000008.1:0-172855 GCF_054511035.1 Pseudarthrobacter sp. MDT1-22 | reverse complement strand
GCCACCGCAATGGCGGCCTTCACGCCAACCGCGCAACCGCTTCCCGCGGCTGCCTGACCAAAAAGAAACTACGCGACTGTCTCACATCCTTGACACACCTCAGGCCAACGGCACCCGGGCCGCGGGGGCGAACACCGGGGACGCGCACTGGACCAACCCGGACCGGGCGCCCGCCCGCTCCGCGGACCGGTCCACCGGTGCCGGCAGAACCGGCAACCCCTCCTGGAGGGCCTCCGCCACCGGCGGGCCCGGGCGCGCAGCACCCGCATCTTCCGGGGCAGAGGCTTCCATGGCCAGGGTCCGCCGGACACTGAATTCGGAGACACCCACAGCCGTTCCAACAGCGCGCAGGGACAACCCGGTCGCACGCAGGGAACGGATCTGGGACATCACGGCTTCCGTCAGCCGGCTGGGCCCTTTCGGGCCGGACTTCTCCGGAGCCAGGCCCAGCACCCCGCCCGCGCTCAGGTCCTGACGCCACCGCCATAACGTGCCCGGATCCACCCCGAACGCGGCAGCGACCTCAGCGACCGAACCGGCCTTGATATCCGCCAGTTTGGCCGCCGCGAACCGGCGGGACACCCCATCCACGGCATCCCACACATACGAGAGCTCGCCATGGACGAAAACCCGGCCGCCGTCCTCGTCCTCCACCAGCGACGCAACAGCGCCGATCAGGACAGCACCGGCGTCCATCGAGGCAGGCAGGGGCAGTTGAGCAGTCATCACGCCCATCATCCCACCCCACCCCACACGACACGATTTCTTGTCTAGATTTTATCGCATCGATGGGAAAATTAACACCCCGCAGGCAACAAAAACACCGGAATCACGCTGAAGTCACTCCAACGCATCGGACCATGTCCAGAGTCCTGGGCCTTGTGCCCGACCCTTGACGTCGCCCCCGAGACGGCGGCGTGTTCGCCATAGAGGCGGCAGAACCGGTCATAGCTCATCGTTGCCTGCGCCATGGACGCTGCGTCGACATACTCCTGGTGCAACAGCTTCAACGTCACCCCGACCCGGGCCAACTCAGTGTGAACCCGGGGCCAGTCCGGCTGCGCGAAGACGCTCTCATGAACGCCGCGGCCGGGGAACACGGCCGCATACACCTCGGCTTCCGACAGCTCCGCGACGTCATCCCAGACGACGCCGAGCCGGTCCGCTGCATCGAGCACCGCCTGGACGCTATTGCGCGCGATGCCCTGCGCCGAGGCGATCGACCTGCCTGATAAACCCTGATTTCGTAACTGCAAGACAAGTTTCGCCTTGATCTTCCGTACCATTACCGGTACTCCTCCCACCACGTGGCCATCACATGGTGGGAGGAGCTTTTCAGGTGGCTCTCAACCACGCCAATCGTGGCTCTGAACGACACGATCCGTGATCTGGGCAGGTGGCTCTGAAGCGCACGGCAGGTGGCTCCCTTGGAAGCCAGTATTCACTGATAGCGGAACAACGCGATCTTTTCCGCCCGGTCCTTGCGGGCCAGGGGTCCGCGGTGCGGCTCGGATTCCGTCATGGGTCACTGTCCTTGTCAAATGTCAGGAAACGATGGCCCCGGCAGGATCAGCCGGCGCTCCTCCTACCCTTGCCGCCCGGGGTACCAGGCATAAGGGCCAGCTCGTGTTGGACCCGGTCCTGCCATCGGCCGGCGCTGAAGAAGAACGGACCCGCAACGGCGAGCCCTGCCGATTGCCACGCCACGGTGGCGACGGAAAACCGGGCCGCAAGCACGCCCGCATACGCCGCCACCGCAGCCAGCGCCCGGCCAGCCGGTGCCGGGGCAGGGGCAGGCCAGAGTCCGGCCGCGTCCGCGCCGTCACGGTGGGAAAGGGCGGTGAACACTTCGGCGATCGGGCCGGCGGAAGCGGCGAATGCGCGCAGCCAGCCGCGCACCGTGGACGCCGGCCGGCCCAGCCACGCCGCGATCACCCCGTGCCCTGCCCCGCTGGCAGCCTTGGCCTCGATGGCGGAGGCGATCACTTCGGCCGTATCGGCCCGCCGGGCCGCCAGATCCACGCCCAACAGCACATGCGTGGCCGAACAATCCGCGCATCGCCCCCGGCGCGGACGTCCGCGCACCAGGGCCAGGTCCGTGCCGGTGCCGTGCCGGATCAGCCGTTCCCGCGCCCAGCCCCACGGGCGCAGCCTGCCCCTGCACCCAGGACAGGCCAACCGCCAGCCAGATCCGACTCGACAGAGACAGCCTCATGATTTACCGTGAGCATCGGCGCGGCCTTTACGCGTCAGAACGGCCGGCGTGGTGCTTCGAAACTCCCACGCCGGCCGTTCGCCTTATCCGGACGTCGTCAGCCTGACGCCGCCGACGGCACTAAATCAAGACACCACGGGAAAAACCTGCATCGTCATCGACAAAGACGCCCCTACCGCCAAACACTGCGACGCGTAACACGCACTCCCCGAATCCATGATTAGGAGGGGAATTGCCCGGCCTGATTCTTAGCGCTCTTTTGGCAGGAAACCAGCCACCAAATCAGCCGGATTTCTCGGCTGAAACGGCCTACAGATAGTCGATCACACACAGAACGGGGTCGGTAGCTGCGCCTGTCGCGTGGCCGCCTTGGTCCGGTAGAGAGATTCGTTAGAAGCAGAAAGCCACTCCGGACATGCCGGAGTGGCTTTCGTAGCGGTAAACGATGTCACCGATCGATGTTAACGAATATTCCTGTGCGCTGGTGATGGGTGTGGGCGGTGGACCGTATAAAGTTCACTGCCCTCCTCGACGTGTCACTGATCTGGTAGTCTGCCGGAATACCAGGCCGGCCATCCGTCTCGTACTGGTCCAGGACAATATCAATGGCATCGACAATTGCTTCTGCCTTCACGCCAGTAGTAATAATCGCGGCTGTGTCGAGCGACTCCGGACGTTCAATTGCGTCCCTCAAAGTGACTGCAGGGAAGCCCAATAGGGAAGATTCTTCACTGATAGTGCCGCTATCCGACAACACCAGTTTGGCTTCCTGCTGAAGCTTTACATAGTCGTTGAAGCCAAACGGCGGGTGGAAACGCAATCCACGCTTAAGTTCTTCGGGTTGGTCGTCCAGCCGGTTACGCGTCCGCGGATGCGTCGAGACGAGGACCGGAAGCCCATGGCGCTCACTGACCGACTGAAGCGCCTTGAGAATCTCCGCCAGACGCTCGGGACTATCGACATTTTCCTCACGGTGCACGCTCACCATGAAGTAGCCACCGGGCGTAAGGTTCTGCTTTTCGAGAACGTCGCTGGCCGCGATGGCATCAGCATTGCCCGAAAGGACCTCCTTCATGGGAGACCCAGTCAGCAGAATCCGCGACGGATGCAACCCTTCGGCGAGCAAATTCCTGCGAGCATGTTCGGTATACACGAGGTTGTAGTCCGCCACATGATCGACCAGTCGACGGTTCGTCTCCTCAGGGACATTTTCGTCGAAACAACGGTTGCCCGCCTCCATGTGATAGACAGGGATGCGCAGGCGTTTCGCCATGAGCGCGGAAATGCAGCTGTTGGTGTCGCCCAAGACAAGCATTGCATCCGGCTTTTCGGCTAGGAGCACTTGCTCGGTCTTGGCAAGTATTGAACCGAGGACGGCCCCCAGCGACGTTGTGTCGGCTTCCAAGAAGTGGTCGGGCTTCCTGAGGCCTAAATCCTCAAAAAAGACCTCGTTCAGTTCATAGTCGTAATTTTGGCCAGTATGTACCAAGACGTGATCCGTGCTGCGGTCAAGCCGCCGAATTGTAGCCGCCAACCGAATGATCTCGGGCCTCGTGCCTACAATGGTCAATACTTTTAGCCTGCGGCCAGCGTCGGTCATACTTCCTCCGGGAAAGTGTCGGGAGAGGCTGGGTCAAATATTTCATTGATCCAGAACATGGTGTAAAGCTTATCTGATCCGGTATTAGTGATCTTGTGTGACCACATTGTCGGCATATCGATGGCTACGGGATTCGCGCCTCCCACGGGGAACGTCAATACCTCATCGGAAAACAGCTTCCGCATAGAAATTTCGGCTGTCCCTGCAAGTACCGTGAAACGCTCAATTTTTCGCCGGTGGTAGTGCTGCCCTCTGGTCACGCCGGGCTCAGTCGTTGAAAATGAGGACTGTCCTTCCCCACCTGCGCTTCGGATTACCTCAAAAAAGGCCCCTCGAGCGTCTTCCTTCCGGTCCAAGGGGATGGGAAGACGATCGCCGACCAAGAATGAACGATAAGTGTTGAACAAATCGCGCTCAAACGAGTTGGAAATATCCGGAATGGTTCCCTTGGAGTAAACGCTTGCCATTTCTTGAATGAGCGAAGCAATCTCGCTCACACGCCGACTGGTTGCGAGCCGAAGGGAATCCTCGGGCTCGTGCAGACCCAGGAGTATCTCGGCCGCCACCTGAGCGTGCAGAAGCAACAGGTCTTTGTCGTCCTGGACCATAATTGGTCTTCCTTGGGCCGCGAGCTGGCAGAAAGTAGCAACCACTGAGTTGTAAAAAGGAACACCATGCTCGCCGAAGAGGTTCGGGAGCCTGACATCAACGAATCGGGAGTCGGCCTGCTCCGCTGCCCGCCTTAGAATTTCTTCGGCCTCTTGCTTGCCCTTGCCGTAAGGGCTATCGTTACCCGCCTGAATGGAATTGGCGTAAATCACCTTGTGCGGCCTCGTCGATGCCAGGTCCAGTGCGGTGGCCAGTTGCTCAGCGAACCGAATATTGCCCTGTCGGACGTCATCATCATCGCCCCGGTTCACTCCCGCCACGTGCACCAGAATGGTCGCCCGTTCCAGAGCGTCAACCGCGGAGCCGACGTCGAACTTGTCCCCAAGGGCCAACGCTTCAGTCTGCTCGCCGAGGCTCTCCGCCAATACGCGCGTGTGCCATCCGAGGAAACCGTTGCTTCCTGTTAAGACGATCGTCATTCCTGAATCCCTTTCACCCTTGTGTAACTCACTGCCCACACGCAGTCAGTTTGTAAATTTTCGCCTGCCCTTCGGAGTCCACGAGCGTTGCAACTCCTGCCTCCTCAAGGTTATCCAGACCCCTGAAACCGTTGTCACCCCCGTGCACTTCGCGATGACCAAAATCGAGCACGTAGCTCAATTTAAGCCGCTCAACAATCGGGCAGACTGATGGATCTGTTGCAGCAGTATTCAACCCGGTATAGAGCTTCTCCGAGCCGGGACGCAACTCGCTGAGTATATGGAATTGGACGACGTCGCGGCCTGTAAACGCATATGCCAAGGCGCTTCCATTCCATGGATTCCCAACAAGTATCGCGTCTTCAGGAAGTTCGTTATTAATCCTCATAAGTAAGGCCATCTCATCTGCGGAGACCAAAGGCGAGTCGTTCGTCAGCTGGTAGGCAACAGAGGCGGAAATGGCGGCCTGACGGACATTCGCCTGCTGCGTGCCGGCCACCAAAATACCTGAAACAGCCAGTCCCACAGCCACGGCGACATACCGTGGCGTTTCACGGGGTTTGTCCTCCACCGACGAGTGATTCGTAAACGGGAAGGAAGCAAACACTGGAACGACAAATCTGTCCCAGCCGCGGACCGCTCCTATTACGGCAAGAGGCAGGACAACTATAGGGAGCAGGGATGCAAGACGCGGCGGATCATTATACCACACTCCGGTGAAGAACGTCCGCACTTCGCCAAACGGGAACGACGCAACGACGACAAAGAGACCGGAAATAACGACGTACATTCCCACGAGCCAGA
This sequence comes from Pseudarthrobacter sp. MDT1-22, assembly GCF_054511035.1. Classification (NCBI taxonomy): domain Bacteria; kingdom Bacillati; phylum Actinomycetota; class Actinomycetes; order Micrococcales; family Micrococcaceae; genus Pseudarthrobacter; species Pseudarthrobacter sp. MDT1-22. The sequence goes on along the minus strand of NZ_JBTNDK010000008.1, from coordinate 167,148 downwards.
GGTGGCTGCGCCGCAAGATCAGCGACATGAGGCCAGCCACGGCCAGGACCATCACAACCCACGAAACCGGACGTCCAATTGTGGAACTTGTAATCACCTCACCGATCGCCCTGCCAGTCGTTTCGACTGGAGGCCAGAACGCCGCTATTTCGGGCGGTCTGATCGTCTTCCACAGGACCGCAACCATGCCCAGTCCGATGAGAAGCAGCAAAATCATCCCCGGCACGATCAACGACGGTCTGCTCGACCGCCGCGCCACGGTGGTTGTAAGCCTGGTCCACAGGATCAACAACGGCGCCAGTAGCATCGCCACCAGCGCCATAGCGCTGCTCGGGTGCGCAAGAGATATCCCTGGAAGCACGGAAAGAAACAGGAGCCAGCGCACGGGCTTCGACTCGACGGCGCTGCTCGCCAACCCCATCGCCTGTATGGCAAGTCCCACTGCCACTGGCAACAGTGCGTTGCCCAGGAAGTTCGGGTAAAGGACACCGAAGTCCAGCAGGAGCAAGGGAAAGGCGCCAAATCCTGCGGACAGGATACCGGCGGCAACGCTGACGACAACCCGGTTGCCAAGAGTCTTGTGAGCGAGGAAGATGCACCCAAGCGGCCACACAAAAGCGCCGACGACGATGTTGACAACGTTCACGGATACCGGGATTTCGGAGCCCGTTATGGAGGCAACGAGCGCGACGAGATCGTGCCAGGCTGCGGGATAAAATCCGCCACCTGTCATTGAACTCACTGTGATGGACGAGCCCGATCCAGTGTCGAGAATATAGCGGACTGCGTTTAGGTGAAAGACGTTGTCAAACGTCTGTGAGAACCCCTCCGGGCGGCCGAAGGCCGCAACAAGCCGTCGCCCAATGAGAAATGCGGCGGCAAGCAGCGCAAGCGCATGACCCACACCAACCCACCAATTGATGGAATGGAATCGATAGTCGGGAGCCTTGAACGTGCCGCCGAAACGGGACGTTATGACCAAAGCAATAGCTGCAATCACCGCGGTTAGCACAAGAACAGGCAGAAGTGACAATTTCATGTTTGCAAGCGGCGCGAGTAACGCCGAGACTGCGACAATCGACACCGTGATCGCCGGGGCAATGGCGACCAGCGCCATCCCACGGGCTCGACTTGCCCAAGCGACGAGCGCCCCAGGCACAAATAACAACCCCATCGCCACCACAACAAGCGGGCCTACTGACCACCACGACAAGGGAATCCTCCAACTGATCTTAATATACGAGTGCAACCGACAAGTCACGTCAGTGTCATGGCCGCCCACCGAATCATACGCGACGCTTATAAACCAAGCCTGCGCGCAGGCGCCTGGGCCACTTTCTTGGCGCGTCCAAAATGCCCGTCTGACGACCTGGCGTGATGGTGTACGTAACCGCTCAGGCGCGCAGGAGGGCTACAGCCTCGTCAATCGGTCCGTCGAACATCAGGTTTCCGTGCTCCAGCAGAATTCCTCGGGCACAGATGCGGGAAACCAGGTCGAGATCATGGCTGACCACCACGAGTGTCTTGCCGTTCCGTGCCAGTTCCCGGATCTTATCGATGCATTTCCGTTGGAAAGGCTCGTCGCCGACGGCCAAGATCTCGTCGATGAGGAACACCTCCGGGTCGGTGTGGACCGCGACGGAGAATGCCAGCCTCAGATACATGCCAGAGGAGTAGAACTTGACCTCGGTGTCGATAAACTGGCCGATCTCAGAAAACTCGACAATATCGTCGAATCGGTCATTGACCTGCTGTTCGGTCATGCCCAGGATGGCGCCGTTGAGGAACACGTTGTCGCGGCCGGAAAGGTCCGGGTGGAATCCCGCCCCCACTTCGATCAGGCCCGCTACGCGGCCCCGAGTCCGCACCGTGCCGGAGTCCGGCAGCATCACGCCTGAAATGTGCTTCAGCAGCGTGGATTTTCCGGATCCGTTCAGTCCGAGGAGCGCGACCGTTTCGCCTGTCTTCACTTCCACCGAGACGTTCTTCAGGGCGTGGAATTTCTCCGACAGGTCGCCCTTCCGCCCCTTGGCTAGCCAGACCACGGCCTCCTTGATGGACCGGGTATGGCGCAGCACGAACTGCTTGCTGATGTCAGAGACTTCGATTGCGTTGACCACTCACAGCTCCTGCGCGAAGCGGCCCTCGAGCCGCCGAAAAGTGAATTGGCCCAGAACCAGGACCAAGAGTGCAATTGCCAGTCCCACAGGTGTCCAGAGGCTGAACAGATTGGGAGGCATGGCAGCGGATCCATCTGTCGTCGGGAACCAGAAGGCATAGTGGAAGAGCTCGACGCCGATCGTCACCGGATTTGCCTGGTAGACGGCGAACGCAGTTGTGCCGAGTTTCTGCTCAACCATGGTCCACGCGTACATCACGGGTGAGGCCCAAGTCGCTACCATCAGCAACATGTCCACGAGGTTTTCGGAGTCGCGGAAGTAGACGTTGGCGGCACCGAATAACAACCCCAGACCAGTTGCAAGCAAGCCAACAATCGCAAAGCCGGCAACGGCCGCAAGAAGCTGGAAGACGTCTGGGTGCCACCCAGCAAAAAGGCAGCCTGCCACCAGCACCACCAGCTGAGGGAAGAAGTGGACAGCCGAGACCCATACGGACGCAACTGGGAATAGCTCGCGCGGAAGATAGATCTTCTTAATCAAGTTGCCGTTGTTGACTATCGACCTGGCCGCATTGCCCAACGCCTCCGAGAAAAAATTGATCAGGACGATGCCTGAAAACAGGTAAACGGCGTAGTTGGACAGCCCGTCGGGGTTCCTCGGACTGCGTTCCAGCCCGAGGAACACACCAAGTGCCACATAGAAAACAATGAACTGCACACCGGGCTTAACGTAGGACCACAGGAGTCCAAGAACGGAACCGCGGTAGCGGACCTTGAGTTCCTTCCGCACCAACAGTTTCAGCAGAAAGCTGGACTGGCGAAGATCGCGTAGGCCACCGCCAAGTCCGGGCGTGGTTAGTTCCCCGGGACTGATCCCGCTCACTTGACCTCGTTCTGAGTGTGTTGCTCGAACGTCTTCCTCCAGGACTCAATCGACGTGAGGTCGTTCATTGCGGCCTTGTATTTCCGGCTGAGTTGCGGCCAGTCCTTGAGGAGTTCGGCGTGCAGGCGCGCGCTTTCGGCCAGCATCTTCCGGAGCTGCTTCGGATCGCGACGGTACCAGGACGCGCCGGTACCCTCTGCGTTGGACACCACGGCGCTGTCGAACTGGGCCATCCGCCACCAGCGGTTGTCTTGGTGGGCCACGGTGGCCTGCGGCCGCTCGGCGCTTGATCCGCTGACCGGGGAGGCCAACTGCCGGATCACGGTCTTGGCTGCCCAAGGAATCAGCGAGATCTTGGACGGTTGGGAGATCCCGTGTCCCCGGCGCGGAGGCTTGTCCATTTTCGGAGCCGGGAACTCGTCCGGGTCGGGGCGGAACACGGAATCAGAGTACCCTGACATCATTTCCCGGATCTGGGGCAGCTTGGACGGGAGCAGGTCCCGCAGCGCCTCCGGACCCTTCAGGATGTCCTCAAGGGCCCATCCACGGCCGTGCGCGGTGGCGTACTGCATCGACACCAGGTGCTTGACATCGATGTACTGGGATTCCCGGACGACGCGTCCACCATGTTCATAGGGGCTGTGCAGCAGCGCTGCAACCACCCGGTTACGGGCGTGGAAATAAGCCTGCCAACCAACCAGATCGTCTTTGTCGATCCAAGATACATGCCAGACGGCTGAACCGGGCAGAGAGACCGTGGGGACGCCATGAGCCTTCGCTCGAAGTCCGTATTCTGAATCGTCCCACTTGATGAATAGCGGTAGGGAGAGCCCGATTTCGCGAATCACCTTCGTCGGAATCAGGCACATCCACCAGCCGTTGTAATCCACATCGCAGCGGCGGTGCAGCCAGGACGTCTGGCGGAGGTTTGAGGACATGAAGTCGTGTCCAAGAATCATCTCTTCGTTGGGCAGCGACGGTTGGAACCGGTATGGGCTCACGACTTCGCCGAACGTATGAAGGACTGTCCGGTTGTACAGGTCGAACATGTGTCCGCCGACAATCGTAGGAGTCTTGCAGCGGTCCGCGAACGTCAGCAGCCTAATGATGCTTTCAGGCTCGACGACGACGTCATCATCCATCAGCAGTACGTAGTCGCTGCCATTCTCTACAGCTTCGAACATCCCCCGGGCAAAACCTCCGGAGCCTCCGAGGTTGGACTGGTTGATAATCCGCAGTTTCCCCTGCAGGGAATCCCGGACCTCCGAAAAGCCTTCCGCATCCGCAACCTTCTGGGATCCCTGGTCGACGATCAGGATTTCGTGGACGTGTTCCAGCGCCTCGCCGCTCTCAGCGAGAAGCCGCAAGTTGTTGAGGCAGAAGTCCGTCTTGTTAAGCGTCGTGATCTGCAGCGTCACCGATCCAGGCTGGCTTTCGGCCACCGGGCCCTGCCATTCCGCGTCCAGCATGACGAGCGGTTCCGAGCCGGCCACGAGATCGAACCAGTACCACCCGCCGTCGCCGAACGGTGCTAGGGACAGTTCGAAGAAATTCTCCGAAAAGCCCTCCACCCTGCGGGTGTCCACGCGCTGCAGCGAACCGCGCGCGTTCGACTTATAGACAATGACGGATCCGGTCCCTTGCGTGCGCACATGCAGGCGGACCTTCTCAACGCGGGTCCACCGGCGCCAATAGCTGGCAGGAAAAGCGTTGAAGTAGCTACCGAAAGAGACGCGCTCCCCGGACCGGACGGACGTCGAGAAGCGTGATAGAAAGTCCTCAACGTGAGCTTCCTTCGTCGGGCTGCTGAAGGCTTGCGGCTTCTTGGCCTTTCCGTCGCGGTCGCCGACAGTGGGCAGCTGGATACCGGTGGCCGTGCCCATGTCCATGTACAGCGGCACAGTGTCCATTTGGCTTGAACTGGGCAGGATAACGCGCTGGAGCGTATCCCAGCGTTCTTCGTTCGCCTGTGAGCTTTCGGTGCCGTTCGTGCTTTCAGTTGAGACACTCATGCGTCTACGCCTCCGCTTTCAAGCTTCGCTCCGCCTTCGAAATGAGGCCGAATCTGGTTGTCGAACATGGTCAAGGCTGAGCCTATGGCCATGTGCATATCGAGGTATTTGTACGTGCCTAGCCGTCCGCCAAAGAGAACGTCCTTCTCAGCTGCGGCAAGGTCGCGATACTTCAGCAGGCGTTCCCGGTCTGTGGGCGTATTGATCGGGTAGTAGGGCTCGTCGCCCTTTTCTGCGGCACGGGAGAATTCGCGCATGATGACGGTCTTTTCCGTCTGGTACTCGCGCTCGGGGTGGAAGTGGCGCGGCTCAATAATGCGCGTGTACGCCATCTCGGCGTCGTTGTAGTTGACCACCGACGTTCCCTGGAAATCTCCGACGTCGAGTACTTCCTTTTCGAAGTCGATGGTGCGCCACGAAAGGTCGCCCTCTGCGAAGTCGAAGTAACGGTCCACCGGACCGGTGTAGATCACGGGGATGTTGCCGACGACCTTGTCCTTGCTATATTCGTGCGACTCGTCGAAGAAGTCGGTGTTGAGCCGAACTTCGATGTTCGGGTGTTCCGCCATCTTTTCGATCCAGGCCGTGTAGCCGTTCGTCGGCAGGCCCTCGTACTTGTCGTTGAAGTACCGGTTGTCGTAGTTGTAGCGCACCGGGAGGCGGGAGATGATGCCGGCGGGCAGGTCCTTGGGATCGGTCTGCCACTGTTTGCCGGTGTAGTGCTTGATGAACGCCTCATAGAGCGGCCGTCCGATGAGCTGGATGCCCTTGTCGTTCAGGTTCTGCGGATCCGTCCCAGCGAGCTCGCCGGCCTGTTCCTGGATCAGCGCCTGCGCCTGGCCAGGCGTCAGGTTGGCGCGGAAGAACTGGTTGATGGTGGCCAGGTTGATGGGCAGTGAGTAGACCTCGCCCTTGTGAACGCCGTAGACCTTGTGGACGTAGTTCGTGAAGGTGGTGAACCGGTTCACGTACTCCCACACGCGTTCGTTCGAAGTGTGGAACAGGTGGGCGCCGTAACGGTGCACCTCGATCCCGGTCTGCTCTTCCTTTTCGCTGTACGCGTTTCCACCGATGTGGTGGCGGCGGTCGATGACGACCACCTTCAAGCCGAGCTCAGTGGCGGCCTGTTCTGCGATTGTCAGGCCGAAAAAGCCAGACCCTACGATGACGAGGTCAGCGGTCACAAAATCTCCTGGTTCGAATGCGGGCAGCGCAATGTTGCGCATTGTCTGCTGCACCAGCCTACCCGAGACCCCATCGTGACCTACTAATCCGGTGCTCCCGCCCTTGTCCACATACGGCACGTCGCCTCACGACACCGTCCCGCGTGATGGCTAGCTTAGAGACAAGCTGACCGTTAGGACTCACACATCATGTTGCTGCACTGCACGCTCGTTCGGAGCCCGGGCGCAGCTCTCCAGGAACCACCCGTGGAGCTGACCATCGAGGGTCGACACGGGGCTGCCGGTGCGGAACTGCAGGCCGCGCTGACGGCAAATTTCGGGACCGGGATTGTCTCTGTCGACAGCCAGAACGTCGCTGAGCTCAGGCTCGGACGGCCTCCGCTTGTCAACGGAGCCACGCTCGTCGACGGGGCGGACCTCACAGCGCGCAGGTTCCGGCCGCGCACCTCCGAGCCTCCAGCGTCACTGGCATTGGCCGTCCACAGCGGCGCCGGCGCGGGGACGGTTGTGCCGCTGCGGCGGGGCATGTACACCATCGGCCGCAGCAATGCCGACATTCTCATCCCCGACGCCGACCTTTCGCGCACCCACGCACGCCTGGTGGTCACCGAGACAGCCATCACGATTGTTGATCTGGACAGTGCCAACGGCACCGATGTGGACGGCGAGCGCGTGCGGAATGCCGTGATTTCGACCGGTTCCACCATTCGTTGCGGCAACTCCACAATGTCGTTGGTGTTCCTTGAGCGTTCGGGTGACGGCCTGGCGGACGCGGGGATGGATGTCGATGAGCCGTTGGTTGTCAGCCGGCGCGACGATCCCACGAACCGCGCGGCGCTGCTTCTGACGGCTGTGTTGCCGGTGGTCATTGGCGTGGGGCTTGCCGTCGTGACCGGAATGTGGATGTTCCTGGCTTTCACGGCCGTCTCGGCCATCTCCATCTTGGTGCCGGTGATCGGCGGGCGCCGGCAACGCCGCGATCTCGCTGCCGCGGTCAGAGCCGCGGTCACCCAGGACCAGGAACGACGACGGCGGGCCGCGCCGCCGCTCTCGGACCTGACCATCGGGGATACAACAGGTAGGGACCGTGCCGGGCCGCGCACCAGCAAGGGCATCTGGCTGCGGCTGGGCCAGGCAATCCAGCCGGCCAACCTCCGGTTCGAGCCCACGGATCCGGGACGCGCTGTCCCTTCAGCCGGCATGCTGCCACTAACGCTGAGTCCGGCCAGACCCCTCACCACCATCCGCGGGGCACGCGCCGCCGTCGACGGGCTGGTGCGCGCACTCCTGATGCAGTTTGCCGGCTATCCGCTGGGCCGGAACACCCGGGTGGTCGTCCACGGCAAGGCGGAGCATCTCCCCCTCGCCGCACGGTATCTGGACGGTGTCACGCTTTCCAGTAACTCCAGGACCATCGGAGCCTTGCTCGAACGCGGCGTCGGGCCTGCCCATGGACACGGACTGCTCCTTCTTGTGGACGGCACGGAGTCCTCGGCCAGGATCACAGCAACGGCCTTGGAACACGGTTGGCAGGTCATCCATGCCCCCGAAGACGGGTCAGCGCTGACGAATGCTGACGTGGAACTCGGTGAACGCTTGTCTGTGTTCAATGACGGTGATAACAGCATCCGATTCGCTCCTGATCTGGCGCCCATTGAGGTCTTCAACAGGTTTTGCCGTCGACTGGCGCGGGAGGCAAACCAGCCAGTCGGTGCGGGACGGTCCATCCCCACGTCCTGCCGGCTTGCAGAGCTGCTCCCCCACTCCACGCCCGAAACATCCAGGCGATGGTCAGCAAACAACAGCTTGCCCGGGCTTACCGTTCCCATCGGGCGCGGTCTTGAGGGTCTACGGACACTCGATCTCCAAAACGACGGACCCCACCTGCTGGTCGCCGGGACCACCGGCTCAGGAAAATCCGAACTCCTGCGCAGCCTCACTGTTGCTCTCGCCCTCAGCTACGCGCCGGACCGCATCACCTTCCTCTTTGTGGATTTCAAGGGCGGCTCCGGACTCGGCCCCCTGACCGGGCTCCCGCACTGTGTGGGTATGCTCACCGACCTGAGCAGCCATGAGCTCGAACGCGCCCTGCAGTCCCTCCGCGCCGAGATCAGATTCCGGGAACAGAGCCTTGCGGCAGTTCAGGCACCGGACCTGACGTCATTCCGGGCAACGTCGGCGGGCCGCGCGTCGCCGCTCCCCCAGCTTGTAATTGTCATAGATGAGTTCCGGATGCTGGTGGAGGATGCTCCCGAATCGCTCCGGGAATTGATGAGGATCGCCGCCATCGGCCGTTCCCTGGGCATCCACCTGATCATGGCCACACAACGGCCCCAGGGCGCGCTGACGGCGGACATCCGCGCCAACGTCACCACCAGCATCGCGTTGCGCGTCCAGTCGGAGATGGAATCCGTGGACATCATCAATTCGAAAGCCGCGGCCGGGATCAGCGTCGATACTCCGGGCCGGGCTTATCTGGCTCGCGGAACGGAGGCTCCGCTGGAGTTCCAGGCCGGATCGCTGACAGCCGGAGCCATCCGATCCGAACCCGCCGGAATCTCGGTATGGTTGGCGTCCGAGTACATCGATGCCCATGCAGTGCTGGGGGGTTCCGGATCCGCCGGCGATGAACCGACGCCTGCCGAGGCAACCGCCCCGTTGATAGCTTCCATGTCCGCGTTGTGGGAGACCATGAACCGTCCGGCCATCCGGAAGCCGATTGCTGCACCACTCCCCTGTCTCCTCCCCGAACCTGCAGGCTCGTCTACCCCCGGGACCGTTGAAGGCGACGCTGACGACCACGATGGCGCCAGTGACAGGACCAAGGCCGACGCCGGTGCCACCAGCTGGTCCGTAACGCTCGGCCTGATGGACCTGCCCGCCGAACAGCGAACCGCACCCTTGATCTGGGAACCTGCCGGCCACGGACACCTGGCCCTTGTTGGCGGACCGGAATCAGGAGTGCCCGAGGCCATCCTGCTGGCAGTCCTCGGTTTGGCATCCCACGCCCGGGAATCCCATTTGTATGTGCTGGACCCGGACAGTTCGTTCGTGGGGTTGGCTTCCCACTGCCGGGTGGGCGCCACGGCAGGACTGCACGAGCTTCGCCGTGCCGTACGCATCCTGGAGCGTCTGGCACGGGAGCAGTCACTCCGGCTGGGACGTGCCGCCGCTGACGACGAGATACCGCTCGTGCTGGTGGTCGCTGGCTGGGGATCCTGGCTCTCGGCCTTACGTGCCGGGCCGTTGGCGTGGGCCGAGGACGTTCTCCATGACCTAGTCCGGGATGGAAACCGGGCCGGTATCACGGTGATCATCTCGGGACAGCGGGAACTGGTCACTTCCAGGTTCTTCGCAGCCGTACCCAACCGCGTGTACTTCCCGACCGGATCCAGCGGCGACAGCCTGATTGCCTGGCCGAAACTGCCTCCAACAGCGCCCACGGTGGGAAGGGGCGTCGCTGTGGGCGCGCTGTCGGGTGGAAGAACTGCAGTCTGCCAGTTCTACACGGCTGCCGGCGCTGAGGCCGCGGATCCGCGGTTAGCCCAAGCGCCGGAGCCTTCCCTGCGGCGTCGACCATTCCGAGTGGAGCCCCTGCCGGCCGTGGTTCCGGCGGCCCGGATCCTGAACCGGGCGGCCCCTCAGATCCCGGCTGGACTGAAAGGCAGGATCCCACTGGGGCAGCGCGTCGTCCGCATCGGCGTGGGCGGCGACGAACTTGAACCGATATCCGTCCGGGTGTCTGCGGGCGGAGTGCTGGCGGTGCTGGGCGGCCCGTCGTCGGGCAAGTCGTCATTTCTCCGGCTCCTGCCGAGGGTCAACCCTGAAGCAGGACCGTGGCTAATGCCGGACCAGGACACCGAACCGGGTGCCTACTGGTCCGGGATCCTGCGCCAAGCCACAGCGGGCGGTCTGGAACGGAACCCGGTGGCATTGGTTGACGATGCGGACCTGTTGCTGCAGGACGTCACCCGTGACCTTGCCGACCTCAATACGCTTGGAATCACGGTGGTGATGACTGCGGGGTACAGTCCGATACTCGCCCAGCGGGTTCCGCTGGCGCTCCAGGCGCGCAACCTGGGCTGCGGCATCCTGATCGCGCCCCGGACGTCCATGGACGGCGACCTCTTAGGGGTCCGCTTCGAGGTGGAACCCAACCCGCCACCGGGACGGAGCGTTCTCATCCAGAACGGCCGCGCCACCGCCGTCCAGTTGGGCTGGGTACCGCTTGATCAGTCGAAGGACGGATTGGCCGCCTAAAGTGCCGGTGGTGCCTAGAACGCCGGAGGCGAATCGCCTGTCCGGGATGCGTAGCTGATGACGCGTCTGTCGAACAGGAGCACTATGGCCGCAAGCGCCGGCACCACCATGGCGATCCCCGCCCAAATGACGCCGCCGGTAAGGGTCGGGACGCCGATAGTAAGGACAAACAGCTGGGCGACCAGCGCCGCTGCCCTCGTCCACCGGCGCCCACGGAAGAGGAAGTGCCCCACCGAATAGAGCCAGGCCGAGAAAGCGAGCAAGAGGACCAGAGTAAATACGGCTCCCCAAAAAGACAGGACCGGTGCACCGGTCAGGAGTTCGTAGCCGTACCAGGCGGCGGTAACCAATAGCGCGGTGGCCTCGGCGGCAACAACAAGAGCTATCGCCACAATGCCGCGCGGGCGCGTGGATGGCGACGGATCTGCAGGGTTCGTGGGGGGTCTTGACACACTGGCACCCTACCGGAGATAGTCGGACAGTGGCGGGGGTCGGCAATGCCCGTGTGATGTATCGCTCAGCTATCCGGGGATTTCAAGCTGTATTACCCCTTGTTTACACAGCGTTAACATGACAGGCTTGACTGAGATGACCAAGGGGGCCCCTCAGGGCCCTTTTCCTTTGTAGCTACTAGTGAATTATTTCACAAAGAGCTTTTCCCAGAATTGGAGCAACTGATCAGCATGGATTGGCGTAACCGCGCGGCGTGCCTCGACAAGGACCCGGAACTGTTTTTCCCCGTAGGAAACACAGGGCCTGCCCTCCTCCAGATTGAGGAAGCCAAAAGCGTTTGCCGCCGCTGCCCCGTCGTTGACACGTGCCTCCAGTGGGCTCTCGAGTCCGGCCAGGACGCCGGCGTCTGGGGCGGCATGAGCGAAGACGAACGCCGTGCCCTTAAGCGCCGCGCCGCACGGGCCCGCCGCGCCTCCTAGGCTCGGTCCTTAAGGCCCTAGCACCAACAGCCTCACACAACGATGGCCGCAACCCTTCCGGGTTGCGGCCATCGGCTGTTAAGTCACGTGCAAGGTCTCCGGGCTACCTGGCCGCCAGGCTGAGGCGGATCTGGACAGCCGTTCCGCCGCCGTCGCGCGGGTGCCACGCGATGGTGCCGCCCAGCTCACTGGTGACCAGCGTGCGGACAATCTGCAGCCCCAGCCCCTCGACGTGCGGCGTATCCGGCAGTCCCACACCGTCGTCGGCAATGGTGACGGTCAGCAGTTCCTCGCCGTCTTCCTCCTCGGAACGGTCCGCTATGAGCCACACGGTGCCGGTCCGTCCTTCGAGCCCGTGCTCGACGGCGTTGGTCACCAGTTCGTTAATGACCAGTGCCAGCGGGGTGGCGAAGTCGCTGGGCAGTTCCCCAAACAGTCCGGACCGCTCGGTCTTGACCTGCTGCGATGGCGAGGCGACCTCTGCGGAAAGCCTGAACTGGCGGCCGATCAGCTCGTCGAAGTCAACGCTCTGCGCCAATCCCTGTGAAAGGGTCTCGTGGACCAGCGCGATGGTGGCCACACGCCGCATCGCCTGCTCCAGGCCCTGCTTGGCCTCGTCGCTGACCATCCGGCGGGACTGCATACGCAGCAGGGCCGCTACGGTCTGCAGGTTGTTTTTCACCCGGTGATGGATCTCGCGGATGGTCGCATCCTTGGTAACGAGTTCCATCTCCCGGCGCCGCAGTTCGGACACGTCCCGACACAGCACCAGCGCACCAAAGCGCTGCTGCTCATCCCGCAGCGGGATGGCCCGCAGCGACAGGCTCACACCACGGGATTCAATCTCACTACGCCACGGCATCCGCCCCGTCACCACCAGCGGCAGCGTCTCGTCCACCAGCCGCCGGTCCTTGAGCAGGCCGGCGGTCACCTCAGCCAGGGAACGGCCTTCCAGCGACTCGCCGTCGCCCAGCCGCCGGAAGGCCGATACCCCGTTGGGGCTTGCGTACTGCACAATTCCTTCGGCATCGAGCCTGATCAGGCCGTCCCCCACACGAGGCGCGCCGCGGCGCGAACCGGTAGGCGAGGCAAAGTCAGGCCACAGCCCCAGCGTTCCCATCCGGAGGAGATCGTAGGCGCACTGCCGGTACGTCAACTCCAGGCGGGACGGCATCCGGGAACTGGACAGGTCCATGTGGGTGGTCACCACAGCCAGGGTCCGGCCGTTGCGCACCATCGGCACAGCCTCCACCCGCAACGCCATGTCAGTGCTCCAGTTGGTCTCACTGGACCGCTCGATGGCACGGCTGCTCCAGGCCTTGTCCACCAGCGGCTGCAGGTCCTGCCGGATGGGCTCGCCCACAAAGTCGCCGTGGAACACGGTGTGCGTGGTGGACGGCCTGACGTGGGCCAGCGCCACATAGCCGTGATCCGGGTGCGGGAACCATAACGCCAAGTCGGCGAACGCCAGGTCAGCGACCATCTGCCAGTCGCCCACCAGGAGGTGCAGCCATTCGGCATCGCCCGGCCCGAAATCAGCGTGTTCCCTGATGGGGTCCGTAAAGATTGCCACTGCACCTCCAGTTACGACGCCGGGATTCCTAGCGTCGGACGATTGACCTCAAGAGCCTCAATGCTACCGACAGTGAGGCCATGTCGTCGGCCTCGAGCGAGTTGACCTCGTCAAACATGCTCTTTGCCCTACCCAGCTGCTCGGCATTCTGGCGTTCCCAGTCCTTCAGCCTGTCCTCCGCGGAGTCCCCTGACGCCGTCGACTCGAGTACCGCCGTCGTCATGTCCGACACAGTGGAATAGAGGTCATCCCGGAGTGCGGCCCTGGCCAGTGCCTGCCACCTGTCCTGGCGCGGCAGGCTGCTGATCCGTTCCAGCAGCCTGTCAGCGTGGAAGCGGTTGAACACTGTGTAGTAAACGGCCGCAATCTCCTCCACCGGCTCCTTACGGGCATGCACGATCTTGGCGATGTCCAGCAGGACAAAGCTCTCGAAGAGCTCCCCCCACCGGAAGGCAAGCCCCTCCGGGAGTTCCCACGCGCGCGCGGTCTCCAGCCAGTCCGCAACGCGGTCACGGTCATCGCCACGCAGGTAGTCCAGGAGCCGGGCCCGCATCGGGTCCAGGAGCGGCTTGAATTCGGCCACGGTGTCAGCGATGGGCCGGGACGTGCCGCCCTGCGCCAGCAGCCACCGGACAGCGCGGTCCAGCAGACGACGGATGTCCAGGTGGACGGTGCTCCAGTGCTCTGTGGGGAACGACGCCGGCAGGCTGTTCAGCTCCCCCACCATGGTGTTCAGGTCGAAAATCTCGCGGAGCGCCACAAAGGCCTTCGCCACAGCCACTTCCGTGGCCGACGTTTCCTCCATGGTCCGGAAGGCGAACGTGATGCCGCCCAGGTTGATCATGTCGTTGGCCACCACCGTGGCAATAATCTCGCGCCGCAGCGGATGGGTGTCCAGCTCGGCGTCGAACCGTTCGCGCAGCTGCTGCGGGAAGTACGCCCGCAGCGTCCCCCGGAACCACGGATCGTCGGCGAGGTCGCTGTCACGCAGCGCCGAGGCCAGCTCGATCTTCGCGTAGGCCGCCAGCACCGAGAGCTCCGGTGACGTCAGCCCCTGGCCCTGGCTTAGGCGCTCCCGCAGGGTTTCGGTGCTGGGCAGGGCTTCAAGGTCACGCTTCAGGTCAGCCGACTTTTCCAGCCAGTCCATGAGTCGCTCATAGCTGGGACTCCACTCGGCCACCCGCATCCGGTCGTTCAGGAGCAGGATGTTCTGGTCCACGTTGTCCTCGAGGACCAGCCGCCCTACCTCGTCCGTCATGGAGGCGAGGAAGCCTGCCCGTTCCTCCGGGGTCAGTTTGTCCGCAGCCACCATCCGGTCCACAAAGATCTTGATGTTCACTTCATGGTCGGAGCAGTCGACGCCGGCCGAGTTATCGATCGCGTCGGTGTTCAGGATGACCCCTTGCAGGGCGGCTTCGATGCGGCCGCGCTGCGTCATGCCCAGGTTTCCGCCTTCGCCAACCACCTTGACCCGCAGGTCCTTGCCGTCCACGCGAATGCTGTCGTTGGCCTTGTCACCCACGGAGGCGTTGGACTCGGTGCTGGCCTTGACGTACGTTCCGATCCCGCCGTTATAGAGCAGGTCGGCGGGGGCGAGCAGGATAGCGCGGAGAAGCTCCGGCGGGCTGAGCTCGGTGGTCGCCGCGGGCAGGCCCAGGGCCGCCCGGACCTGCCGCGAGACCGGAATGGACTTGGCCTGGCGGGCGTACACGCCGCCGCCTTCGCTGATGAGGGATTTGTCGTAGTCGTCCCACGAGGACCGCGGCAGTTCGAACAGCCTCCGGCGTTCCACGAACGACGATTCCGTTTCCGGTGCCGGGTCAAGGAAGATGTGCCGGTGGTCGAACGCTGCCAGCAGCCGGATATGCCGGGACAGGAGCATGCCGTTGCCGAATACATCGCCGGACATATCACCCACGCCCACTACGCTGAACGGCTGGGTCTGGGTATCAACGTCGAACTCGCTGAAGTGGCGCTTGACCGACTCCCAGGCGCCACGGGCCGTGATGCCCATGGCCTTGTGGTCGTAACCCACCGAACCTCCGGAGGCGAACGCGTCACCGAGCCAGAACCCGTATTCTGCGGCCAGCCCGTTGGCAATATCCGAGAACGTGGCCGTCCCCTTGTCCGCCGCCACCACAAGGTAGGAATCGTCGTCGTCGTGCCTGACAACGTCCGACGGCGGCACAACAGTTTCGCCCTCGGCTCCGGTGACGAGGTTGTCAGTGAGGTCCAGCAGGCCCCGGATGAACGTCTTGTAGCTTTCAACACCCTCCGCCATCCAGGCGGCACGGTCCGCGGCAGGATCGGGCAGCCGCTTGGCGAAGAAGCCGCCCTTGGCCCCGGTGGGAACGATGACCGCGTTCTTGACGGTCTGCGCCTTCACCAGGCCAAGGATCTCCGTCCGGAAATCCTCGCGCCGGTCAGACCAGCGCAGGCCGCCGCGGGCCACCTTGCCGAAGCGCAGGTGGACGCCCTCAACCCGCGGGGAATAGACCCAGATTTCGAACATCGGCCGCGGGAACGGCAGCCCCTCAATCCGGGCAGGATCGAGCTTGAAGCTCAGGTGCGTTTTGTACTGGTAGTAGTTGGTGCGGAGGGTCGCCTCGATCAGGTTCGCCAAGGTCCGCAGCACACGGTCGGCGTCGAGGGTTGCCACCTCTTCAATGGCAGCGGACAGCTCGCCGCGGGCTTTCTCCTGCGCCGCAAGGCGCTCGGTCCCGCTCAGGGCGGGATCGAACCGGGCCTCGAAAAGAGCTGTCAGGGCCTTGGTGACATCGGGATTGGCGAGCAGCGTGTCCGCCATGAAGCCCACCGAGTTGGTATTTCCCATCTGCCGCATGTACCGGGCATAGGCCCGCAGGACAGTGATCTGCCGCCACTGCATCCCCTCACGCAGCACCAGCCGGTCAAAACTGTCCGACTCAACGGCGCCGGATACGGCGGCACCGAACGAGTCAGCCAGCAGCTGTCCCGTGGCCAGCGGATCAATGCCGGCAGGGTATTTAAGCCCGAGGTCATAGAGGAAGAAGTCCCGCTGGTCAGCCGTCTCGATCTCAAAGGGCCGCTCATCCAGCACCTCGAGTCCCAGATTGTGGAAGAACGGCAGGATCTGGCTCAGGCTCTTGGGCTCCAGCATGTACAGCTTGACGCGGGCGTCCTCCTCCAGGACTTCACCGGCGCCCTTGGGCAAGTACACATGGACGCCCGGCCGTTCCTGCCTGGCACCGGCCGTGCGTTCGGCTTCGGCCCCGTATTTCTCGAACCGGGCGATGTCCTCCAGCGCGTCTTCGACCTCGTAATCCACCCGGTAGCCGGCCGGAAAAGCCTCCGACCAGATCGCGGCAAGCTCCTTCGCCTGCTCATCGGCGCCGCGTTCCCGCAGGACTTCAGCGATGCCCTCACTCCACGAACGGGCTGCCCGGACCAGCCGCGCTTCAAGCTCGTCGGCGTTGAAGTGGCTGACCTCGCTGCCCTTGGGCAGGCGGATCCGGAAGAACAGGCGGGCGAGGGCCGATTCTGTCATCCGCGCCTCGTAGTCGATGGACTCAGCCTTGAACGTGGTCCGTAATTCTTCCTCGATGCGGAGCCGGACATTGGTGGTGTACCGGTCACGCGGAAGGTAGACCACCGCGGACATAAAACGGCCGTAGATGTCCGGCCGGAGGAACAGCCGGGTCCGCCGCCGCTCCTGCAATCTCTGGATGCCGGTTGCGGTGGCCGCCAGGTCCTCGGTCTCGATCTGGAACAGCTCGTCGCGTGGGTACGTCTCCAGGATCCCCAAAAGGTCCTTGCCGGAGTGTGAGTCCGGCGGGTAGCCGGCATTGCCCAGCACGGCGTCCACTTTTTCGCGCACGACGGGGATGTTCCGGACGGATCCGGCGTAGGCACTGGTTGCGAACAGGCCGATAAAGCGGCGCTCGCCGTTGACGTTGCCGGCCGCGTCGAAACTCTTCACGCCAATGTAGTCAAGGTACGCGGGGCGGTGGACGGTGGACCGTGAGTTTGCCTTGGTGATCACGAGCGCCCGCTTTTCGCGGGCCTTTTTTCGGCCGGCGTCGGTGAGATGCTGCATATGCGGCGCGCCCGGCTTCGCCCGGAGCAGTCCGAGACCGCTGTCTTCACGCAGTTCCAGTACATCTTCACCGTCGACGTTGACGAGGTGGTACTCACGGTATCCAAGGAAAGTGAAGTTGCCGTCGTCGAGCCAGCGCAGAAGATCCTGCGCCTGCCGCAGTTCGGCAATCTGGGCCGGGTGGGACACCTGGTCGAGGCTCGCGGCAATCTGTCGGGCCTTGTTGCGCATCTTGGGCCAGTCTTCGACGGCGGCGCGCACGTCTCCCAGGATGCGGTCCAGCCCGTCCAGCAACGACGCCTTTGCCTCGTCGGAGACACGGTTGATTTCCACGGCGATCCACGACTCCATGTGGGAGGCGTTTTCGCCCTGCGCGATGAGGTGCGACAGCACAGGCATCGCGGCCGTATCACCGCTGGAGAGACCGATGTGGGACGGGACGCGGTCAACTTTGACCAGCTGTCCCGTTTCCCGGTTCCGGGTCACCACGAACAGTGGATGAAGCACAAGTCCGATGGCGGCGTTCTGGCGAACAAGCTCGGCGTTGACCGAGTCAACAAGGAAAGGCATATCGTCCGTGACGACGTAGACGACGCTGCTGTCCGCCTCGTTGACGATGGAAACCTTCGCCTGGCCCGGCTGCCGGTTCGCGGCGACACCGCGGTGGGTTTCCGCCCGGCTGGCCAGCACCTCCGGGGAATAAGTCCGGGCATCTTCTTCGGCAAGGTGCTGGTAATAATCCGCCAGGAACCCCTCCCGGTCACCAATAGCCAAGGCTTGATCCTCCACGCTGGATCCAGACGACATCAACAAACGCCTCCATCACAAGTTTGATGCTGCACCGTTGCAGCTCCTACGGTGAGCCTAGCCCTTTCGCCGAAGCCTCGGTGTGGAAGAAAATACAGAGGATCGGGAAGATCGCTGGACAGCTGCACAAACCAAATCGGCGATCGCCCGCCTGAGCTTGGAATCCGGCGCTGTTTCGAGCAGCAAAGAGCCGCCGAGCAGCGCGGCGTCAGCTGCGGGGCTGTCCGCCGGCAGGAAGGCTGCGATCTCCGCCGACGGGCCATACCGCCCCCACGCATCCTTCAGCTGTCGCTCCGGGGATCTCCCCACCGCCGCCGCCCGGACCTTGTTCATCACCACAACAGGCGACACGTGCGGCACTGCCAGCTCGAGCTCCGCGAGTCCGCGGACCAGCCGGGGAACCCCCACCGGATCGGCGGCCCCCACGGCATAGACGGTGTCCGCCAGTTCCAGGGTCCGCAGGGTCGCGGCATTCCGGCGCGGAGCCATCGTGTCGAAGCTGAGTTCCTCGTCCGCCTCCAGGCAGAAGCCGGTGTCCACAACCACGACGTCGGCAACCTCCTTGGCGCGTTCCAGCACCAGCGACAGTGCTGCTGCCCGTAGTTCGGTCCACCTGTCCGCCCGGGTGATCCCGGTCAGGACCCGGAAAGTTCCAAGTTTGGTGGTGACAGGTGTGGCCACCTTCAGCAGCGCATCGGCGTCGAGCAGTCCCTGGTCCGCAAGCCGGCAGGCCTGCGCGATCCCCGCAGATTCATCCAGCAGGCCCAGGACTGCGGCGATGCTGGCCCCGTAACTGTCGGCGTCGACGAGGAGCACGGATTTCCCATCCGCAGCCAGTTCCCCCGCGATGTTGGCCGCGACGAAGGTCCGGCCGGGTGAACCGGCGGGACCCCACACGGCAATGATCTTTCCCGCCCCGGAGGCCGGCGGCACGTCCGCCTGGGCTGCGGGACGCTGACGCAACGCAGCGCTGGTGTCCCCCAGCCCGCTCCCGAACGTTGCATCCCTGGCGGTGCCTGTCAGCTGGTCAACGGCCTCGGCAATCCTGCCGGCCAGGGCGGCGGACTCTACGCCGGTCAGTGCGGAGGCCACACCGATCCCGCGCAGCCTGGCAGCCTCGTCGGCGTCATCCGTGAGGGCGATGATCGCCACGCCCACGGCACCGAGCCGATCAACGAGCGAAGCAGTCAGGCCCTCGCAGCCGTCAGCCACAACCGCGGCCCGTGCCAGGCCGCTCTGGCAGGCCGCCAGCAGTTCCGTCAGTTCAGTGCAGCGACGGACCACCGTGACCGGACCGTGGAGCCGCTCCAACCCGCCCACCACGTCCTCGCGGGCCTGGCCCACAGTGACCACGGGGATACTCATGAGGCCCCGCCCGGGTTCCACACCACTGAAATCTTGGCCTGGTTCGCCTGCGCGCCGAGGATGGCCGGCATCTGGCCGTCGGCAACCAGCACCATCAGCACTGTATTGCGGGAGGACCCCAAGGCCGTGGAGCCGGCGGTCACCTGTGCAATTTCCGCGCCGGGCAGCAGGAGCTTCGGCTCACTGAAGCCGTTGCGGGCATCCGGCAAGGCAACCCAGACGTCCACCCGGGTCCCGGCAACCGCCTGCGGCGGCAGTGCTTCCTCAATGGTCACGGCCACGGGCTTGCGGTCCAACGAATCCACGGTGGCCAGACTTTCCTTGGGCACCAATTGGTTCTTGCCGATTCTTTGGACTGCGACCAACCCGTCGGGGAGCCCTGCTTCAACGGTGACGTAATGCTGTTCGGTCTCACCCAGGCGGACCTTGGCCCGGACCACATTGTCCGCGGTCAGCTTCTCACCCACCGCAATGGAGTCCCGGGCGGCGTAAACCTCGGTGGTCTGATCAGCGCTGCCAACCAGCGAGATCACTCCCACCACCGATGCCAGGACCAGCAGCACGCCAACCAGCAGCCGGGGATCCTTCCACGACGGCGGTTTCAGCCTGGCACCTGTAGTAACAGCATCGTGGCTCATGCTCTTCTCCCCCTAGCTCCGGTCCAGGCGGCTGGCTGCGTCCGGACACCTCATTGTTACGGCATGGGCCCCGGAACAAAAGTCAAAAGACCAAACAACATCAAACTGTGGATAACCGCACCAGATGACGCCTTCAATGGCAAAATGGAGCTATGCCCAGATTCCTGACTCTCGCCGATGTTGCTGAACAGCTGCAAATCAACTCGCCGGCGGCCTATGCCTTGGTCCGCAGCGGAGAACTGAAGGCCATCCAGGTGGGTGGGCGCGGGCAGTGGCGCGTCGAGGAAAAGATGTTGGAGCAATACATCGAAGAGCGTTACGCCGAGGCCAACCGCATGATCCTGGAAGCCAAAGCCAAGCAAGGCTGATTTTGGCTTTGCGAGTCAGCCCTCGCAACCGCTTGTCCGCTGAGTTTTTGTCCAGGTAATCGCCTCAACGGGCGGCAAAGTCCCATTAGGTGAACAAAGACTCCGGCCCGCGGCTACAGTTCCCCTGCACTCCGTGACCGCAGGGCACCCAGCGCCGCAAACGGAATCGTGGCTACCTGCCGAACCTGTGATGCACGCCGGGACTCCCCGGGGCTGACCAGCGCCAGGTCCAAAAAGTCACTGCCCACCCGGTCGATGACTCCGGCCAGCCCGGTATCCCTTTCCGGCGCGTGGCGCAGAGTGACTGCAAGTTCGGCCCGGTCCCGCGCCAGGCCCCGCAGCGCATGCGCCAATCCGATCCGGCGCCGCACCTGCGAAGTCTCGGCCACGGAGCCGCGGCCAAGGCCCGCATAGCGTGCCACCGCGCCGTACGGGACCAGGACCTGGCGACGCAACTCGTTCAGGACCAGCGCATCGGCGCCGGCATGGCTCAGGGTTCCTTCGAAGGCGCGCCCACACGCCAGGTACACGGCCACGTGGCTGTTCAAGGAACCCCGCAAGCGGTCGGCCAGAACGACGGAGGCCGTTTCCGCTCTTGCCCGCTCAGAGATCTCGGCATCGACGGCCAGCCGCTCGCCCTCGGCGAACTGTGCCTCCATATCACTGAACAGAGCATCCCAACGCATGGGGCCAAGCGTAGGGTGCGGGTTTGTTCGCGGTCAATTCACCAACGACTTCACTCCAGTCTCTGGACAAATCCAGCATAACTGCGTCAAACTGAACCTAGATTTATCAAATGGCATTAAACAGCATCAAACATGAGATAGGAACACCATGACGGCAGCTACAGCACGTGGGCTCCGCGCAGACGCCGTCATGGCGGCGTCCATCCTCCTGTTGGGATTCTTCCTCTGCGTTGCCGGCGGGGGCATGGTGGGCCGATGGCAACTGTCCACAGCACGCCGGCAAGGCCCGGACCTTGATGACCTACTCGGTGCCGTGGCTGTCGCCGCAGGGCTGGCCATCGTGGCGTGGTGGATCTTCTCGATGGTTTTGGCGTCAGCGGCTGCCGTCCTGGACAGGTGCGGCAGGCGGCGGGCCGCAGACAGGGCCGGCAAGTGCTGCCCGGCATTTATGCGCCGGCTCGCTGTGGCCGCACTGTCGGTGCAACTACTGTCGGCACCGCTGGCTCACGCAGCCGTCCCACCGGCCGGACCCGCCTGGGTACCCACGCAGGAAGTGGCGGTCCAGGAGGTACCGGTCCACGGCGCAGCCATCCAGGCCCAGTGGTCTCCCACAAGCGGCCACCGGCAGCTCCCGGAACCGGAGGGCAAACACCCTGCAGACACGGGAGGACAGACCACCGAAACTCCTGCGGCGGCGGTCCGGCCAGACTGGCGTCCCAGCCCGCCGGTCCCGGACCCCGGCCTGCTGGCGGCCCAGCCCGTCCGGGCGGAACAGGGCCCACCGTCGCCATTGAGTGAGGTCACGGTACTGGCGGGCGACACACTCTGGGACATCGCTTCCCGCCACTTGGGCCCGGCGGCTTCGGATGTGGATGTCGCCTTGCACTGGCCCCGCTGGTACGAGGCCAACAAATCCCGGATCGGCGAAAGCCCGCATGTCCTGCTGCCCGGGCAGATTTTGAAAGCACCTTCCACGGCCTAACCGACGTTCCGATATTCATCAGCTCACGATTAAGGGGAATCACATGTACGCAGTTACGCCAATCCGCTCCGCCACGGTCAACCCGGGCGGCGCGGCAGCAGTCCGCCAGGTTCCTCCGCGCACCACTACCGCGCCGGTCGTGCCGCTGCGTGCGGCAGACGAAGCCTCCGAAATCCTGGCGATCACACGCAATACCGTGCAGGCGGCCATGGAAGTCCTCGCCGGCATCCGGCCGATCCACCAGCTCGCCCGCCGTCTGGATCCGCGCTGCCTCGCGGTGCTGCAGCACCGCGCGGCTTTGATCCGTCGCGAACAGTCGCGCTCTGCCTCGCCGTCCCTGGCCCGGCTGCACAAGAACTCCATCGTGCGTTCAGTCCGCGCCTGCGAGGTCGCCCCGGGCATCTATGAGGCAAGCGCCGTGGTGGTTGATGACATCCGGGCACGGGCTGTAGCGGTCCGGCTTGAGCGCAGCAAGCAGGTCTGGCGCGTGACCGAGTTTATGGTCGGCTGAACCGCTTGCCCACGAATGCAGAAGTGCCCGGAGCTGAGGCTCCGGGCACTTCCAGTGTCGAACTATTTCAGCGACGATCTACTGCAGTGCCGACCTATGGCTGATCAGCCACGATCCCTGCTGTCAGCGGCGCTTTTTCCTGGCCGGACGCTTGGTGGCGTCCTGCGCTGCAGCCTTTGCGGGATTTCCGGACCGTGAAGAGACACGACCCTCCACCCGGGTCTGGGATGCGCCGTCTTCGCCGGGAGCCGTGTACTGCAGCTGGGCCGGCTTCTCCGGCGCTTCCAGGCCGGCAGCGTGGATCTGCGGCTCAACGTGCTCGGTGTGGCCACCTGCTGCGTCGGGCACCACCACATCCTGGGCTGGGGTCACCTCAACTTCAAGGTTGAACAGGAAACCGACGCTTTCCTCGCGGATGGCCTCCATCATGCTCTGGAACATAACGAAGCCCTCGCGCTGGTATTCCACCAGCGGGTCACGCTGTGCCATGGCGCGCAGGCCGATGCCTTCCTTGAGGTAGTCCATCTCGTACAGGTGTTCCTGCCACTTGCGCCCGATGACCGAGAGCACCACGCGGCGTTCCAGCTCGCGCATGCTCTCTGCGCCGATGGTCTCTTCCCGGGCCTGGTAGACCACACGGGCGTCGGAGAGCAGCTCCTCCTTGAGGAATTCAACAGTGAGCTTGGACTTGCCGCCGGCTTCCTCGACGATCTCTTCCGCTGTGACGCTGACGGGGTAGAGCGTCTTGAGGTTGGTCCACAGCTGGGTGTAATCCCAGTCGTCGCCATTGCCTTCGGCCGTGGCGGAGTCGATCAGGGCGGTGATGGTGTCCTCCACGAAGAACTGGACCTTCTCGTGGAGGTCGTCACCTTCGAGGATCCGGCGGCGGTCACCGTAGATGGCTTCGCGCTGGCGGTTCAGGACGTCGTCATACTTGAGGACGTTCTTGCGCTGCTCGGCGTTGCGGCCTTCAACCTGGCCCTGGGCAGACGCGATGGCCCGGGAAACCAGTTTCGATTCCAACGCCACATCATCCGGGACGGAACTGTTCATCAGCCGTTCGGCCGCGCCGGAGTTGAAGAGCCGCATCAGGTCATCGGTCAGGGAGAGGTAGAAGCGTGATTCGCCGGGGTCGCCCTGGCGGCCGGAGCGGCCACGGAGCTGGTTATCGATGCGGCGGGACTCGTGCCGCTCAGTTCCCAGGACATACAGCCCGCCGAGGTTCAGTACTTCCTCGTGTTCGTCCTTTACGGACTGCTTGGCCGCCTCCAGGGCAGCCGGCCACGCGGCCTCGTACTCTTCGGAATTCTCTTCCGGGTCCAGCCCGCGCTTGGCCAGATCGGCCACCGCAGTGAATTCGGCGTTGCCACCCAGCATGATGTCAGTGCCGCGGCCTGCCATGTTGGTGGCCACCGTAACAGCACCCTTGCGTCCGGCCTGCGCAACGATGGCCGCTTCACGGGCGTGGTTCTTGGCGTTCAGGACTTCGTGCCTGATGCCCTCCTTGGCAAGCAGCCCGGAAAGGTATTCGCTCTTTTCGACACTCGTTGTGCCCACAAGGATCGGCTGGCCCTGTTCGTGACGCTCGGCAATGTCCTTCACGACGGCGTCGAACTTCACCTTTTCATTCTTGAACACGAGGTCCGACTGGTCGATCCGCTGCATGTCCCGGTTGGTGGGGATGGCCACCACGCCGAGCTTGTACGTGCCCATGAACTCGGCGGCCTCAGTCTCGGCCGTGCCGGTCATGCCTGCCAGCTTGGAGTACATCCGGAAGTAGTTCTGGAGCGTCACCGTGGCCAGGGTCTGGTTCTCGGCCTTGATCTCCACGGCTTCCTTGGCCTCGATGGCCTGGTGCATGCCCTCGTTATAGCGGCGGCCAGCCAGGATTCGGCCAGTGTGTTCGTCAACGATCAGCACTTCGCCGTCGAGGATGACGTAGTCCTTGTCCCGCTTGAACAGTTCCTTGGCTTTGATGGCGTTGTTCAGGAACCCGATGAGCGGAGTGTTCGCGGATTCGTAGAGGTTCTGGATGCCCAGGTAGTCCTCCACCTTTTCGATGCCGCTCTCCAGGACACCGACCGTGCGCTTCTTCTCGTCCGCCTCGTAGTCCTCGCCGGCCTTCAGTCGCTGCACCACCTTGGCAAATTCGCTGTACCACCGGTTGGTGTCGCCCTGGGCAGGGCCGGAAATGATGAGCGGCGTGCGGGCTTCGTCGATGAGGATGGAGTCGACCTCATCAACAATGGCGAAGTTGTGGCCACGCTGGACCAGCTCTGACTGGTCCCACGCCATGTTGTCGCGCAGGTAGTCAAAGCCGAATTCGTTGTTCGTGCCGTAGGTGATGTCCGCGGCGTACTGCTGCCGGCGCACCGCGGGATCCTGGTTGGACAGGATGCAACCGCTGGTCAGGCCAAGGAAACGGTAGACCCGGCCCATAAGGTCTGACTGGTACTCGGCAAGGTAGTCGTTCACCGTGATGACGTGGACGCCGTTGCCGGTGAGGGCATTAAGGAAGGCGGGCGCGGTGGCCACAAGGGTTTTGCCTTCGCCGGTCTTCATTTCGGCGATATTGCCGAGGTGGAGGGCGGCGCCACCCATAAGCTGGACGTCGAAGTGACGCATGCCCAGGGTGCGGGATGAGGCCTCACGCACGGCCGCGAATGCCTCCGGGAGGAGATCGTCCAGGTGCTCGCCGTCCCGGTGGCGGGCGCGGAGGTGGTCAGTTTCCTCGCGGAGCTCAGCATCCGTGAAGGTTTTGAACGAGTCTTCGAGCGCATTGATGGAGTCGGCATAGTTCCGCAGTTGCCGCAGGGTTTTTTTGTCACCCGTGCGGAGAAGTTTTTCGATAAGTGATGCCACGTGAAGATACTCCCAGTCTTATGCTGCCGAATTCTGGCGTTTTTAGTCTACGGGAGAGACACAGGCCACGCGGCCGGTGTTCCCTGAGAGCGGACCGGCGCGGTGACGCAGGGCGGCGCCGAGGGACTCCGCCAGGTCCCCGATCGGGCTTACCACAATGTTGTCCAGCTCCAGCCATTCGGCCATCAGTTCCAGCTCGGCGGCGAGCTCGACGGCGGTCCCTGCCGGTGCGTCCGGCTCACCGTAGGCGGACCTCACCAGCAGATTTCCCGCCGCACGGTCCGCTTTAAGATCCACGCGCGCCACGATGGTGTCACCCAGGAGAAAGGGCAGGACGTAGTACCCGAAGCGTCGGAGGTGCGCGGGCGTGTAAATCTCGATCCGGAAATGGAACCCGAAGAGCTCCTCAAGCCGGCGCCGCTCGAAGACCAGGGAGTCAAAGGGACTGAGCAAGGCCCGCCCTGCCGCCCGCCGCGGCAATGTGGCGTCGGCATGGAGGAATACCTTCCGGTCCCAGCCTGCGACAGCCACCGGCTTCAGCCTCCCTATGCTGACCAGATGGTCCACAGAGGCGGCGGCCGCCTTGCCCGGTGTCCGGAAGTAGTCCGCGAAGCACTTCACGGTTCCGATGCCATGGGCTTGCGCGGCCGCGTCGATGAGCCGATGCATGGCCTCAACAGGGTCCGGCGTGGCTTCGAGGGCCAGTCGGCGCGGCAGCACCCTAGCCGTCAGCGTGTACTTTCGCTCGAACTGTTCGGTTCTGGACGCCGCGGAAATGGTGCCCGCCTCGAACAGGTCTTCAAGCACGCGTTTGACGGCGTTCCAGTTCCATCCCCAGTTGTCGTCCCGCCGGTCCTCCACGTGCCCGATGTCCACCGTCAGTTCCGCCGCCGTCATGGGCCGCCCTGTGGCGAGGGCATCGAGGATCTTTGCCGCCACCGCGTCGCGCAGGCCTGGGTCGAGGGCGGACGCACCCACCCACGTGCGTTTCTGCCACAATCGGAGGTCCTGGAAATGCTCGGGCCGGATGAAGCTGGCCTCGTGCGCCCAGTACTCCATCATGCGCCTGGGCGGCGAGCTGGCCATCCGCTGAAGAATGGTGCGGTCATAGTTGCCGAGCCTTGAAAAGAAGGGCAGAAAGTGACTGCGGGACAACACGTTGACGGAATCGATCTGGACAAGCTGGATCCGGGCAAAGGTACGGCCCACCGTCCGTGAGGTCACGGGGCCGGCGGGCCGTCCTTTGTCGAGTCCCTGAGCTGCCAGGGCGATCCGCCGGGCCTGGTTAAGGCTCAGCGTCGCTGGCACATCAGTCCTTTCATTGAGGGGTGTAAACCGCCCTAGACTTTTGCAGCCTCGTCATCGGAACGGTAGGCGAGGATTTTTTCTTCGACGGCCGTCTCCCCCGGTTCGCATTCGTGGTCCAGGGTGATCACTCCGTACGTCCAGCCACGGCGCCGGTAGACCACCGAGGGCGTGTTGGTGGCCTTGTCCACAAACAGGTAGAAATCGTGGCCCACGAGCTCCATGTTGTCCACAGCATCGTCAAGGGTCAGGGAGGCCGCGGGGAAAACTTTGCGCCGGATCAGCACCGGGGAGTCCCCAGCCGGAATGTCGTTCTCGACCTCGTAGGGCGATCGTTCAACAGGTGCTGCCTGGGTTTCGCTGCGATGGCTCGCCTCGACATAAAGGGGCTCGCTGGTACTCGCGGGTTCCAGTGATGCGGTGGCTTCACGTACTGCCTTGGGGGTGTGGCGCCCGTGGTGGACCTTCTTGCGATCCTTGGCGCGGCGGAGACGTTCCAGCAGCTTGGTGTAGGCGAGATCGAACGCAGCGAATTTGTCTGCGGCGCTGGCTTCGGCACGGATTACGGGTCCCCGGCCCAGGACCGTCACTTCAACGGTGAGCTGGTCGCCGGTCTGGCGCGCATTCGTTTCCTTGGAAACCTTCGCGTCAACCCGCTGGACCTTGTCGCCAAGTGACTCGATCTTCGAGATCTTCTCACCGGCGTATTCGCGGAAGCGGTCTGAGACCGTCAGATTTCGTCCGCTGATCATAAACTCCATGGTGCCCTCCAAATGACTTCGGTGACACGACGGCGGCACATCCCACGGGCCGATCTGCTTGACAGTCAAGCCCCTTTCCGAGCCGCCATCGAAAGGTACAACTTGTTCTTGGTACCCACAACCGACGTTAGTTCATAGCCACCTGTTATTCATCCTTTCTTCGTTTATTTTTTTCTAAGACGGGCAGCGTTCCGCCAGCTCCCGGGGCGGGCTATTCGCCGCCAGCTGAATCCGGCGGGCGTGTCGCGGCGAGGACCACTGCACCCACCACCACGGCACCGCTGAGGTGCAGTGCGCGGGCTGCTTCGGCGAGTGTGGCCCCGGTAGTGAGGACATCGTCGACAATGATGCAGCGGCGTCCGGCCACCCGCGCGCGCTGGCGTTTCGGGACCTTCATGGATTCCTTGACCCGGCTCGCCCTGGCCCCGCGGCCGAGTCCCTTTTGGCCTCCAGGCAGCCGCTCCAGTGCGGCGCGGCGCCGGGATTTCCGGATCACGTCCAACACCGGTGTACCGCGGAAGGTGGTCCCCCGGCGCAACTCTGCGAGTAGGAGGTGGACCGGACTGAACCCTCTTTTGATGTAGCCGGCCGTACTGCTGGGCACCGGAACCAGGCAGACGCCGTCGACGCCGGCCACGGACGCGGCAATGCCCTGCCCCAGTCCGCGCGCCAGGACTGACGTGAGCTGGTGCTGGCCATGGCTCTTGAACGAAAGCACGGCCTGCGCCAGCTCCTCGCGGTACACCCCGGCCGCCACCACGGGAAGGATCAGGCCGCCGTCGACGTTCATCAGGGCCGGCGCCTGCTCCTCTGCCCGGAACGGGTGCCTGGTCAACAGGCGGACGTGGCGTTCGCACATGACGCACAGGGCCAGGTCCTCCGCACCGCAGCAGACGCAGTCCACAGGGACGGCAAGTGCCAGCAGCTCCGCGGCGGCCACGCCCATCTGGTCGGCGGCCCGCAGCCAGCGGCGGCGGTGGCCGCTGCGATGCTTGGCGGACTGCAGCGGAGGCGGCAGGAGGTCCGGATCCAGGCTTGCCGCATTTCTGGCGGGACCCCCCCGGGAGCGGCCCCCACCGCGGCCCCCGGACCGGCGCGCAGGCGCGTGGCGAGCAGACGGGTGGCGAGCAGGAGGACGTCCGGGCTGAACTTCGGTCACACCCCATGGTGGCCTGCGTATCGCAGCCCCGGAACCGCTGGTCCGCGCTATGTGGAAAGCTACCCAGGGAATGAGGGGTCAATGGGGCCCTTCAGCTGGGGCGACCAGCCGTTGCCGAGCCGCTGGAAGATGCCCTCGGCCGACTGGCCGTAAATTTCCTCCAGCCCGTTGCCGGCGCTGAGCCACACAAGGCCGGGCCACGGCGCCAACTGCTGGGGTTGTCCGGAGGTGAGGGACAGCAGCTCCGGCGTGACGTTCGAGCCTGCCGAGGCTTTCATCACGGCGACCGTTGTGTCGTTCACCCAGACGCCCTGGTCCGGGTCACCGGAAGCCACCAGGGTGATCGGGGCAGTCAGTTCCCGGGGTGTCCCGTCGGCGTTCCGGATGATCCCGGCAATCTGCACCTTCGTCTTGCCGTTTTGTTCCGAAATGACCAGCGCCCGGACGCCCTCGCGGGAGATCCTCAGCTCCTTGACGGTTCTTCCGGCCAACCACGACGGCGTGAGCGTAACGGTGGGAACGGCGGCACCTTCGGCAACTCCGACGGGCCGGTAGGCCACCACCTCCGTACCGCCGGTAGCTCCCGGCCCTGCGGCCCACACCCAGTCATGAATACTGAAGGACGGGTGCGTAATGGTGCTGCGCGTTGTCAGCGCACGGGCGGGCTGTCCCGGCACCATGCTGTAGAGCGTCGTCCGGCTTTCGTTGAGGAACGCAATGGTCTGGGACACCGGGGATTCCGACGGGTAGCGGGGCCCGAGCGATGAAACTGGCTGCATATCCGGCAGCGGGGACACCCTGTTGTTTTCGTAGCGAACCAGCTCATTGCCACTGACGGCGATCTCGCGGACCGGCACGTTTTTGTCCCGCACCGGGGGCAACACCGAACCGTTGTCTTCGACGCGGACCAGGTCCTGGTTGGCATGCAACTCCACATTAACGACGTCGGGCTGGCTGCGGAACGTGAGCGAAAGCTGCGTCTGCATCCGGAGCCTGTCCTCCGTGGACGCCTCGGTGAGTTCCTTGGCCGTGAGGTCCACCTGCGCGGCGCCGGACACCACCGGAACGGATTCGCGGGCGAGTTTGATGCCGGACGGGAAGGCGCTCACCACCGCGCCGCGAAGGTACGGCGCGGGGCCGGCCAGCAGCGCACTGGTCATGGCTTTGACCGTCTTGTTCTTGATGAACCAGCGGACGTCAGGCACGGCATAGGTGAAGCTGGGATCGTAGAAGTAGATAGGGTAGGCGCCGTAGATGACCTTGAAGGTTTCCTCCGGGATCGCTGTTCCGTCCGGGATCGCTGAGATCCGCCATTCGCCGTCCACCTGGGTGAGAGTGGCCGGAATGTTCTCGATGGTGCCTTCGGGCATCTGGGTGGCGATGCCGTCAACATCCACGCTGTACGCAACGTCCAGCTGGTAGTTGTAGACGTTGTCGACGCCGGTGCCCACCACTTTCGCCTCGCGGTACACCAGCGCGCGCTGGTCGGGTTTCCAGGATACTGACGCTGCCTGCGTCAGGTATTCGCGGGCCACCGCGTAGTCCCCCTCGTATCCGGTACCGGCACGGTAGAAGTAATCAATGATGTTTTCCGGAGTAGCGCCGGGCTGGGGAGCGGCCGGGAGGAACACCGGTGCGTTGACGTTGCCGGCGCTGCCTTCCGCGCTCTTCCCCACCGGCCCGGCCGTGGGAATGCGCGCGCAGGAGGCCAGCACCAGGGCAACGACGAACAGCACAACGCTCCTCTTCAGCATCGCCCGCACTTTTCGTCCCGTCATGAAGACTCCTTCGGTGTTGCGCCCGTCCCGGCAGGGGTGCGCCCGGCGCCCTGGCCACGCCCGCCGCCAGCGGGGACATCAGGCGCCCCAGTGGGGCCGGGCCCCAGGACCAGCATGTTTTTCGAATGTGGGACGTCGGGGAGGATGATGTCTTCCGGCTCAAGCTGCACAGGTGAGCGGTCGATCTCCTCGCCCTGGCGCAACGGAATGGTCAGCCGGAAGTTGGCCCCTCTACCCTTGTTTCCCCATGCCTGCAGCCAGCCGTTGTGGAGTTTGGTGTCTTCCATTGCGATGGACAGGCCCAGTCCGCTGCCTCCGGTGGTGCGGGCCCGCGCCGGATCCGCACGCCAGAACCGGTCAAAGACCCGGGCGGCCTCGGCCGGGGTCATGCCGATCCCCTGATCCCGGACTGCAACTCCCACTGCTGACTGGTTGGCTGAGACAGTCACGGTGACCGGCTTGCCTTCGCCATGCTCCACTGCATTCAGGATGAGGTTCCGTAGGATCCTGTCGATCCTCCTGGCGTCCATCTCCGCGACAATTCCCACGGCGGGAGCCCGGAGGATGATCTCCGAGCCGTATTCGGCCGCGACGGGCGCTGCCCCGTCAATGACATGGGCGATCACCTGCAGGATGTCCTCGGGCTCGGCGTCGAGCATGGCCACGCCGGCGTCGAAGCGGGAGATCTCGAGCAGGTCGGCCAGCAGGGACTGGAACCGCTCCACCTGGTTGTACAGGAGTTCGGCCGAGCGCTTGTTGATGGGGTCGAAATCGTGGCGGGCGTCGTACAACACTTCCGCGGCCATCCGGACGGTGGTCAGGGGCGTGCGGAGCTCGTGGGAGACGTCGGAGACAAACCGCTGCTGCATCTGGGACAACATGGCCAGCTGGGTGATCTGCTCCTGGAGGCTGGCGGCCATGTGGTTGAACGATGCCCCGAGACGGGCAACCTCGTCTTCGCCCTTGACCACCATCCGCTCCTGCAATTGGCCGGCCGCAAGCTTCTCCGACACCAGGGCAGCGTGGCTGACGGGGCTGACAACATTGCGGGTGACATACCAGGCGATGGCCCCGATCATCAGCACCAGCACCGCGCCGCCGGCCAGGAGGACGCCCTGGATTTCGTCGAGCGTCTGCTGGGCGGTGTTGACGTCATAGATCAGGTAGAGCTCGTACACGGTCCCGTTGAAGGTCACCAGGTTGCCCACGGCGATGCCCGGCCTGTCCTCGGTACCTACCGGAATCACGGTGGAGGCCCAGTACTGGTCCTTGCCTGAATCCTGTACCGCCGTACGGAGTGCAGGCGGGATGACGCTGACGGTCAGCTGGTCCGACGCCCGCGACTCCACCCAGCGGTTCCGGGGCTTGGTCTGTTCGGGCTTGGCTTCGAAAACGTAGCGGCGCTGGACGACGGAGCCGCGGCCCTCCACTGCGTTCAAAGTGTCGTAGACCAGGGTGATGACGCTGGACTGGTCGGTGACCTGGGCGCCGTCGAACGTCTCCTGGACCTGCTTGACGTAGTAACGGGTCTCGGATTCCGCCTGGGTGAGGCGCTCCTGGAACAGGTTGTTGGCGATCTGGTTGGACAGGTAGGCGCCCACGGCGCCAAAGGATGTCACGGCCAACAGCAGCGTGGTGAGAACTGTCCGGAACTGCAGGGACCGGCGCCAGCGTCGACGCATGGCCCGCCCGGCAAACCGGACCGCAGGGAAGAAACGGGTCACGCCGAGACGGACAAGACGGCCCACCCGTAGCCCCACGATTACTCCACGGCGCCGCCAGATCCGTGCCCGGAATGGCAGCGTTGCCAGCTCCAACGGCAGCGCATCCGTGTGCTCCGGGCCCTTGGCTGCGGGAAGGTCCGGGGCGCGGTGCGCTTCTGGTCCTGAGGGCTCAGGATCCTGCTTTGTAGCCGACACCACGAACCGTCAATACAACTTCGGGAGCTTCCGGATCCCGTTCAATTTTTGACCGGAGGCGCTGGACGTGGACGTTGACCAGCCGGGTGTCCGCCGCGTGGCGGTAGCCCCAGACCTGCTCCAGCAGCAGCTCACGGGTGAACACCTGCCAGGGCTTCCGCGCCAGGGCTACGAGGAGGTCAAACTCCAGGGGCGTGAGGGAAATCCGCTCATCGGCACGCTTCACGGTGTGGCCGGCCACGTCGATGGTGATGTCAGCGATCCGCAGCGTTTCAGGCGCCTTCTGGTCGCCGGGCCGCAGGCGGGCACGCACGCGTGCCACGAGTTCGGCGGGTTTGAACGGCTTGGGTACGTAGTCGTCTGCGCCGGACTCAAGGCCGCGGACGACGTCGGACGTGTCCGACTTGGCCGTGAGCATGACGATGGGCACGTCCGATTCGGAGCGGATCTGCCGGCAGACCTCGATGCCGTCCACGCCGGGCAGCATCAGGTCAAGCAGCACGAGGTCAGGCTTCGATGAACGGAAAATATCCAGCGCCTGGCTGCCATCGGCGCAAAAAACCGGCTCAAAGCCGTCATTGCGCAGAACAATCCCAATCATTTCGGCCAGCGCTTCGTCATCGTCAACTACCAGAATGCGTGCCTTCATAGTTATATATTCCCTTATTGAACAGGGTTTGTCCTGTTGAACGGCCTTACGGCATGGCGCCACGCTATGCCGCCCGACGCCGGAACTATAGGCTGGCAAGACGCGGACAGTCCCGCACGGGGGAAGGAACAGGGTGCCACACCAGGATCCGAACATGCAGCAGCCGCATCCTGCCGGCGAGGCTGGGAAAGGCCAGCCGCCAGGGAACCAGCCTCCGTGGGGGCAGCAGCCCGGCCCGGCACAGCAGCCCTGGGGCGGCCAGCCGGTTTGGGGACCTCCTCCGGGTGGCCCGCCGGCTTGGGACACTCCGTCGCACAATCCCTACGGCGCTCCGCCGCCCTACCAGCAGCCGCGTTATGTTGCCCCGCCCAAACCCGGCATCGTTCCCCTGCGGCCACTGATGTTCGGCGAGATCCTGGATGGCTCCTTCCAGGCGATCAGGCGCAACGCCAAAGCCATGCTGGGCGCCGCGCTGCTGGCGCAGACGCTCGCCGCAGTGCTCACGGCAGTTCTCAGTTCATTTTCCGCCACGTCCGCGGCGTCACTTGAAGCCTGGGCGGCGGGCCTGACGGAGCAGGACCTGGTCCCGCTGGTGGTGACCTTCGCGTCCGGGATCCTGCTCGTCTCGGTGCTCACCGTTTTTCTGTCCGCGGTGCTGCAGGGCGCCATGGTGGTTCCGGTCGCCAGATCCGTCCTCAACCGCCCCACCGGCTTCAGGCAGATGTGGACCCTGGCGCGGTCCCGCGCTGGTGCCCTGATCCGCCTTGCGGCCCTGCTGGTGGGCGGCGGGCTCCTCGTTGCGCTGCTGTTTTTGGCGCTGGCAGTGCTGCTGGTCAGCACCGTCGGCGGAGTGGGCGCCCTGATCCTCATCCCGCTGGGGCTGGTGTGCTTTGTGCTGTACGTATGGGTCTACATCAAGCTTATGGTGGCCCCTGCCGCCGTTGTCGTGGAGGAACTCGGTGCGATGGCCGGCATTCGGCGCTCCTGGGAACTGACACGCAGCAATTGGTGGCGGCTCCTGGGCATCACGCTGGTGGTGGGCATCATGGTGGGGGTCATCGCCCAGGTCGTCATGATTCCCGTCACGCTGCTCACCGGCTTTTACACCGGAGTGGTCTCACCCCACGGCGGTTCCGAGCAGGCCATGACGGCGGCCGTGGTGGCGGGCGTTGCCACCGCGGTCGTTACCGCAGTGGTCGCCGCAGCGGGTTTTGCCTTCCAGACCTCCGTGATGGCGCTGCTCTACCTCGACCTCAGGATGCGCCGGGACGGACTGGATATCGCCCTGCTCCGGCTGCTGGAATCCGGAGCAGATCCCGACGGCGTCCCGGGCCGAGGCGTTCCGGTCTACCGGGCGGGACGCGGCCAAAATCCGCTGCCGCCCTACGGGGCACCGCCCGGCGGGGCATGGCCGGATGGCCGCTGAACCACCGGTCCTGCCTGGCCGCGACGAGGCCCGCCGCTGGGCCGAAGAAGAACTCGCCAAGCCGGAATACCGTGACGCGGCCCCCGGCTGGCTGGACACTGTGTGGGCGGACATCCTGGACTGGCTGCGGTCCCTGGACGGCGGCTCCGGCCCGGACACCACCGTGGCGGCGCCGTGGATCGGTGTGGCCATCGCCGTGCTGATCGGCGCCGCGGTCGTCCTGGCCCGCCCGCGCCTCAACGCGAAGGCCAAGCGTGCCGGAGACGTATTCGACGCCGGCACAACAGTCAGTGCCGAGGCCTACCGTGGGCGCGCGGCGGCCGCTGCCGCGGCCGGCAACTGGAGCGCCGCCATCGTGGACTGTTTCCGTGCGCTCGTGCGCACAGCCGAGGACAGAACGCTTTTCGACGCGCGGCCGGGCCGGACCGCGGACGAGGTGGCGCACGAACTGGCCACACCGTTTCCGTCAGAGGCCGGCCGCCTGACGGAAGCTGCGCGGACTTTCGACGGGATCCGCTACGGAAATGAGTCCGCAGGCCAGGCTGACTTTGCCGCGGTGCGCGAACTGGACATTGCCCTGCAGTCCCTCACGCCGGCGAGCGCCGCCCTGCCCGCTGAACGTAACGAACCGGCGGTTCCGCGATGACGCAGGGTCCCACGATGCAGAACCCTTCGCCGGATCTTTTGACGCCCAAACTTCCGACGTCGGGTGCACCGGAGGCGCAGCCGGGTTCCGCCCCGGCACTCCGATCCGGGTCCGGGTCCGGCGCCGGTGCCGTGTCCGGTGCCCGTGCCTGGCTCCGGCGGCACCGCGGCGGGGCAGCGATCGGCGCGGCGGCCGCCGTCGGACTGGCGGTGGTTATTTCCACCCAACTCGCACCAAAGGGCGATTCCCTGCCCTTATCCGTGCATAACGCCGGGCCGGGCGGCGCCAGGGCGGTCACCGAGATACTGGGCCGCCACGGTGTCGAGGTCCAGGATGTTGACTCCTTTGACTCCGCCACGGCAGCACTCGCGGACCGGCCGGGTGCCACCCTCCTCCTGTACGACCGGAGCGGATTCCTGGACCAATCCCGGCTGGACGAGCTGGCCGCAAGTGCGGGTAGCGTAGTGCTGGTGACGCCGCGGCTCGGCACGCTGAAGGCCCTCGATACCGGCATCAGCCAGGCCGGTGTGGTGCCTGAGTCAACGGCGCTCCTGGAACCGGGCTGCGATCTCACCGATCCCGCGGCGGCAGGTGCTGTCTCCGGAACCGGCGGATTCCTGTACGACGGCGGCACAGTGTGCTTCAGCCCGCCGGGAAGCACCGCCGGGCTGCTTGCCCGCACGGATGACGGCGGCCTGACCGTCCTGGGCAGCACCGCCCTCCTCAACAACGGCGGGCTTGCCGGCCACGGCCATGCCGCACTGGCCCTGCGGACGCTGGGCCGCTCAGAAGTCGTTGTCTGGTACCTGCCCGGACTGGGCGACGCGGCCGCTGCGGAGTCAACGCAGACACTTGATGACCTCGCCCCTGACTGGGTGGCATTCCTGGGGCCCTGGCTGGTCTTTGTGACCGTGCTGACCATTGTGTGGCGCGGGCGCCGCCTCGGCCCGCTCGTGTTTGAACCACTCCCCGTGGTGGTCAAGGCCGTGGAGACCGCCGAAGGCCGCGCGCGCCTTTATCAGGATTCCCACGCACTGGACCGGGCACGGGACAACCTTCGGGCCGGCACCCTGGTTCGTCTGGCGCAAGCCCTTAGAGTCGGATCCCAGGCCACTGCCGACGACGTGGTGCAGGCAGTGGCCCGGCACATGGGCCGGCCGGTCAGAGATATCAGCAGCCTGATCCAAGAACGCCCCGGTACCGCAACCAGGCTGGTGCAATGGTCACAGGAACTGGACAAACTAGAGAACGAGGTCAGAACCCGATGAACGAAGCGTACGGCGCCCCGCAGATCATGGATTCCTCCCCGCGGACGCTGGATCCCGCCCGGCAGGCGCTTTTGGATGTCCGCCACGAGGTTGCCAAAGCCGTGGTGGGCCAGGATGCCACCGTCACGGGACTCCTGATCGCGCTGCTTTCCCAGGGGCATGTTCTCCTCGAGGGCGTGCCCGGTGTGGCCAAGACACTCCTGGTCCGTGCCCTTTCCGCCGCGCTGAGCCTGGACACCAAACGCGTACAGTTCACCCCTGACCTGATGCCCGGCGACATCACCGGTTCCCTGGTCTATGACTCGCACACCTCGGAATTCAGTTTCCGCGAGGGGCCGGTCTTCACCAACATCCTGCTGGCCGACGAAATCAACCGGACGCCCCCGAAGACGCAGGCCTCCCTGTTGGAGGCCATGGAAGAGCGGCAGGTCTCGGTGGACGGGGTGTCCCGGCCGCTGCCGGCGAACTTCCTGGTGGCGGCAACCCAGAACCCCGTGGAATATGAGGGAACCTATCCCCTGCCCGAAGCCCAGCTGGACCGGTTCCTGCTCAAGCTCACCATGCCGCTGCCCAGCCGGATTGACGAGGTGGAAGTGATCCGGCGGCACGCAGCCGGCTTCAATCCCCGGGATCTTGCTGCCGCCGGTGTCCGGGCGGTGGCCGGCGCCGAGGACCTCGAACGGGCGCGGCAGGCTGTGGCCACCGTTGCCGTCGAACGGGAAATCATCGGCTACATCGTGGACCTCGTGCGCGCCACCCGGCAGGCGCCGTCGTTCCAGCTGGGCGTCTCGCCCCGCGGCGCGACTGCACTGCTTAATACGGCCCGCGCCTGGGCCTGGCTGTCGGGCCGCAGCTTCGTCACCCCGGACGACGTCAAGGCACTGGCGCTGCCGTGCCTGCGCCACCGGGTGGCCCTGCAGCCTGATGCCCAGATGGACGGGGTCCGCGTGGACGATGTCCTGGGCAGCATCCTGGCGTCCGTCCCGGTCCCCCGCTGATTCGCTTGCACATGGCACTCTCCGGACGGTTCGTCGTGCTGGCACTGCTGGGCCTGGTGCCGGTGCTGCTGTTTCCTCGCGGAGGAACGGTCCTGGGCGTGGTCGTGGCACTCGCTGCTCTCCTGGGCCTGGACCTTGGCCTGGCCGCTTCCCCGCGGGCCATCATCGTCACGCGCGCCGAGCCCGGCAACGTGACGCTGCACGGCACGGCCGCTTCGGTCATCACGCTGCGCAACAGTGGCCGGCGACGCTTGCGCGCCACTGTTCGAGACGCGTGGCAGCCGTCTGCCGGGGCTGTGAATCCGGTCCAGGACCTGGATATCCCCGCCCTGGAAAGCCGCCGGATGACCGTCCGGCTACAGCCGGTCCGCCGTGGCGACGTGGGCGCCCGGCACGTCACTGTGCGCTCCCATGGACCCCTTCGGCTCGCGGCACGCCAGCGCACGTTTGACTGTGACGGCCTCCTGCGGGTCCTGCCGCCGTTCCATTCCCGCAGGCACCTCCCCTCGAAGCTCAGGAAACTCCGCGAACTCGACGGCAAGGCCGCCGTGCAGATCCGGGGTTCCGGCACCGAATTCGACTCGCTGCGTGACTACGTCCGCGGGGACGACGTCCGGTCCATCGACTGGCGCGCAACCGCCCGCCGGTCCGCCGTCGTCGTCCGCACCTGGCGCCCGGAACGCGACCGGCGCGTGGTGATCATGCTGGATACGTCCCGCACGTCAGCGGCGAGGATCGAGGACGAACCAAGGCTGGATACCGGCATCGAAGCGGCGCTCCTGCTGGCGGTGCTGGCAGAGCGTGGCGGTGACCGGGTGGATTTCCTTGCCTACGACCGCCGTCCGCGGGCCAGAGCCGGTTCCGCCACCACCGGCAACCTCCTGGGGCAGCTGGTGCAGGCAATGGCGCCCCTCGAAGCTGAACTGATCGAGCTTGACTGGTCCAGCCTCCCCGGCCAGATCCGGGCGGTCTCCGCCCACCGGTCCCTGGTGGTGCTGCTGACGGCGTTGGACGGCGGGGCGCCGGAGGAAGGACTCATTCCCGTGGCCGCACAGCTCGCCCAGCAGCACGTTGTGGTGGTGGCCGCCGTCCGTGATCCCATGCTGGGGCAGATGCTGCGGGAGCGTGAGAACGCCGCCGGTGTATTCCGGGCGGCAGCGGCTGAACGCGTACTCCTGGAACGGGCGGCGGTCAGCGCCGAGCTCCGGCACCACGGGGTGGAAGTGGTGGATGCGGAGCCACACCAGCTGCCGCCACAGCTTGCCGACATGTACATCCGGCTCAAGGCGGCCGGTAGATTGTGAATTAC
The DNA here is from genome assembly GCF_054511035.1 of Pseudarthrobacter sp. MDT1-22. Lineage (NCBI taxonomy): Bacteria > Bacillati > Actinomycetota > Actinomycetes > Micrococcales > Micrococcaceae > Pseudarthrobacter > Pseudarthrobacter sp. MDT1-22. Next base: position 128,673 of record NZ_JBTNDK010000008.1, on the reverse strand, counting down.
TGCAGCGCCGCTGACGGTACCGTCCAGGAGGTCACCATGAACGTCCCTATTTACCAGCAGGCCCTGGGCGAGGACTTCCACCGGCTGCAGCCTGAGCTGCAGGAGTACTTTTCGCTGGCGCCCGGTTCGGGGCACTACGGCGTCGGGGAGGGCGTGTTCGACGTTGTGGGCTGCCGGCAGGCGTGGCTGCGGCCGCTGCTCAAGCTGACCTCCGGGGAGGACGCGTTCTTCCCGGATTACGGGGAAGGCATCCCCTTCCGGATTGAAAACCATGCCCACCAGGATCCGTTCGGCCGCTCCAGCCTGACTGCCCGGCGGGAAATCCGTTTCCCCGGGCACCTGCGGATATTCCAGGACACCACCAGCCTCATGGATTCCGACGGCGGCCCGCGGCTGGTGGACTACCTGGGCCGTTTCCGGCGCATGGTGACCGACCTCAAGCTCAGTGTGACGAACGAGGGTAGGCTGCGCGGCGTTTCCGAAGCCTCGCGGCTGTTCCTGGGCCCCCTCCGCCTGCCGCTACCGGCCACCGTGGATGCCAGGGCTTACGCCGAGCAGTGGTGGGACGGCGCCGCAGGCGAGCACGGACAGCACCGGATCCAGGTCAAGGTCATCCAGCCGCAGATCGGGCTGGTCCTGGTCTATGCGGGCGGTTTTGACTACTGCCTGCGTCCCTACATCGGCGGCAGTTCGGCGCAGAGTTTCCTGCCCCGCTACGCCCAGCCGGACCGTTGGGAAAACCGGACATAGAAGTCTTGCGTCGCACGGCTGAGCGGTGGGCCCGCTCAGCCGTTCGCCCGCTCAGCCGTGCGCGCGCTGGTTCAGGCCGTCGGCCACCTGGGTGAGCCGGCCCAGCACTGCTGTGGCGGTGGCCGGCGTGTGGCCGGCAAGTCCCGCCGAGGGGGTGACCCGGATACTGCCCAGGGACGACGCCGGGAGCCCCAGCTCGTGCCATGGCCGCCAGACGGACTCCACGACGTCGGCCACCCTGGGCAGTGTGCCGCGGCTGACGTCCAGGGCGCCGGCCCAGATCCGCTTGCCTGCCTCCACTGCCGTGGCCAACTGCTCCCACTGCCGTGTGGTCAGGGCCCTCAGCGGCACGGCCACGCCGTCGGCACCGGCGGCCATGATCCGGTCGATGGGGGCCTCAATTTCAGGCACGGAGATGACGATTTCGGCGGCACCCGCGGCGCGCAGCGCGTCGATCACCACCTGCCAGGACTCGGTGACCTCCTGGCCACCCACCGCCCGAAGCGTGCGGTAACCGCTCGACGTCGGAATGGTGCCGGCCAGTACGGCGGCGATATCAGGCTCATCGACCTGGACCACCAGCCGTGCGCCCGGAACGGCGCTGGAGATCCGGGACAGGTAGCCGCCCACCCCTGCGGCAAGCGAGTCGGCAATGTCCCGGCGTGCGCCGTAGTCGATCAGTGCCCGTTCGCCGTTGTGCAGGTGCAGCCCGGCGGCAAGACCCAGCGGTCCCAGCAGCTGGACCTTGAGTTCGGGGGCCGGGGTGTCCTCGGCGCCGGCGACATCTGCCAGGACGTTGATGTCGGTGGACAGGGCCGACGCGGCCCGGCGGAAATCCTTGCCCGGACGGTCCACCAGCCGCCAGCCGTACGGCTGGACATCCACGGCCATTTCAACCAGGAGTGCGGCCGTCCGCCCCAGGGCGTCGGAACCGACTCCACGGTCCGGAAGCTCTGCCAGGAACGGCAGGTGCGGGCTTCCAAGCTCGCCGCGGATAATGCGGGCAGCCTCCACGGGGTCCTCCCCCGGCCAGGGCCCAAGCCCGGTGGATGTTACTTCCACTCTGCAGCGGCCTGGTGGTCCTCGGCGATGGCTTCATGATGGCGGATGACCTCGCCGATGATGAAATTCAGGAACTTCTCCGCAAACGCGGGATCGAGGTGTGCATCCTCCGCCAGCCGCCGGAGACGGGCGATCTGGGCGGATTCCCGGCCTGGATCCCCCGCCGGGAGCCGGTGCGCGGCCTTGAGGAAGCCCACTTTCTGGGTGGCCTTGAACCGTTCGGCCAGGAGGTACACCAGGGTCGCGTCGATGTTGTCGATGCTGGAGCGGATGGACAGCAGTTCCGCCATCACCGAGTTGTCCACGTGGCCTGCCAGCGAACTCGCGGCGGCATCGTAGGTGTCGGTGTCGGGAACATCGTGGTTTTGCTGCGTCATGGTCCAAGTCTATGGGGCGTCCGGAGAAATCCTTCCGGTGTTAAGCGGCGGACGGACACCCCGCCTGGTGGGGCGGGATGTCCGTCTGGTGATGCCGCGACTGTGGGGTCGCTGGTGGTGCCTACTGGGTCAGCAGCGCCCGGTGCGCTTCCCGGCGTCGTGCCTGTTCGTCCGGATCAGGGACCGGCAGCGAGGCAATCAGCCGTTTGGTGTAGTCGTGCTGCGGCGCGCCCATCACCTGGCTGCCGATACCCTGCTCCACCAGCTTGCCCTTGTACAGGACGCCCACCCACTGGGACAGAATGTCCACCACCGCGAGGTCGTGGCTGATGAACAGTGCCGCGAACCCGAACTCGGCCTGGATTTCCTTGAAGAGTTCCAGGACCTTTGCCTGCACCGAAACGTCCAGGGCCGACGTCGGCTCGTCAGCGATCAGCAACCGCGGGTTCAGGATCAGTGCCCGCGCCAGCGACGCCCGCTGGCGCTGGCCGCCGGACAGCTCGTGCGGGTACCGCTGGGCGTACGACGCCGGCAACTGCACTGATTCAAGCAGCTCAGCAACGCGTTTGCGCGCCTGCGCCGGGCTCGGGTTGGTGTGAATGATCATGGGCTCCGCTACGCAGTCGCCGATGGTCAGCTGGGGGTTGAAGGACGCAGCCGGATCCTGGAACACAAAGCCAATATCCTTCCGGAGGGGCTTGAACGTCCGCTCCTTGAGGTTCAGCATCTCGTAGCCGAGTACCTTCAGGCTGCCGCCCGTGGTCCGGTTCAGGCCCGCGATGGCCCGGCCGATGGTGGTTTTCCCTGAGCCGGATTCGCCCACCAGCCCAAAGACTTCGCCCGGGGACACGGTGAAGCTGACCCCGTCCACGGCCTTGAAGGCCGGAGTTCCCAGCCTGCCGGGGTACTCGATGGTCAGGTTGGTTGCCTCCACCAGCACCGGCGAACCCTGGTGGGCGCGTTCCCGCAGGCCCTCCGACGCCGAGTTCCGGCCCAGGTGGGGCACGGCGGCCAGCAGCTTCTTGGTGTAATCCTGCTCGGGTTCAGCAAAAAGCACGCGCACCGGCGCCTCCTCCACCACATCACCCTGGTACATCACCACTACGCGGTCCGCGAGATCGGCCACCACGCCCATGTTGTGGGTGATCAGCACGATCGAGGTGCCGTACTTGTCCCGGAGGTCCCGGAGCAGCTCCAGGATTTCGGCCTGGACGGTGACATCCAGGGCTGTGGTGGGTTCATCGGCGACAATCAGTCCCGGGTTCAGGGCCAGCGCGGCGGCGATCACCACGCGCTGCTTCTGGCCGCCGGAGAACTGGTGCGGATAGTAGTTAACCCGATGCTCCGGATCCGGGATCCCCACTTTGCGCAGCGCCTCAATGGCACGGACCTTCGCGTCCTTGGCCGAGACCCGCTTCCCGCCGGCCCCGCCGGCGTGGGCACGGATGCCCTCGGCGATCTGCCAGCCCACGGTGAACACCGGGTTCAGTGCCGTGGAGGGCTCCTGGAACACCATGGCCACATCGCGGCCACGGATCTGCCTCAGCTTCGCGGCGCTGACGCTGATCACGTTGTTCCCGTTGATCAGGACAGCCCCGCCGCTGGTGGCTGTCTCCGGCAGCAGCCCGAGGATGGTTTTCGCGGTCACGGTCTTGCCCGAGCCGGATTCGCCCACGATGGCCAGGACCTCGCCGGAGCGGACGTCCAGGCTCACATCCTTCACGGCGTAGACGTCTCCGCCATCGGTGGCGAACGTGACTTTGAGGTGGTCGATCTCCAGTACGGGCTGGTCTGCCGGCCTGGACTGGTCAGATGCCGAATCAATATTGATGGTCACAGTCCTCTCACATTCGCTGCGATGGCAGACTGCGCGGCCGCGGTTGATGGTCCCGGGGCGCCCTTGGCGCCGGCAGCCTTGCGTCCGCGCAAGCGCGGATCGTTCAGGTCGTTGATGCTTTCACCCACGAGGGTCAGGCCAACCACCGTCAGCACGATGGCGAGGCCGGGGAACACGCCGGTCCACCAAATGCCTGAGGAGGCGTCGGACATCGCCTTGTTCAGGTCAAAGCCCCATTCAGCGGCGGAGCTTGGCTCGATACCGAAACCGAGGAAGCCCAGGCCTGCCAGAGTGAGGATGGCTTCGGAGGCGTTGAGCGTAAAGATCAGCGGCAGGGTCCGGGTCGCGTTGGAAAAGATGTGCCTGCTGATAATCCTGGCGCTTGAGGCGCCAACAACCTGGGCGGATTCCACAAACGGTTCAGCCTTGAGCCGGATGGTTTCAGCACGGATCACCCGGAAGTACTGCGGTACAAACACTGCCGTGATGGCAAACCCGCAGGCGAGGATTCCGCCCCAGAAGCCAGACTGTCCCTTATTGATGGCAATCGACATCACGATAGCCACGAGGAGTGTCGGGAAGGCGTAAATCGCGTCAGCAATCACCACCAGCACTCGGTCCAGCCAGCCGCCGAAGTAGCCACTCACCAGTCCGAGGAACACTCCCAGGAAGATGGACATCAACACGGCAGCAACAATCACCGCCATGGCTGTCTGCGATCCCCAGATCATCCGGGACAGCACATCGTATCCGCCCACGGTTGTTCCCATCAGATGCTTGCCACCGGGTTCGGCCTGCGCCGGGAAAGAACCGGCGTCATCGGAAATCTGAGAATACCCGTAGGGCGCCAGCACCGGCGCAAATATCGCGGCCACCACAAAAACAGCGCAAAGGACGACGCCGATGAGCAGCATGGTCCGTTGCAGGCCAACGCTCTGGCGGATGTGGGACGAGACCGGAAGCCGGTCCAGCAAGGACTTCTTTTTCGGTTCCAAAACTGTGGTGCCCATCAGTACCTCACTCGCGGATCAATCAGGGCAGCGGCAATATCCACCACGAAATTGGTGATCGCCACAATGACGGCCAGCAGCATCACGATGCCCTGGACAGCCACAAAGTCACGCGCGGTAAGGTACTGCGCCAGCTGATAGCCAAGGCCCTTCCACTCGAAGGTGGTTTCGGTCAGCACCGCACCGCCGAGCAGCAGGGCAATCTGCAAACCCATCACCGTGATGATGGGGATCAGCGCAGGCTTGTAGGCATGCTTGGTCACCAGGCGGTATTCACTGACACCTCGGGACCGGCCTGCCTCAACATAGTCCCTGCCCAGCGTGCCGATCACGTTGGTGCGGACCAGACGGAGGAAGACGCCCGCGGTCAATAGGCCCAGCGCGACGGCCGGCAGGACTGCGTGGTGGACGATGTCGCCAAAGGCTGCCAGATTGCCGCTGCGAAGGGCGTCCAGCCAGTAGACGCCAGTGGGCGCTGCCAGCCGGCCCATCGCCAATTCCGTTGTGGTGGATGCACGGCCAGCTACGGGGAACCAACCCAGTCCTACAGAAAATGTCAGCTTCAGCAGCAGGCCGGCAAAGAAGACAGGGGTGGCATAGCAAAGGATGGCGAACATGCGCAGGACAGCGTCCGGAACCTTGTCGCGTTTGTGGGCGGCGAACATACCCAGCGGTATTCCCACGAGCAACGCCACCATCACGGCGTTGATGCTCAGTTCCAGGGTGGCTGCACCAAATTTCGCGAGCATCTCGATGACGGGCCGGCCATCTGAAATAGTCCGGCCGAAGTTTCCGGTGGCGATGTGGCCAAGGTACTCGATGTATTGGATGAACAGGTTCCGGTCATAGCCGGCCTGGTGAACCAAGGCGTCGATTTGTTCCTGCGGGAGGCGTCCGCCCTGGGCTGCGGTAATGGGATCGCCGGTGATCCGCATCAGAAAGAAAACGAGGGTGACGAGGATGAAGATCGTGGGGAAAATGAGCAGGAAGCGAATCAGGATATACCTCCCGAGGCCACCTCCCGCGGATTTGGATGTGGGGGCCGCTACAGTTGGCGGCGGCGCATCAATCAATGTGGCCATGCTGAACCTGCTTGGTCTGGAAAGCGAAAAGTGTGGAGCCAACACGTAGGAGGCAGGGCCGGCCGGCCCCACCTCCTACGCAGGTGTAACAGGTGTTACTTGGAAATGGTGCCGAGCCGGAACTTGAACGACGCATCCAGCGTCGAATCCACGCCCTTCACCTTGGTCCCCGAAACAGCCACCTGTGCCCCTTGCAACAACGGCAACGTGGAGATGTCCTTGGCAAGCAGGTTCTGGACCTCCTGTATGGTCTTCTCACGCTCTGCCTTATCAGCCGTCACAAGCTGCTTTGCGATCAGCGTTTCGACCTCGCTGTTGGAGTAGTGGTTGTTCATGAAGCCACCGCCCACAAAGAAGGGTGTCAGGTAATTGTCCGCGTCGCTGAAGTCCGGGAACCAGCCCAGCTGGAAGACGGGGTAGCTGTCTTTCTTCGACGCAGAGTTGTACGTGACCCACTCGGTGGACTGAAGGTCCACGGTGAACAGGCCGCTCTTCTCCAACTGGTCCTTGACCATGGCGTATTCGTCACCGGATGACTTGCCATAGTGGTCAGGGTTGTACTGCAGTTTGATCGTTACCGGGCCGGTGATGCCGGCGTCGGACATGACCTTCTTGGCCTTGTCCAGGCTGGGCTTGCCGGAGCCGTCCCCATAGGCCTGCTTGAAGGATTCGTTGGCGCCCACGAAACCGGACGGGACGTTGGACCACATGGGCAGGTACGTGCCCTTGTAGACCTGGTCCGAGATGGCTTGGCGGTCAATGAGGTCAGCAACGGCCTGGCGGACGGCCAGCGCTTTCTTGGGGTCCGTTTCCGGGGTCTTGGCACCGAAGGGCATGGTGTCGAAGTTGAAGACGATGTACCGCATCTCGCCGCCGGGTCCGACATGGACCGTGACGTTGGAGTCCTTCTTGAGGTCATCGATGTCCGTGGCGCTCAGGCTGCGGTTGGCAACATCGATCTGCCCGCCCTTGACCTCCAACTTCATGTTGGTCTGGTCGGTGTAGTACTTGATGGTGGCCCCTGCGTTGGCGGGCTTTCCAAGCACGCCCTTGTAGTCCGGCCAGGCCTTGAGGCTGACCAGCGTGTTCTTGTTGTAGGAGTCGATGATGTACTGGCCGTGGAAGGCATTGGCCTTGACAATTTCCTCGTCGCTGAGGAGCTTGTCTGCCGGGAAGACTTCATCGTCGACGATCGGCGCGGCCGGGCTGGTCAGAATCTGCGGGAACGTCTGGTCGTTGGCATTCTTCAGCGTGAATACAACGGTGCTGGCATCAGGCGTGGCAATGGAATCGATGTTGGACAACAATGATGCCGGTCCATTGGGATCGTTGATGGCCACCTGGCGATCAAAGGAGAACTTGACGTCTTTGGAATCCAAAACGTGCCCGTTGGCCCACTTGAGGTCGCTCTTCAGCTTGACGGTGAATTCCGTAGGCTTGGTGAAGGACGACGATTCGGCAAGGTCCGGCACGGGATCGGCGCCACCGGGCTTGGAGTTCAACAAATAGGAGTAAATCTGGTTCATCACCATAAACGAACCGTTGTCGTACGAGCCCGCCGGGTCCAGTGCGGTGACTTTGTCTGTGGTGCCATATGCGATGACGCTGCTTGCATTCTCCGAAGCTGTGCTGCCACCGCCCCCGCCACCCGAGGGGCCCGTGCAGGCCGTCAATGCGAAGGCGGAAACGCCTGCGAGCGCGAGTGCGCTGCGCAAGGCTTGAGTGCTCTTGGTCATCTGTGAACTTTCTGTTCGATGAGTACGCGCTCGCCGCCCGCAAATGGGTGTCTTGGCTTGAGCGGGCAGCGCGCTGTCCTGATGCCTAGATTCAACCAGACGCCGGACTCATCAACCGGCTTTTTTGTGAGTTGAGACACAAAATTTACCTGACCGGGGTAAATTGCTCCGCCTCAGAGCTCCGCGCGCTGCAACGACCGGGCAGCGTCGATGGTGGCCTGGCCCAAGACGCGGCTGCCCTGGTAGAGGACCACTGTCTGGCCAGGTGCCACACCGCGCAGCGGATCGGTCAACGTGACCAGCAGCTGGGGTGCACCCTCGCCGGGCAGCATTCGCGCGGTTGCCGGCACGGGGTCTCCGTGGGCGCGGACCTGGGCATAGCAGTCAAACTCGGCGCCCGTTTCGATTTCCGCGATGGGCAGACCAGCCCACGAGACCTTGATGCCGCGGATCTCGTCAATGGCCAGCAGCGCCTGGGGCCCCACCACTACCTTGTTTTCCTTGGGCCGGATCTCCAGGACGAACCTGGGCTTGCCGTCCGCTGCGGGTGTGCCGAGCTTCAGGCCGCGGCGCTGTCCCACGGTGAACGCGTTGGCTCCCGGGTGCTCCCCCACCTTCGAGCCGGTCTCGTCCACAATGTCACCGGTGGTCATGTCGATCTTTTCGGCGAGCCAGCCCGCGGTGTCGCCGTCGGGAATGAAGCAGATGTCGTGGCTGTCGGGCTTGTTGGCCACTGACAGTCCACGGCGCTCGGCCTCGGCCCGCACCTCAGCCTTGGAGGGCGTGTCAGCCAGCGGGAACATGGAGTGCTTGAGCTGCTCGTGGGTCAGGACACCCAGGACGTAGCTCTGATCCTTGGCCCAGTCCGCCGCCCGGTGAAGTTCGGGGTTGCCTTCGGCGTCCTTGATGACCTTGGCGTAATGCCCGGTGCAGACGGCGTCAAAGCCCAGGGCGATGGCCTTCTCCAGCAGGGCGGCAAACTTGATCCGCTCGTTGCAGCGCATGCAGGGATTGGGTGTCCGCCCGGCAGCATACTCATCAATGAAGTCCTGGACCACGTCTTCCTTGAAGCGCTCCGAGAAATCCCAGACGTAATACGGAATGCCCAGCACATCGCAGGCCCGCCACGCATCGCGCGAGTCCTCGATGGTGCAGCAGCCGCGGCTGCCCGTCCGCAGGGTTCCGGGCATCCTGGACAGCGCAAGGTGAACGCCGACGACGTCGTGCCCGGCTTCAACGGCACGTGCTGCGGCAACGGCGGAGTCGACTCCACCGCTCATGGCTGCTAGAACTCGCATGCTGGCTTTCTTTAGGGTTCGGGGGATGCCGGCAGAGGGCGGCTGCCGTTCAACCGGCTGCCGCAGGAATAGCACAATGCCTGCCGCACCAGTCTATCGCCACGCCGAATCCTCCCCAAAAGACCCTTGACCCAGCGGGCCTTCACTTCTAAAGTCAGTATTAACAGTTTTAGACTTCGAGCACGCACCAGCGGGAATCGGACGGACATGGCTGAGGACATTGCGGCCGCGGGGGAAATTGTGATTGCCGGCGGCGGCCTGGCCGGTGCCACCGCTGCCAAGACCCTGCGGGCGGAAGGGTTCGAAGGCCGGGTGACCATCATCGGCGCCGAGCGCCATCACCCCTACTTGCGGCCGCCGCTGTCCAAGGAGTATCTGCTGGGAAAGGCTGACGAGGACGCCGTCCCGGTGGTGCCGCCAGGCTGGTACGCGGAGAACGACGTCGGCCTCCGCCTGGGCGCGCGCGTCACGGACATCCGGCCGGACGCCAGGACGGTGGAACTCGACGACGGCAGCACACTGTCATACGGCTCCCTGCTGCTCGCCACCGGCGCGACGCCCCGCACCCTCCGCGTGCCCGGCAGCGATCTGGCCGGGGTATCCACCTTCCGCACCTTGGACGACAGCCGGCGGTTGCGCAGCAGCCTGGCGGCGGGCGGCAGGAACGTGGTGATGATCGGCTCCGGCTGGATCGGTATGGAACTGGCTGCGGCTGCCGCCACGTACGGCAACAACGTCACGCTCCTCGGACTGGACGAGATCCCCCTGGCCGGGGCCATCGGCCCTGACCTCGGACGGTTCTTCCGCAGACTCCACGAAGCCAACGGCGTGAGCTTCCGGCTTCCTGCCTCAGCGCGGGAAATCACCGGCCACGGCGGCGCTGTCACCGGGGTGGTCACCGATTCCGGAGAGGCGCTCCCTGCGGACATCGTGGTCATCGCCGTCGGCGTGGTTCCCGAGACCGGACTCGCGCAGGCGGCCGGCCTCACCCTGGACAACGGGATCCTCACGGACGCGTCCCTGCAGACCAGCGCGCCCGGTATTTTTGCCGCCGGCGACGTCGCCAACGCCTTGCACCCCTTCACCGGCCAGCACCACCGCAGCGAGCACTGGTCCAATGCCCTGAACGGCGGAAAGGTGGCCGCCAGGGCCATGCTCGGCCAGGATGCAGTCCTGAGCACCATCCCCTACTTCTACACCAATCAGTACGACGTCAGCATGGAGTACTCGGGCTTCCCGGCCCTGGCGGCGGGCGCTGAGCCGGTGATCCGGGGGTCACTGGAGGGCAAGGAGTTCGTCGCGTTCTGGCAGCAGGATTCCAGGGTGATGGCCGGGATGAGCGTCAACTGGCCGCGGAAGCCACAGCCCGGCGCGCAGAAGACCATCAAGGCCCTCATCTCGGCCAGGACCCGAGTCACAGCGGAGCGCCTGGCCGACAGGTCCGTTGGGCTCGATCAGCTCCTGCCGGAGGACGCCTGACGCGCTACCGTTCCCGCAGTCTGGATCGAGGATTCATGTCCGGCCATCCCTGCCTGGCGGGCGCGTTGGTACGCGCCGGGGAGGGCTGCCAGCAAGGCATCCACGTCCGCGTCGGTTGAGGCATGTCCCAGCGTGAAGCGCTGGGCGCCACGGGCTGTCTCCTCGTCCAGCCCCATGGCCAGCAACACGTGGGACGGGCGCGGGACACCGGCCGTGCAGGCGGATCCCGTGGAGGATTCCACCCCCACCAGGTCCAGCAGGAACAGCAGCGAATCACCTTCGCAGCCAGGGAACGTGAAATGCGCGTTGCCGGGCAGCCGACCCTCCCCCGGGGCGCCGCGGAGTGCAGCTTCGGGCACCCGCTGCAGGACGCCGTCGATGAGCCTGTCCCGCAGGGCCGCGATCCTCGCGGACTCGGCGGCAAGCCGTGCGGTGGCGGCCTCGGCGGCAGCAGCGAAGGCGGCGATGGACGCCGTGTCCAGCGTCCCGGAGCGCACGTCGCGTTCCTGGCCGCCGCCGTGCTGCACCGGGGTCAGCTTGACGGCCCGCCCCAGCAGGAGGGCGCCGACTCCCACCGGTCCGCCGATCTTGTGCCCGGAAACGGACATCGCGTCCAGCCCGGAGGCCTTGAAATCAACCGGCAGCGAGCCGAAGGCCTGCACGGCATCCGAATGGACCGGCACCCCGGCGGCGTGCGCCAACTGCACAATCCTGTGCACCGGCTGGATAGTGCCCACTTCATTGTTGGCCCACATGACCGTCACGAGCGCAATGGTCCCGGGGTCCTGGGCCAGCTCGGCGGCGAGGACGTCCAAATCCACCACGCCCCCGCTGTCCACGGGAAGCCACGTGACAATGGCACCCTCGTGCCGCTCCAGCCATTCCACGGTGTCCAGCACGGCATGATGCTCGACGGCGGAGCAGAGGATGCGCCGCCGTGCCGGGTCTTCGCCGGAACGGGCCCAGTACAGGCCCTTGACGGCAAGGTTGTCGGACTCAGTGCCCCCGGACGTAAAGATGACCTCGGAGGGATGGGCGCCGGCCGCTTTCGCGATTGCTTCCCTGGCGTCCTCCACGGAGCGGCGGGCACGCCGGCCCGAGCCGTGCAGGGACGAAGGATTGCCGGTGCGGGCAAGTTCCCGGGTCAGGGCTGCCAGCGCCTCGGCGGAAAGTGGCGTGGTGGCTGCATGATCGAGGTAGACGGGCACGCCTCAATTCTAGCGGCGCCCAGGGCGGCACACCCGCGGCCCCGGCCCATCAGGTGTCAGGGCGGGGTGATCCTGGCGCAGCACTGGCCAGGCTCGCTGTTCGGCGCTATACGTTCCTCCGGCTCCCCGCACGCCGCAGCCGCGCCCTGCAGAAATGATCCGTTCATGGCGCAGACGACTTCCGGGTGCCCGTCCGAGAGCCGATGGAACGGGCAGTTCACCAGCACAAAGCCGCCGGTGCCGTCAGGCCTGGGCTCGTAGCCCTCCCCCGCCATGAAGTCCGTCAGGCTTGCGGCGCCGGCGGCCATCGCCTTGCCCTTGCCGTACGACGCGGCCAGCAGGGAATTGCCCACGGCTCCGCCGGTCGCTGTGGAGTGCTCGATCGCTGCGACCAGCAGCTCAGCGGCGAGGTCATAGTTGCGGTCCGGCACGGAAGCGCCGACCTCACTCGTTGATTGCCGGTACATCTTCGCCGGCCGCCCGGAGCCAGGACCTGACTTCCCGGCGGCCTTGTGGAATTCCACCGCCAGGAGTCCGTCCTGGACCAGCCTGTCAAGGTGGAAGGACGCAGTGCTTCTTGGCAGGCCGAGGGCCAGCGCAGCCTCATCGCGCCCGACTGCGGCATCGGAAGCGGCAACCAGTTCAAAAAGCTCCCGGCGCTTGTCGTCGCCCAAGGAAGCCACGGCCGCCATGCGGCGGCCCCACGGAAGTCTGCGCACCCTGTACCCCTAACTCTAAAAACAACATCCATTGCTTAATGGTGCTAATTTTTCTAAAATAATCATACCTACTTTTAGAAGGAGTCCACCATGACAACCAACGCGAAAATCACCGAAGGCAGTCGGCTACAGGCTATGGCACCGGACAGGCAGGCCTTCTTCCTGCTGCGCACCGTGTTCACCGTCGCACCGATTCTCTTCGGGCTGGACAAGTTCACCAACACCCTGACCGACTGGACCATATACCTCGCGCCGGTTGCCACCTCCGTGGTGCCCGTGTCGGCGCAGAGCTTCATGTACATCGTCGGCGTCGTGGAGATCGCCGCCGGTATTGCAGTGGCCGTCCGGCCCCGGTTCGGTTCCCTGCTGGTCGCCGTCTGGCTGCTGGGCATCATCATCAACCTACTGGTCCTGGGCAGCTTCTACGACGTTGCCTTACGGGACTTCGGCCTGCTCGTGGGCGCGCTGGCCCTGAACCGCCTTTCCCCCGCCGGGTCCTGGCGCAGGCATGGTAAGTAACCGACACCGCTAGTTCGACGGCGGAACCAACAGGAGGCGTTCTGCGATGTAGGCCCGGGCGGCTGCCAGTGTGGCATCGTCCGGGCAGGCCACCGAAATGTAGACCGACGATGCCGCAGTGCCGAACACCCGGGCCATAACGGCCGTGGGCCTGACGCCCGCTTGGCCGGGTTTCTCCAGGGCCAGCACCTCAGCCGATGGCCCCGGCTTGCCAACCTCACCGCCCCACCGCAGCGTCGCTGTCTTCAGATAGCCGGGCAGGATGGTCGGGTCCAGGTACGTGAAGAGGCCAACAGTCGACTCCTTGTCGTCCTGAAGCGCCAGCGGTGCCTGGTTGGTGCGGACCTTGGCCGCCACCAGACAGCCATCGGACTTCACGAATTGACTCTCGCCGGCCACGTTCTCCTTGACCTGCTGCCAGCCGGGTGCATCCTTGAGTCCGTCCGAGATCCCCACGGGGACCCCGGCGGCCAGGGAACCGCCAGCGGAGAACGGCATGTCCTTTGCGGCCACCGCTTCTGCGTCATGGCCCGGGGTGATGGTAGGGGTGGCCAGGGCGGTGACGGTTGGCGCCACTTTCGGGGCGGCCGGATCGGGAACGTCTACACTGCAGCCTCCCATTGCTGTCACGCCGAGCAGCGCCCCCGCCACGAGTACAGCCGCCTGCGCCTTCACGTCCACCCCAATATGTTCGCCCGGACGGCCCGCCTGCCGTCATCCTCAAAGAGTCTAGACGCCGGGCCGCGGGAACCACTGAGGCGTGCGCAGACGTTGTGTGGGCAGGCCGTAAACTGGGGCCCACCGGGCTGCATGCCGTGGACTGGCCAGCGAAGAAAAGGGATGAGTGCTTGACCGAGAGCAGCAACTCCTACTACGAGGTGCTCCGTGTCGCCGTGACGGCCACCGACAAGGAGATCAAGGTGGCCTACCGCCGGGCCGCGCGGAAGGCCCATCCTGACCATGGCGGGGACGCCGCTGCTTTCCGGCGAGTGACGGCAGCATACGAAACCCTCATAGACCCCACGCGCCGGAAGGCCTACGACCGCTCGTACGCCGCGGGAACCGCCCGCAACACCGACGATTCCGCCGCAGGGCCGCACTTTGATGCGCCGGCGGCGGGCAGCCATGCCTCGGCCACAGTGCACAGAACCACCACGCCGCGGAACACCGCAGGCGACCCGCCCCTTTATGTCCCGCCCTACGATGCCGCGGCTTTCGAGGCGTCCGGCACGGTGCCGCTCATCCCGTTCGCCCAGGCCAGCCAGCAGGTCCACGGGATGCCGCGCAAACGGGGTATTTTTGGCGCCGAGGCCCGAATCCAGCGCGAACTGCGCACGGTGCAGCTCATCACCCGCCAGGTTCTGCCTGCGATTCCTGCGACCCGGCTGGTCAACGGCCTGCAGTCCCCGGCCGATAACAGCCACATCGACCACGCACTCCTGTCCGGCTACCGGCTGGCGCTGATCGGGTCCATGCTGCTGCCAAAGGGCGCCTACGCCTGGGACGGGCAAACCCTGAGGCACGGCGGACGTTCCATCGCGCCGCCGCAACTGGCCCACGTTGTCCGGGCCATGCAGGACATCTTCCCGGAACTGAACGTCACCGGCTGGACAGTCATCCACAGCGCCGACGGCAACCTCCACGAACCCGTCATCGACCGCCACCGGCGAACAGCCGGCACCTCCGAAACCATCCAGGTGGTGAACGCGGCAGGCCTGGTCCGCGGCCTCAAGCACTTCCTCTCCTCCGGCCCCACACCCAACACCGTCAATGTGTCCGTGCTGGCCAGGCTGCTTCGCGGCATGCACTGAACCGCTGCATGCGCTGGGAAGCGGGCACTGAACCGTTGACCCGGATTGGTTGACTAGGATTGGACCGTGTTCCGAATCCTCTTCCATGCCCCCGAAATCCCCGGCAACACCGGCAATGCGATCAGGCTGGCAGCCATAACCGGCGCCCAACTGCACCTGGTGGAACCCCTCGGCTTTGATTTCTCCGATGCCAAGCTCCGGCGCGCCGGCCTGGACTACCACGACCTCGCCGTCGTCACCGTCCACAAAAGCATCGAGGACGCCTGGCGCGAACTGCAGCCGGAGCGTGTGTACGCCTTCACCTCGGACGGCACCGCCAGCTACGCGGACATCGCCTACCGCCCCGGCGATGTGCTGATGTTCGGCCAGGAATCGGTAGGCCTGCCTGAGCACCTTAAGAGCGATCCGCATGTCACGTCCACGGTGCGGCTCCCCATGCTTCCGTCCCTGCGTTCCCTGAACCTGGCCAACGCAGCGTCCATTGCCGTCTACGAGGCCTGGCGCCAACAGGGATTTTCCGGCGCCCAGATCTGAGCGCCCGCTGCCCATCCGGACGGCTGCCGGCACCGAATAACTCCTGACAGCAATTCCAGGGCGAGGAAGGAGCGGGCAGGTGACACTGCTAGCGACGAGGCGGGCGGCGCCGTCGGCTCTCCCCTTTCCCCGGGGCAGCACCGGCCGCGATGCTCAGGTTTCACCGCCGGGCGACTTATGCTGGGTAGTGATGGAAACTCCCAACGCGCCAAACTCCGAGGCCCCGGCCGCAGTTACAAACTCACCGGCGGATCTCGGCAAGCGCTTGGCCGGGCTGCTCGCCCGCATAGCCGGCGGCGACCAGGCCGCGTTTGCCGAGTTCTACCAACTGACATCGCGCAGGGTGTTCGGCATGGCGCGGCGGGTCCTCATCGATCCCGAACTCAGCGAAGACACCACGCAGGAGGTTTTCCTCCAGGTATGGCAGAACGCCGCAAAGTTCAACCCGGAAGCAGGAAGCCCGCTCTCGTGGCTGATGACCATTTCGCACCGCCGGGCCGTGGACAAGGTCCGTTCCTCGCAGTCGGCCACCGACCGTGAGGCCAAGTACGGCGCCAGCAGCCAGGACGTGGACCACGACTCCGTCTCCACCGAGGTGGACAGCAGGCTGGAGGCCGAGGCGGTGGTCCGGTGCCTGGAAACGCTGACCGATACACAACAGGAATCCGTGCGGCTGGCCTACTACGGCGGCCTCACGTACCGCGAAGTCGCGGAGAAGCTAAACGCAGCAGTACCCACTATCAAGTCCCGCATCCGCGACGGACTGATCCGCTTGAAGACCTGTCTGGGGGTGAGTTGAGATGACAGAAATGAATAGTCAGGGAGGCACCCGCCGTCCCGGCTCGTTCGGAACTGAGATCGCCGCCGACCTGGAATCCGGGCGGGCCGTGGATCTCGCCGAGCTCTATGCCCTGGACGCGATCAGCGATGCTGAACGCGCCACCATTGACCGCTACATCTCCGCCGCCCCCGACGCCGAGCGCAGCGCCTTCCTTGAGCGTGTCCGCCAGGACAGGGAGACCCTCGCGGCGTCCTTTACGGCTGAGGCGGAACCTCCCGCGGATCTTTTCGCACGAATCGTGTCCCAGTTGCCGTCCCTCGCGCAGCTGCCTGCCGATGGGCCAATAACAGTCGTGGCTCCCGCCACCACGGCCATGCCGGCCGAGCAGTCGTCTGCAGAAGCCCTGGATGAGCTCGCCGCCGCCAGGGTCCGCCGGGAAGAACGGCGCCGGCCTGCCGGCGCCCGCCGCTGGCTCACCGCGGTGGCAGCCGCCGCCGTGATCGCCCTCGGTGGCGTGGGCGTGGGTGCCTACATTGCTGACCAGAACGATCCCCTGAACCAGGTGGTCCGGGCTGGCGACGTGCGCGAAGCATCCGTACCTGTCTCCGCCGGCGGCACCGCCACGGTGCTGATTTCGTCGTCGAAGGATGCCGTGGTGGTCAAGATGAACGGTGTGCCCGCGCCGCCTGCCGGCAAGGTCTACCAGATGTGGCTGATCCCGAAGGACGGCTCGGCACCGGTTTCCCAGGGCCTGATGGACGAAGCAGCCCTGTCGAAGCCTGCTGTAGTGAAGGGCATTGCATCCGCCGCAGCGCTTGGCATCACCGTGGAGCCCGTGGGTGGTTCGGCCACGCCGACGTTCCCCACCGTGGCTGCCGCACCGCTGGGCGCCTGAGCCCGGGGGCGGCTGCGCCAGAGGCCGGCCGCCCCAGCCGCCGGCGGTCCTAGAAGCCGGCGATGGTCCCCGGGCCGTTGACGGCGACCACATGGAAGGCTTCGGCGCTGCGGCCCTCGGCGAACCCCGCACGCCGGGCATTCACGTGCATGCCATTCCGCACCGCAGATTCCATGGCGCCGACGTCGGGATGCTGGCTCACATGCACGTGGATCGCCTCAAGCTTGGCGGCCACATGGTCGGTGACGTCCACAAAATGGTTATCCCGCTCGTCCGGCCCGGCGTAGAGCCACAGCCACGGCAGCTTGTACGCGGCGAGGCCTGCCTCAGCCAGTTCCGGATAGGCGAACGGGTTTTCGACTGCAGGGTAGACGGCCCGGGTCACGGCCTCACCCACGGCAAGGTGGTCCGGGTGGCTCTTCTGCAGGCGGCTCCAGTTCCGTTCCGGATGCATGGCAAGCACGACGTCGGGACGGATTTCCCGGATCAGCTTCACCACACCTTTCATCACCTCGTGCGTCGGTTCGAGGTAGCCGTCGCGCTCATGGAGGTAGCGGAGGTCAGTCACGCCCACGAGTTCGGCGGCCCGGCGCTGCTCGGCCGCCCTGAGGGCGATGATCTCCGCCCGGTGCGCCGGGTCGAAGCCGCCGGCGTCGCCGTCGGTCATGATGCAGTAGCTGACCTGGATGCCGGCGGCCGTCCAGGCGGCGATGGTGCCGGCCGCACCGAAGTCAATGTCGTCCGGGTGGGCGGCGAAACAGAGCACCCGCCCAACCCGGTGGATGTCCGGGTTGAACGGGCTCTGTGCTGAGGCAGCGGAGTGGGCCAAGGGTCAGCCTTTTCGCTTCTTGATTTCTTCGGTGGCCTGCGGAAGGACGTCGAAGAGGTCCCCGATGATGCCAAAATCGGCGATTTCGAAGATTGGTGACTCGGCGTCTTTGTTCACGGCCACGATGACCTTTGCTGTCTGCATCCCGGCTTTCTGCTGGATGGCACCGGAAATTCCTGCCGAGATGTAGAGCTGGGGCGACACGGTTTTGCCGGTCTGGCCTACCTGGGCGTCGTGGCTGATCCAGCCGGCGTCCGTGGCCGCACGGGAGGCGCCGACGGCAGCTCCGAGGGCGTCGGCAAGCTGCTCCACCGGGCCGAAGTCGCCGTCCACTCCGCGTCCGCCGGCCACCACGATGCGGGCGTCCGACAGATCCGGGCGTCCACTGGCCGCCTTCTGTTCGCGGGCGGTGATGCGGGCTGCCGTGGCCGTGCCGTCCGCCGGCACTTCGACGGTGGACGTCTCCGGGGCGGAAGCCACGGAGGCCGGCTCCGGCGTGACGTTGTTGGCCTTCACCGTCAGCACGGAAACCGCCGTGGTGGCCCTGGCAGAAGTGGTGTAGGACCCCGCGAGGACCGACTTGTGGGCTGTACCGTCGGCGTCGACCGCCACAACATCGGTGATGACGCCGGCGTTGAGCCGGATGCCGAGCCGCGCCGCGATCTCTTTGCCTTCGGGCGAGTTGTCCAGGAGGACCGTGCCGGCACTGGCGGCACCCGCGGCGGCCGCGAGATAGGCTGCCTTCGCCGAGACAAGGTAGTCATCCAGGTCCTGGGCGGAGGGCCGGAAAACGGCGGTGACGCCGTATTCGGCGAGCGTGGCCGAAACATCCTGGTGCAGATCGCCGTTCACGGCAACAGCGGTCTCTCCCAGGGAACGTCCCAGGGTGAGCAGTTCGAGGGTGCTCTTCTTCAGGGCATCGCCGGGGTTGTCAATGAATACGAGTACGTTTGCCATGTCTGTGATCCCTCTTAGAGCAGCTTCTGGGCGGCCAGGAAGTCGACGAGCTTGATGCCGGCGTCGCCTTCGTCGGTGATGATGGTTCCGGCGGTGCGCGGCGGGCGTTCCTCGGCAGCGGTCACTGTGGTCCACGATCCGGCGTGGCCCACGTGCGCGGGATCGACTCCGATGTCGGACAGCGAAAGCGTGGTGATGCTCTTGCGCTTGGCCGCGATGATGCCCTTGAAGTTGGGGTAGCGCGGCTCGTTGATCTGGTCCGTCACGGAGACCACTGCGGGCAGCGAAGCTTCGACGGTCTCCGAGTAGGTGTCGGCGTCGCGGCGCGCGGTGAGCCGGCCGCCGTCGACCGTCAGCGAGGACGCGAAGGTGACCTGCGGCAGACCGAGGCGCTCGGCGAGCTGGGCCGGGACCAGGGACGTTTCGCCGTCGGTGGACGCCATGCCCGTGAGGACAAGGTCCACCGGAGCGCCGGTGCCAATATGGCGGATGGCGGCCGCGAGCGCGAGCGAAGTGGCGGCGGCGTCTGAGCCCGCCAGGGCACTGTCCGTGAGGTGCACACCTTCGGTGGCGCCCATCTGGAGTGACTTCTTCACCGCGTTCACGGCACCGGACGCGCCCATGCTCAGCGCAATGACCTGGTTGCCGGCCTTGGCGCCACCGCGGGCCTCAGCCAGCTGCAAAGCCGCCTCCAGCGCGTATTCGTCCAGCTCGGAAAGGATGCTTTCGTTACGGTCCGTAGTGTAGCCCTCGCCGGTGAGGTGTCGGTCGAACTGTGCGTCCGGTACATGCTTGACCAGGACGATGATCTTCAATGTCTCTTCCACTGTATTTACAGCAGCCTTCCATGCTTGTGGACAGCCAGCCGGATGGGGTCATGGCCTCGGAACGCCCGGGGTACGGGTAGATCCTAGCTAACCATATAGCCGTCCCCCGTTGCCGTCCCGTTAACGCCTGTGTCACGGCCCTGCCCGGGCGCACGGGAACGCGGACGACGGCGGCGGCGGTCACCTTTGGTGACCTCCGCCGTCGTCGTGGATTGTTTGCCGTGCGCTCTGCTGTTCAGGCCTACTGGTCCGCCGCGGTGCCGAGCGTGACGTCCAGCGTCTGCTCCTGGCCGTTGCGCAGGACGGTGAGCTTGACGGTGGAGCCGCCGGCCTGCTCACGGACGGCCGCTGTGAGCTGGTTAGGCTCGCTGATGACCAGGTCGTTGAACTTGATCACCACATCGCCCACCTTTATACCGGCCTTTGCGGCAGCTGAATTCGGCTCTACCGTTGCCACGTCGGCACCTACGGAGAAGCCCGAGGACGAGCTGCTGGACGACTTTTCCTTGACGCTGACACCCAACTGGCCGTGGGAGGCCTTGCCGGTATCAATGATCTCCTGTGCCACCCGTTTTGCGTGGTTGATGGGGATGCTGAAGCCCACTCCGATATTTCCGCCGGTGGTCGAAGAATCGGAGCCGGCGGACGCGATGGCGACGTTGACGCCGATGATCTCTCCCTTGCTGTTGACCAGCGCTCCGCCGGAGTTGCCGGGGTTGATGGCGGCATCAGTCTGGATCACGTTGATGGAGATGGAACCCTGGTTGGCGGTGCTTTGGCCTTGGCCACCGTTTGGCGGGGCGAACTGGAAGCCCTGATCGCCGCCCTGGGAAGTGTCGCCTTCCTTCGGTGCCGCCGAGGACGCAACACTGATGGTCCGGTTCAGGGTTGAGACGATGCCGTCAGTGACTGTTCCGGTCAGGCCAAGTGGGGAGCCGATGGCGATGGCCGTGTCGCCGACGTTGAGCTTGCCCGAGTCACCGAGCGTGGCTGCGGTCAGCCCGGACGCGTCGTCCACCTTGATGACGGCAAGGTCAGAGAGGGGGTCAGTGCCCACCAGTGTGGCCTTGAGGACCTTGCCCGCGCTGGTCCGGACCTCCAGGGCTGCGTTGGCGCTCTGGCCATCGAGCGTCACCACGTGGGTGTTGGTCAGGATGTGCCCTTCGTTGTCCATAACGATGCCGGAGCCTGTGCCGCCCGAACTGCCGCTCGTGGCACTGATGGTCACCACGCTGGGCGACGCCTTGAGCGCCGCGGCCGTGATGGCGTTGACGTCGTCCTTGTTGTTAACAATCACGGTCTCAGACTGGCTGCCGCTGCTCGCGGCCGACGGCGAGCCATTGTTGAATAGGTTGCCCGAACCGACCGTGGCCACGCCACCACCCACAAGGCCTGCGGCCAGGATGCTTGCCACCAGGGTCCCGACGCCGAAGGAGGCTTTCCTGCGGGGCGCGTCGGCCGGGTTCGGGGCAGCGTTGTACTGGCCCGGGGAGTACTGGCCTGTTCCGTACTGACCCGGGTTGTGCTGACCCGGGTTGTGCTGACCCGGGTTGTGCTGACCCGCAGAGCCGCCGGGCGCTGCCGAATGCGCCCCGTGCTGGGCGTACTCGTGGCCGGGAGCCTGCTGGCCCGGCGTTTGCTGGCCGTATAAGGGCTCGCGGGGAGGAAAAACCGGACGGGGTGCACCCGGCAGCGGCTGGGTGGGGTTGTCGGGTGCCCCGGATCGGTCCAGCTGCTCGGTCGTATTAGCCTGACCGACAGCGTCACTGCGGACCTCCGCAGGGTTCTGGTCCGCATTCCGGTTCTCATCCGGATTGCGGTTCTCCGGCGCTGCACCCTGGGTTGGGTTCTCAGTCATTGGACTTCCTTTCATCCTCGTCTGCATTAACTATGTACCGTCTGGCTGGAACTGGGACGAACGTTGGCTGGGAGGTTGCTGGGAGACCGAATTCCGCTGCCAACAGGCACTTCCAAGGGTTTCGCTGGTGGCATATTCGCCGCTGTGGACGCACCAAGAGGTGCACCATAGAATCAAAAGGAAATGCCACAGCGACCTGCGGCTTTACACCACGCGTGGGGGCGCTGCTGCATTCTGAGACGCTTATTCGTCCCGAATCGGTGTCAGGCGTGCTGAAGGGTTGCACATGCGGTCAAAGTTCAAACGTATCCTCGCCGTGATCGGCCTGACCGGGCTGCTAGCGGTTCCTGCCGGCGCGGCCTGGGCTGAAGACCCGGTGACCATCCCACCCGGAACCAACATTGTGGACAACGCCAAGGTTCTCGGCGGACGCAGTGGCGAGGTCCAGGAAGCCATCCAGAAGCTCCTGAAGGACCACAAGTACAACCTCTATGTGGTGACCGTGGACACGTTCACCAACCCAACCGTTCCAGCTGACTGGGCCGCGGCCGTTGCGACGAACAAGGGCATGGGCAGGTCCGACGCCGTCCTGGCGATAGCCAAGGATGACGGCAAATTCAGCTTCGTCCTGAACTCTGCCAGCCCTATCAAGTCCAAACAGGGAGCCATCAGCCAGAACGCCGTCACAGCCAACCTGGCTGGCGGCAAGAGGGACTTCGCCCAGGCTGCCATTGACACCGCTGGAGCCATCGGGGATGCGGCAGGCGGCGGCAGCGGCAATGTCCCCTCGGGTGATGGCGCCGGGGCTGCGGTCCTGGTAGGAACGGGTATTGCAGTTGCCGGTGGGGCCGGCGCGTACCTTTACTTCCGCAACAAGCGCAAAAAGGCAGCCTTGGCATCCAGCGCCAGCTACGGTCCCCAGGGTGCCGAGCTCGATCCGCTGGCTTCGCTCAGCATCGAGGAACTCCGGCGCAAGAGCGGTTCCCTCATCATCGAGGCCGACGACGCTATCAAGTCCAGCGAACAGGAACTCGGCTTCGCGGAGGCCCAGTATGGCGATGCCGCGGTGGGGAACTTCACCAAGGCCCTGGCCGAGGCCAAAGCCCACATGTCCGAATCCTTCAAGCTCCAGCAGCAGCTTGACGACCACATCCCGGATACCGAAGAACAGCAGCGCAGTTGGCTCGGCGAGATCATCCGCCGTTCAGAGGCAGCGCTCGGCTCGCTCCAGGAGCAGAAGGCCGACTTCGACTCGCTCCGGGAGCTCGAGAAGAACGCCCCGCAGGCACTGGCAGCCATCAGCGCCGGAGCCCACGAAGCCGATGCCAAGATCGCCAGCGCCGAACAGTCACTGACGGCCTTGCGCGCCAAGTACGCGGACAGCGCTCTGGTGCAGGTCGCTGACAACATCACCCAGGCCAAGGAACGGCTGGCTTTTGTGCAGAATGCCACGGCCACCGCCCAGGAGAAGCTCACCGCAGGCGAGGGTAGCCTCGCCGCGGTCGCCGTGCGGGCATCTGAAGAGAGCCTGCACCAGACCAACGTTCTGCTGGACGCCATCGCCAAGGTGTCCACCAGCCTGGACGAGGCCCGCAATGGGCTGGAGGCGGCCGTCGTTGAAACCTCCCAGGACCTCGCGCAGGCGAAGGCCATGATCCAGTCCGGCGAACACCCCGAACTGGCTGGCCCGGTTGCCGGTGTTGAAGCCGCTCTGGGCCAGGTCAAGGCCGAAATCCAGGGCGGAAAGATCGATCCCATCGCCACCCTGCAGCGCGTTGAAACAGCGCACCAGGCCCTGGACCAGTCCCTCACCGGCATCCGGAACCAGCAGGACCAGGCCCGCCGTGCCCAGGCGTCGCTGCAGCAGACCATCATGTCGGCGCAGGCGCAGATCAGTGCCACGTCGGACTACATCACCGCCCGCCGCGGCGGCGTAGGCACCGAGGCCCGCACGCGGCTCGCCGAGTCCCAGCGCAACCTCGACTACGCGCTGTCCATCTCCCGCAACGATCCGGTTACTGCCCTCACATACGCCCAGCAGGCCCACGCCCTCGCGGCCCAGGCAGCGCAGCTGGCCCAGGCAGACGTCGACAACTTTGGTGGCTACGCCAACCAGGGGTTCGGCGGCGGTGGCATGTTCGGCGGGCGCGGCGGAGGCGGTGGCGGCCTCGGTGGCGCCATCCTTGGCGGTATCCTCATCAACTCCATCCTCAACGGCGGCAGCGGCGGAGGCTGGGGCGGAGGCCACAGCGATGGTGGCGGCTGGGGCGGTGACTCCGGGGGAGGGGACTTCGGCGGAGGAGATTTCGGCGGCGGAGACTCGGGAAGTTTCTGATCCGACAAAGCTAGGCGCCAACAGGAACCAACCTGCAGGCGAAAAGAAGCGGTACAACAACTGTTCACTGATCTCAGTGGCCACCATTGAGCAGGACGAAAGGTAACACCATGGTTAAGCAGTCCATTTTCGGCCGGATCGCGCAGCTGGCAAAGGCAAACATCAACACTTTGCTGGACAACGCTGAGGATCCGCAGAAGATGCTGGACCAGATGGTCCGGGACTACACCAACAACATTGCGGAGGCTGAATCCGCAGTCGCCCAGACCATCGGTAACCTCCGTATGCTCCAGGATGACTACCGCGAGGACATCAAGAATGCCCAGGACTGGGGCAACAAGGCCCTCGCCGCGTCTCGCAAGGCTGACGAATACCGCAGCGCCGGCGACAGCGTAGACGCCGAGAAGTTCGACAACCTCGCGAAGGTAGCGCTGCAGCGCCAGATGTCCGCGGAAAGCGAAGCCAAGGGTGCTGAGCCGAGCATCGCCTCGCAGACCGAGGTAGTGGACAAGCTCAAGTCGGGCCTGGACCAGATGAAGGGCAAGCTCAACGAACTCACCAGCAAGCGCAACGAGCTGGTTGCGCGCTCCAAGACGGCCGCGGCACAGTCCCAGGTGCATGATGCCATTAAGAGCATCGACTTCATGGATCCCACCAGCGAAGTTGGCCGCTTCGAAGAGAAAATCCGCCGCGAAGAGGCCAAGGTCCGCGGACAGCAGGAGCTTGCCGCGTCGAGCCTGGACGCCCAGTTCAACCAGCTGGAAGACCTCGGCGAGCAGGTGGAAATCGAAGCACGCCTGGCAGCCCTGAAGTCCGGCGGGGCCAAGCCGGCCATCGGCGCTTCCGGCACCCGGTCCGAGTCCACAGTCGACGAGGCCGACTTCGACAAGCTGTAGCCAGCCGCGTCCGCCGCTGAGCGGGCAGCAGGGGCCGGGGTTCATCACGAACCCCGGCCCCTGCCATGCCCGGACAGAAACCTGCAAACGACCGTGCGGCTCCTGACTCGGGTGTGTAGCGTGGAGGCCATGGTCTCCCCCGTTGCGTCCTCCATCGTCTGGCTCCGTGATGACCTTCGACTGGACGATAACCCCGCTCTTTCCCACGCCGTCGAACTCGGCCTGCCGCTTACAGTGGTCTACATTCTCGACGAGGAATCCCCCGGAATCCGTCCCCTGGGAGGCGCGGCCCGCTGGTGGCTGCACCACTCGCTGACTTCGTTGGCGGGGGCGCTTGCTGAGGCCGGTTCCGCACTCATCCTCAGGCGCGGACCTGCCAGCTGTGTGATCCGGGACCTGGCCGAGGAGACCGGCGCAAAGCACGTGCTGTGGAACCGCCGCTACGGCGGTCCCGAGCGGTCCCTGGACGCGGACATCAAGGCCTGGGCGGCGGAGAACGGCATCGAAGCGGCCAGCTTCCAGGCCAACCTGCTGTTCGAGCCGTGGACCATCACCACCGGCAGCGGCGGTCCCTACAAGGTGTTCACGCCCTACTGGCGGGCCTGCACAGCGTCCGGCGAGCCCCGTCCGCCGCTGGATGCGCCGGCCCGCCTGCCCTCCCCCGCCGTCGCCGGTTCGATGAAGCAGGCCTCCAGCGACGCGCTGACAGAGTGGTCGCTGCTGCCCGTGTCCCCGGACTGGAGCGGCGGACTGGCTGAGACCTGGCAGCCCGGGGAATCCGGAGCGCACAGCAGGCTTGAGGACTTCCTGGACGGGCCCGCACAGGACTACGGCACTGGGCGGGACATTCCCGGTGTGGAAGGCACTTCCAGGCTGTCCCCGCACCTCCGTTTTGGTGAAATCAGCCCGTTCCGGGTCTGGCACGAGCTCCGCCGCCACTTCCCCCGCGAGGCGACGCCCGACGTCGGGATCTTCCGGTCCGAGCTGGGCTGGCGGGAGTTCTGCTGGCAACTGCTTTACGCCAATCCCCAGCTGGCTACCCGAAACTACCGGCCCGACTTCGACCGCTTCGAATGGCAGCAGCCCACCGCCGCGGAACTGGAGGCGTGGGAACAGGGCCGGACCGGGTATCCGCTGGTGGATGCGGGGATGCGGCAGCTCTGGCAGACCGGTTGGATGCATAACCGGGTCCGGATGGCGGCGGCGTCATTCCTCGTCAAGAATCTCCTGGCCGACTGGCGTCTGGGCGAGGCATGGTTCTGGGACACCCTGGTGGATGCCGATGCAGCCAGCAACCCCGCCAACTGGCAATGGGTTGCAGGCTCGGGCGCCGACGCGTCCCCGTACTTCCGGATCTTCAATCCCGTCACGCAGAGCAAGAAGTTCGACGCCGACGGCCGGTACCTTCGCGAGTTCATTCCGGAACTCGCCCACATGGACCGCAGAGCCATCCACGAACCGTGGAAGCAGCCCGATGTCCAGGGCTACCCCGCGCCCGTGGTGGGACTCCCCGAGTCCAGGGAGCGTGCGCTGGCCACCTACCAGAGGCTTCGGGAGGACCGGCAAGGCCTGGACAACGTCACCGGCCCGGAAATTAGCGGCTGACTTTGCCCATCAGGGAGGCGATGGGGCGAAGGAAGAGGGGACGCGCCAGAAACCAGGCTGCCACCATGGCTGCCACCGAGGCGACGAAGACCCAGAAGCCGAACCAGCCGGCGTCGTCGCTGCCGCCGTACATGTGGTTCAGGTTCCGCAATGCACCGGTGGCGAGCACCAGGAAGACATGCACCACGATGAACGCCACGAAATAGATCATGACCGGGAAGTGGATGGCCCGCGCGAGCTCAATGGGGTAGGCCTTATTGAGAGCGGTGGCCTTCTTGGGCCAGGCGGAGGACGTCCGAATACCGGAGATGAAGGCAAGCGGTGCGGCGATGAAGACCGTGGCGAAATACGTCAGCAGCTGCAGCGCGTTGTAGTTGACCCAGCCGTTGTCGGTGGGCCAGTTCAACGAGGCGTACTGAAGCGCTGCGGAGAGGGCATTGGGGATAACGTCCCAGCTCGTGGGCACGATCCGCATCCATTGGCCGGTGGCGAACAGCAGGATGGCGAACACCAGGCCGTTGAGGATCCAGAGCGCGTCCAGCGTCAGGTGCAGCCAAAGCTCCAAGGTGATCTTGGTGGGCGCATTCCTGGTCTTGATCAGGCCCTTGTTGTTGCGCGTCCAGTGGCCGCTGGGCCGCGTGGTGGTCCGCACCTGCCAGCCGGTCCTGATGATGAGCAGCAGGAAGAAGCCGTTCAGGAAGTGCTGCCAGGCCAGCCACGCCGGGAATCCCACAGGCGCGCCGTCAGGCAGTTCCGAATGGCCCGGATAGTCAGCCAGGAACGAGGCCACCGCAGGAAGGCCGGTCATCCACTTGGCCAGCAGCACCACGAGCACCAGCACTACGAGCGCGGCAGGAACACCCCAGTAGAGTCTTGACCGCTTGCTCGTGGAGGAGCCGGGCTTCTTCGTGGGTGTGGACATCGAACAACATTCCTCTCGAGAATGACTGACCAGGTGCTCAAATCGCTTTGCGAACGAGAATACTAGGAACCAGCTGTAATCGGGCAAAAAAAGACCCCGGCCGGCGTTATGCCGGTCGGGGTCTTCTGCATGGTTGCGGGGACAGGATTTGAACCTGTGACCTCTGGGTTATGAGCCCAGCGAGCTACCGAACTGCTCCACCCCGCGTCGCAAGATCAACACTACCGTACTTTGGAGTAGGTAAAAACCAATCGTGATTGAGGGTCCCCACGACGCCGAGGTTGCCTGCCTGGGACGGGTCCGCTTAAACCAAAAAGTCCGGATTCTGTTTCCAGAATCCGGACTTTTCGCCAGTTGCGGGGACAGGATTTGAACCTGTGACCTCTGGGTTATGAGCCCAGCGAGCTACCGAACTGCTCCACCCCGCGTCGCAAGATCAACTTTACCGTCCGGTGAACGGGAGGCCAAATCCTGGTGGCGTGATGTGCGTCTCGCTGGGTCAAACCCCTTAGTTGCTGGCCGCCGGCGAGGGCGTCGCCGTCGGTGTGGCTTCCGGCGACGGTGTCGCCTCGGGCGATGGCGTGGCTTCAGGGGCCGGCGCCGGGATCTTGCCCTCGGCGTCAATAGCCTTCTGCAGGGCCGCCGCGAGCTTCTTCTGCTCTTCCCCATAGGCGGCAAAGTCGCCAGCCGCCAGGGCTGCCTGGCCCGCCTTGATGGCTGCGTTCGCCTCATCCAGCGCGGCCTTCAAGTCAGCTTGGGCACCCGCACTTACCGGCGGTGTGGTGCCAGGAGCAGGCGGGGTCTGGCCGGTGTTGTCGGAGTCGCCCGCGGCAGCGCCTGAGTCGCCTCCGAAGAGTTGCTTCAGGGCACCGTCCAGGGTCGGCGCAAAGCCGACCTTGTCACCGAAGGCCACCAGCACACGCTGCAGGGTGGGGTAGGACGTCTCGCCGGTCGACTTGAGGTAAACCGGCTGGACGTACAGGATGCCGCCGCCCACGGGCAGAGTCAGCAGGTTGCCGTTGAGCACCTCGGAAGCGCCCTGCCTCAGCAGGTTCAACGCCTGGGACACCGTGGGATCGGAGTTGAACTTGTTCTGGGCCTGGCCCGGCCCGGGAACCTGTGTTTCCGGCGGAATCTGCAGCAGCCTCAACTTGCCGTAGCTGTCCGCTTTGACGCCCTTCTCGTTTCCTGCGTCAGAGTCGGCCGCCAGGAATCCGTAGAGCACGTTCCGGGCAGTGCCGTTGACGATCTGCGGGATGAAGGACGACGTGAGCTGGAAGGCCGGCTTCTCCTGGTCAGGCATCTGCAGTGACATGTAGAACGGCGGCTGCTTGACTTCGGTATCCACGGTGGGATCGTTCGGCACGCTCCATACTTCGTCACTCTTGTAGAAGCTCACTGGTTCCGTGACGTGGTAGCGGCCCAGCAGTTCGCGCTGCACCTTGAACAGGTCTTCCGGGTAACGGACGTGGCTCATAACATCGCCGGACATCTCCGAGTACGGCTTCACGGACGCGGGGAAAACTTTCTGCCAGGCCTTCAGGACGGGGTCCTGATCGTCCCATGCATAGAGGGTCACCGAGCCGTCATAGGCGTCGACCGTGGCCTTGACCGAGTTCCTGATGTAGTTCACCGAGCTGTTCGGCAGGGCAACCGTCCGGCCTGAAGTGGTCTGGGAGTCCGCGGTGGCAGCCGAGAGCTGCTCCTGCTGCGAGTACGGGTAGTACTGGCTAGTGGTGTACCCGTCCACGATCCACTTGACGCGGCCGTCAACAACGGCCGGATAGGAGTTGCCGTCAACGGTGAGGTACGGGGCAACCTTCTCCACGCGGTCACGCGGACTGCGGTCGTACAGGATCTGGGATTCTGCGTTAACTCCGTCGGAGAGGAGGAGGTCCGAGGACTGGAACTTGATGGAGTAGAGGACCTTGTTGAAGAAGCTGCCCACGTTGGGCCCGCCGTTGCCGGTGAAGGTGTACTGGGTTTCCCCGTCCCCTTCCTTGCCGGAAGGCCTGTCCTGTTCGCGGTGCGGTGATCCCGAAGGCGCCCCGACAATGGAGTACTCCGGGGAGTCTTCGCCGAAGTAGATCCGCGGCTCGTAGGTGGAGTCATCGCCAAGTACACCGGTGGACGGGATACCCGACTGGAGGAACTCCGGCTTGCCGTCGACGGTGAACTTGTTTCCCTTGGCCGCCACCACGCCGTAGCCGTGGGTGTAGACGACGTGCTGGTTGAGCCAGCCCTGCTGGTTGGTGGCAACGTTCGCCGGGTTCAGCTCACGCACGGCGATGACCGTGTCCTGGATCTTGCCGTCCACCTCGTAGCGGTCGACGTTCAGTGCCTCCGGGAACTGGTAGTACGGGCGGTACTGCTCCAGCTGGGAGAACGCATCGGAGATCAGGTTGGGGTCCAGGAGCCGGATGTTGGCCGTGGTCTGGGCGTCCGGGGCCAGCGCCCCGGTGCTGGCAGTGTTCGTCGCGTCATAGCGGTCCACCTGAATCTGGTCCAGGCCGTAGGCCGCCCGAGTCATCTCGATGTTGCGCTGGATGAACTCCTTCTCCAACGTCTGCTCGGAAGGCCGCACCTGGAACTGCTGGATAACCCACGGGTAAACGCCGCCGGCCAGGATCGAGGTGATGATCAGCATGGCCGTGCCGATGACCGGCAGGCGCCAGCGGCCGATGACCGCCGCAACGATGAAGAGGATGGCCACCAAGCCTGCCGCCACGGCGAGGATCGCCTTGGTGGGGATCACGGCGTTCACGTCCGTATACAGCGCACCGGCCCAGCGCCCGCCGTTGCCCTGAAGGGCGGCATAGCGGTCCAGCCAGAAGTTTGCGCCGAGCAGAATCAGGAAGGCTGCGCCGGTTACCGCGAGGTGGATCTGTGCCGCGCGGCTGGTGAACACGCCGCGTTCCATCAGCCGGATGCTGCCGTAGAGGTAGTGGGTGAGGATTCCGGCGATGCCGGCCACCACAACCACGCTGATCAGGAAGCCTGTGACGAATCCCAGGAACGGAAGAGTCATGAGGTAGAAGCTGATGTCCAGGCCGAACTCAGGATCGCTCTGGCCGAACGGTTCCTGGTTGAAGAACAACAGCACTTTCTGCCATTGGCTGGCCGCGGCGCTGCCCGCGAACAGCCCGAACAGGATGGGCAGGCCCACCATAACGACGCGGCGGACCGGTTCAAGCTGGGCCTGGTAGCGGTTCAGGTTGTCGCGCATCTCCGAGTCCGGCGCGTACACGGGCCGTGCGTGGTAGGCAACCCGGATGGCAAAAAAGACGGCCAGGAACATAAGCGCGAAGCCGGCGAGGAAGATCCCGATCCGCGAGAGGTTTTCTGTCACAAACACTTCGAAGTAGCCGAGCTGCCGGTACCAGAGGACGTCAGTCCACACGTTGGCGAAGAGGATGAAGCCCACCACTGCGATGGCAACAACAATCAGCGTGGGCGTTAGGGCCCCGCGTCGCGAGGGGGGTCTTCCGGGCGGGATGGGGCTGGTAGGACGGGACAAACTCGGTACCTCATAGCTGGTCGTCAGGTTTACATAAGAAGCGTGCGTGCGGTTGACGTCCGGCACCGGTCAAGCGTGTGGCAACGTCCGTCATATCTGCCACGAGTGGCGGTAAAGCTTAGTTCCTGGCCTCAGTCTAGTTGCTGGCGCAGACCGGCAAAGCGCCCGTGTCCTGCCCGGATCCGGCGAGTTCGACGGCGCGACGCGCGTCTGCGATGTTCTCCACTTTGAGCACCTGCAGTCCCTCCGGCACATGGCCCACAACATCGTCGCAGTTTTCTGCCGGGGCAAGGAATACGGTGGCTCCCCCGGCACGCGCGCCCAGCATCTTCTGCCGGATGCCGCCGATGGGACCTACGGTGCCGTCGGGGGTGATGGTCCCCGTTCCGGCGACATGTTTGCCGCCAGTCAGGTCCCCCGGCGTCACGGTGTCGATAATGCCCAGCGAAAACATCAGCCCGGCACTGGGTCCGCCAACCTTGTCCAGTGAAATCTTCACGTCGAACGGAAACGTGAACAGGTACTTGAGCATGACTCCGAGAATGTAGCGGCCTGCACCGTTGTTCATGGGGGTGATGGTCTGTGTGACGGATTCCCCTGCGCGCTGCACCACCAGGGTGGCCGGCGCCCCCTGGCCGGCGGCCAGTTCCTCCTGCACCACGGCGAGCGATGTGATGGGTATGCCGTTGATCGATTCGAAGATGTCGCCGTTTTCAACCTTGCCGGCGGACGGCGAACCATCGGGCAGCCCCGCGGCCTGGAGCTGCTGGCCGAAGGGAATGTCGAGCTCCTTGAGTGCTGACGCCACCGCATTCTCCTGCGACGACGTCATGGCCACGGAGCTCTGCTCGTCAGCCTCCTCCTTTGTGGTGCCGCTGGGGTAAAGCATCTCCACCGGGTGAACGGACTTGGACCCGTCCAGCCAGGCGGTGAAGGCACCCAGGACGCTCACCGGGCCGTTGGGGCCGCCGTCGACATAAACGGTGGTTAGATCCAGATTGCCGTTCGCCGGGTAGGTTTCGTGGCCCGTGACGCTGATGACAGCGCTGCCCTGGCTCTGGCCCAGAGTGTTGAAGGTGGGTCCGGGTGATTCCACAACATAAGGCACCGGGACAGTGACGGCCGCGATCCCCAGACCCAGCGCCAGGACGCCGGAAAGCATCATCACGGACACCCGCCGGTCCCCCGGCGCGGAGTTGCGGGGGGCAAACTCCCCGGTTGGCAGGGCGCCGGCCGCACCCGTTCCGGGTGCTGGGGCACCCGCTGTAGCGCCGGCGTCGAACTCTGGAGCGTGGTCCTCATGCGGATGATCGCCGCGGGTTGTAGTCACTGAATCAACACTACGCGGTGCCGCCCCCGGCCAGCTCTTTGCCTACAGCGAACGTGACGCCTGTCCGGCAGACAGCCGCCCCTGCCCGGGGTACCGTGAAGTGAACAGTCACACCGACGATCGGCGGGATCATGACCTCCAACCCACTCAATCCGTCCAACGGCGACGATACGCCGAAGGATCCGTTGACCGAGATGCTGCAGAACCTGATGGGCGGCAAGGGCATGGAAAACTTCGACCCCGCCGAACTCGCAAAGGCAGCCGGCCTGCCGAACGACCCCAATCTCCTGGCCCAGATGTTCTCCCAGGTCCAGGCCATGATGAGCGCCCCTTCCGAAGGGCCCGTCAACTGGCAGCTCGCGCACGAGAACGCCCGCCGGGTTGCCGCCAGCAGCGCCGACCCGTCCGTCACGGCCCTGCAGACCCGCGAAGTCGACGAGGCCCTGCGGCTTGCCGAACTGTGGCTTGATCCCGTGACCGACCTTCCTGCCACCGGCCTGATCGGCCGTGCGTGGTCGCGTGCCGAGTGGGTGGAAGCCACCCTTGGAACATGGAAGCGGCTGACCGAGCCCGTAGCCAACAGCATCGCCAACGCGCTCTCCAGCGCCATGACCGAACAGATGCCCGAAGAGATGAAGTCCATGATGGGCGGGGCCTCTTCC
Source organism: Pseudarthrobacter sp. MDT1-22 (assembly GCF_054511035.1). Classification (NCBI taxonomy): domain Bacteria; kingdom Bacillati; phylum Actinomycetota; class Actinomycetes; order Micrococcales; family Micrococcaceae; genus Pseudarthrobacter; species Pseudarthrobacter sp. MDT1-22. The sequence continues at coordinate 95,837 of NZ_JBTNDK010000008.1, read as the reverse complement.
ATGCTGCAGAACATGGGCGGCGCGATCTTTGGGATGCAGCTGGGGCAGGCGATCGGTGCCCTGTCCGCCGAGGTTGTCAGCTCCACGGACATCGGTGTTCCCCTGGCTGACCTGGAAATGGCGCTCCTGCCGGCCAACGTGTCCAAGTTCGGCGAGGGCCTGGGCCTGCCGGAGAACGACATCCGGCTGTTCCTGGCCGTCCGCGAGGCAGCCCATGCGCGGCTGTTTGTCCAGGTACCCTGGCTGCGCGGCCACCTGCTCGGCGCCATCGAGGCCTACGCCCGCGGCATCCATATCGACACTTCCAGGATTGAAGAGCTGGCCCGCGACCTGGACCCCAGCAACCCTGAAGGCATCCAGGAAGCGCTGTCCCAGGGAGTCTTTATGCCGCAGCGGACCCCTGCCCAGGAGCAGGCGCTTGAAAAACTTGAGACGGCCCTGGCCCTCGTTGAAGGCTGGGTGGACGAGCTCACCGCTTCGGCCACGGAGAAACTGCTGCCCTCCGCCGGTGCGCTCCGGGAAACAGTCCGGCGACGCCGTGCCACCGGCGGTCCGGCGGAACACGCTTTCTCTTCCCTGGTGGGACTCGAACTGCGTCCCCGCCGCCTGCGCGAGGCTGCCACGCTGTGGGCCACGCTGAAGGACGAACGGGGCATTGCCGGACGCGATGCCATCTGGCAGCACCCGGACCTCCTCCCCACCGCCGAGGACCTCGATGACCCGCAGGGGTTCAGTGGCCGCCGCCAGCTGGCCGAGGCCAGCGACAGCGAAGTGGACGACGCCCTACAGAAGCTGCTGAGCGGCGGCTTCGACGACGCGCCGCAGGATGATTCCGACGCCGGCGACGGGGAACAGCCCACCGGCGACGGTGAGCAGCCCAAGGGTTAACCAGACTGCAAGGTACGGCGGCGGACCTACCGCTTGTCGCCGCCGCTGGAGGTACTCGGATGCGCAAGGTCATCCTGCTGATGTCGGTGTCTTTGGACTGATTCTTCGAGACGATCAACCGGGACATCAGCTGGCACCTGGTGGATGACGAACTCCTCCGCCACTTGAACGGGCAGTTCCGGACGACCGGGGCCTTTATGTTCGGGCGCGTCACCCATGAGCTGATGGCCGGTTACTGGCCCACTGCCGATCAGGATCCGGACCTCTCGGCGCCCATGGTCGAGTTCGCCGGGGTCTGGCGCGAGATGCCCAAGTTCGTCTTTTCACGCACCCTCACGCAGGCCGACTGGAATACCACGGTGATTCACGATGTCGTGCCTGAACAGATCGCGGAACTGAAGGCGCAGCCCGGCGGCGACATCGTCCTGAGTGGCGCCAACTTGGCCTCCACCTTCATGCGGCACGGCCTGATCGACGAATTCCAAATCCTCGTCCATCCCGTGGTCCTCGGGCAGGGCCGGCCGCTGTTCGAGGCCCCTGACGTCCGGATGGACCTCAGGCTCGAAGGGACACGGACGTTCGGCAATGGCGTGGTACAGCTGAATTATTCGAGCGACGGCGCCTAGCGTGTGTTGCGGCGCAATGTCGTGGAATGCAGCTTCAGCCTAACCTTCCTGGTCGCTGGCAGACATATCGCCGACCCCAGGGGTGCCATCGGCGAGCGCGTAGCGCTGCAGCACTGCACCCTTCGGTGAGGCGACGACCGGCTCGATGAGTCTGAGGTTCGTCGGAACCACCCCGTCGGCGAAAACCTTCTTTCCACCGCCGAGGAGGATCGGATACACCCAGAGCGTGAGCCGGTCAAAGAGCCGCTCGGCGAACAGGGTCTGCACGAAGTCGAGACTGCCAATGACGTGGATGTTCGCGTGCCGGTCGCGCAGTTCGCGCACGGCAGCGACGACATCAGGACCCAGCAGTGTTGAGTCGGCCCACTCGAGGACCGGCGACTGGCGCGAGGCCACGTATTTCGGGAGGCGGTTGAACAGCCGCGCAATTCCCCCGTCCGCGTGCGGCCAGTACGCGGCGAAGATGTCGTAGGTCCGTCGCCCAAGCAGCAGCGCGTCCATCCCCACCATCCCGGAGTCGACCTGCTCGCCGACGACTTCATCTAGGAGGGGCGCCTGCCAGCCGCCAAACGCGAAGCCGCCGTCAGCATCCTCGTCCGGCCCGCCGGGCGCCTGCGCTACGCCGTCGAGCGTGGTGAACAGGTCGATATGGATGAGTCCCATGCCGTGCTCTTTTCCCTGTTGCCCGTCGTCGCCCCGGCGACGGGATCACTTTCGAGGCTGACACATGATCCCCCTGCGAAGCAACCATTCCCCGGCTCGACCCGATCATTAGGCGACGGCTAGGAGAGACGCTCTAGTCGGCGTCGCCCGGCTCTGAATCAGTGCTGCCCGCGGTCAGGCCCCGGGACGTGGCGAACGAGACGCCTTCCAGGAACGCCTTGGCCCGCATCGTCTCGGGGTAAGCCTCCAACAGCTTCCAGAACGCGGCATTGTGCCCGGCCACCAGCAGGTGCGCGAGCTCATGCAGCAGGACATAGTCGATGACCCACGGCGGCATGGGCCGGAGCTTGTCGGAGAGCCGGATGGATCCTTCCGACGGTGTTGCGGAGCCCCAGCGCGAGTTCTGGTTGCTGACCCAGCGGACCGACGTCGGGACTGCCCTGCCGCCGAAGTACCGGGCCGAAAGGGCTGCGGCGTGGGCGGCCAGGGCAGTGTCAGTGGCCGGCTGTTTGCTTCCTTTGCGGGAGCGCCGCTCCCCCTGGCGGTGCAGCTTCTCCAGCATGCGGTGCACCCATTCAGACTCCTGCGCGGCGGTGAACCGGGCCGGAATGGCCACCACTGCCGTCCCGTTCTCCCAGAAGGCAGCCACTGTCCTGGTCCGGCGGGCCGACCGCCGCACCTCAACCGGTGATCCGTCCGCCGTGGTGACGGGGAGGGTGTCCTGTCCTGCCGGCCGGCGGGTCACAGGGTGGTGCTTTCGACGAGCACCCGCAGCACGTCTTCGCCGTAGCGTTCCAGCTTGGACGGACCCACGCCGGCCAGTGCCGCCAGTTCCTCCAGCGTGGACGGTTTGGCCTCTGCGATGGCCGTCAGCGTGGCATCTGTGAAGACGACAAATGCTGGCACTTCGGCCGCCAGCGCAATTTCCTTCCGCCATTGCCGAAGGGCATCAAATGTCTGTTCTTCGTAGCTGGGAGGACAGTCGTTGCAGCGGCCCACCTTGCGTTCGGCGCCGCTGGCCAGCATGCTCCCGCAGACCCTGCAGGTGGCGGGGGCCGCCGATTTCCGGCGCGGCGCCGGCCCTTTTCCGCGGGCGCTGGAGCTGGCCACCGAGTTGGGCCGGAGCCCGTCGAGGAAGCGTGAGGGTTTGCGGTTGGCCCGGCCGCCCGGTGTCCGTGCCGTGGACCAGGACAGAGACAGGTGCTCGCGGGCGCGGGTGATGCCCACGTAGAGCAGGCGGCGCTCCTCATCCACGGATTCGGGTGTGTCCGCGAAGGAAATGGGCATCAGGCCTTCGCAGAGTCCCACCAGGAACACGGCGTCCCATTCGAGGCCCTTCGCGGCGTGCAGCGATGCAAGCGTCACGCCCTGGACAGTGGGAGCGTGCTGCGCCAGCGACCGTTCCTGGAGTTCATTAACAAAGTCACTGAGACTGAACTGCTCGCCGCGGACGTGGACCAGCTCGTCCGCGAGCGCCACCAGCGCTGCCAGGGACTCCCAGCGTTCGCGCAGCGCGCCGCCGTTGTGGGGCGGGGCGTCCGTGTAGCCGAGCGAGGCCACGATATCGCGGACCAGCTGGCCGAGCGGTTCCGGCGTCGCCGTTTCAGCGACGGCCCTGGTTGCCGCGCGCAGCTGAAGAATGGCGTCGCGCACTTCCTTGCGGGCAAAGAACCGCTCACCACCGCGCAGCTGGTAACTGATGCCGGCCGCCGCGAGCGCCTGTTCGTAGGCCTGGGACTGCCCGTTGGTGCGGAAAAGGACAGCCACCTGGCTGGCGGGAGTGCCGGCGTCGAGCAATTCCTGGATCTTGATGGCGACCGTGGCGGCTTCGGCTTCATCGTCGGAGCACTCGGTGAACTGTGGGACAGGCCCCGCCGGCCGCTGCGCCACCAGCTGCAGCGGAGCCGCCCAGGCAGCATCGGCCACCGGCCCGCCGCCACGCCGCGCGGCCAGGAGATCGTTGGCCAGCTTGACCACCTGCGGCGTGGAACGGTAATCCCGGATCAGTTTCACCACATTGGCCTCAGGGTACTGGGCCTTGAATCCCAGCAGGTGTTTGGGCGAAGCGCCGGTAAACGAGTAGATCGTCTGGCTCGCATCGCCCACAACGCACAGCTCGTCCCGCCCGCCCAGCCACAGCTCCAGGAGGCGCTGCTGCAGCGGCGAAACGTCCTGGTACTCGTCCACCACAAAATGCCGGTACTGCTCACGAACGGTGGCCGCGACTTTCTGGTCCTCCTGCAGGATCCCCACCGTGATCAGGAGTACGTCCTCAAAATCAATGACGTTGCGGTCCGTCTTGACATCCTCATAGGACTGGAAGACCCGGGCGACGGCGGTGAGGTCGAACCCGCCGGGCGTTCCCCTGCCCTGTGCGTTCTCCAGGTAGTTGGCCGGGGTCAGCATGGAGACCTTGGCCCACTCAATTTCGGAGGCGAGGTCCCGGATGGACGCGCGGTCAGTGCTGAGCCGCAGGCGGCGGGACGCTTCGGCGATCATCTGGGCCTTGTGGTCCAGCAGGTTGGGCAGCGTGCCGCCGACCGCCTGCGGCCAGAAAAACTGCAGCTGCCGCAAGGCGGCGGCGTGGAAGGTGCGCGCCTGGACATTGCCCACGCCGAGATCCCGCAGCCTGCTGCGCATTTCCGCGGCGGCCCGGGCCGTGAACGTCACGGCGAGGAGCCGCTGGGGACTGTACACCCCTGAGTGCACGCCATACGCAATCCGGTGCGTAATGGCCCTGGTCTTGCCGGTGCCGGCACCGGCAAGGACGCACAGCGGCCCGTTCAGGGTGCTAGCGACCTCGCGCTGTTCAGCGTCAAGTCCCCCAAGGATTCGTTCCTCAAGGGACTCTGCACTGTCAAAATTCTCTGTGGTCACTTCTGCTGCTCTGTTGTCGCGACTGCCACGTGCTGGCGTCTGGCCAATGGTGATGCCTGTTCCGGGTGTCAGGTGTCCGTGCGGTCCATGATCCGGCCGCCATACCAGTGCTCAATCAGCGAGCGTGCAATGGACAGCCGGCTGGAGATGGTGATTTCGCCGGTGAGCACGGCATCCTGGAGTTCCTCCCGGCTGAACCAGCGCGCACGGGTTACCTCCACGCCGTCGGGCTTTGCCACGGCGTCTTCGGTGATGGCGGTAAATCCAAGCATAAGGGAGGCCGGGAAAGGCCATGACTGCGAGCCCAAGTACTGGCAGCCCGTGACCCGGACGCCCACTTCCTCGTGGATTTCCCTGACGACAGCCTGTTCCAGGGATTCGCCTGGTTCAACGAATCCGGCCAGCGTGGAGTAATTCTTCGCGTCAACCGGCCCGCCGCCACCGAGCAGCAGCCGTCCGTCCGGCCCCACCACCGTGACGATGATGGCCGGATCCGTCCGGGGGTAGTGTTCCGAGCTGTCCTGGGGGCAGCGGCGGACCCAGCCGCCGGCCTCCACGGCAGTGCGGGCCCCGCACCGGGGGCAATGCGTATGGCCGGCATGCCAGTTGGCGATGGCGCTGGCCTCGACGAACAACGCCGTATCAGTGGGGTTCAGGACGGCGGCGATGTCGCGGAAGCCGGCCCACTGCGCGCCGGCCGGGATTCCGGCAGTGCCGGGCTCGGCAGGTTCAGGAAGGACAACAAGGACCACTTCGGTGCCGGCGGCAAGATCCGAGCCGTCCAGCGCGGCGCCAAGATAGATGACCTGTTCCGGGGCTGAGCCACGGTCCCGCAGGTCAGCCAGCAACTGGGCGGCTGCGGGCAGCAGAAGCTGGTTGCCCTGCACCAGGGCCTGCCGCCCGGCAAGGACCACTGCCCGGGTGTGTTCGCTGTCCAGCAATTCCTCAACCATGCCTGGCCGGACACGGTCTGCGGAGCCGCGGTCCACCGCGGCAGGGAGAACCGGCAGTACGGTATCGAACAGGTGGTTGGCCGGCAGCTGGGCTGCCTGCGGCTGGTAGGCCGGTATAGCGGACTCCGCATGACTCATGTGTCCACCGTACTGATTCGGACTGACAATTTACATTCGGCGGGGACATTCGGCAGGACAGGTGGTGTGGACGTCCGGACCGGGTGCGGAAGCCGACTTTTGCAGCATATCTGGAGACTCGCCGCCGCACATCGTTGTCTTGGACGCCACTCAATCTACCGTGGAACGGTGAGAAGAAAACCGATCGAACTGGCAGCCGTAGCAACCGCGGCAGTCCCCGGGCTGACCCCAACCGCCGTTAGCTCCGCTGCGGACGATCCCGCGGATTTTGACTCCGCGCTGCTGCTGGATTCCGAAGACAAACAGTGGCGGGTCAGGTCCCCGCGGCATGCGGAAGCAAGCGCCAGGCTCGAGACGGAGTTCCTCGTCCTCCGGGCATTCGTACCGGCCATCCGGGCCGAGCTGCCCTTCCTGATGCCCACGGTTGCCGGCAGCGTCCGGCTTGGTAACCTCAGCACCTTTGTGTACTCCCATCTGGCCGGGAGCACCCAAAGTGTGGAAGAACTCACCGCGGGTCCGGCCGCGCTCGCCCGGGAAATCGGGACAGCGCTCGCGGCCATCCATGATCTTCCGCACTCCCTGGTCAGCAATGCCGACCTGCCCAGCTACACGCCCAACGAATTCCGCCAGCGCCGGCTCAACGAGCTCGACCAGGCGGCCACAACCGGAAAAATCCCGGCGTCGCTGTTGCTCCGCTGGGAACATGCCCTTGAAGACGTCTCACTGTGGCGGTTCAACCCGTGCGTTGTCCACGGGGACCTCCATGAGGACAACCTGCTCGTGGAAAGCAGCCGCGTCACGGCCGTTACGGGCTGGACGGACCTGCGGATCGGGGATCCCGCCGACGACTTCGCCTGGCTGGTTGCCTCGAACGAACAGGATTTCGTGGACGCAGTTCTTGCCAGCTACACCGGCAGCCGCCGCGACTCCCCGGACCAGCACCTGCTCCGGCGAGCTGCCCTGTCTGCCGAGTTCGCGTTGGCGCAATACCTGGTCAAGGCCATCGCTGCCAGCGACGCGGGTATGGTTGCCGAAGCCGAAGGCATGCTGGAAACCCTCGCGGCCGACGTCGAAGAGCACGGCGGCCAGGCCATCAGTGTCGAGCCGCTGCCAGCCCCGGCTGCCCTGGCCGACGACGCCGCCCAGTCCCCCGCAGCCCAGTCCCACGCGGTGGGTGTGGCCGCTGCTCCGGCGGTGACCGTCGTCCCCGTGCCCGTCGCGTCGGTGGAGCCTGTTCCGGTGGTGCCCGCAGTGGAAGTCAGCCCTATCCCGGCTGAGCACCTCCCGGCCGACGAAGCACCGGCGGACGAAGACCCTGCAGACGAGTCACCGGCGGACAAGCCGTCAGTGCGCCCGTCCGCCGAGGACACGTCCACCGCGGCCATCAGCATCGTCGACGTCAGGAAGCACTGACACCCGGGAACGCTTCCTGAGGTCAGCCTGCGCTGACCTCAGGAAGCACTGACGTCGAGGGCGGTGGCCACGATCTGTTCAAGCTCCTCAGCGGAGCCCAGATCGTGCGGGCGCACGACTTGGTTGTCCGCAACGTAGAAGAAGGCGGCCCTGACGTCCTCCACTGCCACGCCCTTGAGCCGGGCCCAGGCCAGCCTGTACGCGGCGAGCTGCACCGATTTGGCCCGCAGCTGGGCGGCAGAGGGCCGGCGGCCGGTTTTCCAGTCCACGAGGTCCCACCTCCCGTCCGCGTCCTGGAAGACGGCGTCGATGCGCCCGCGCACCACGACGTCTCCCACCCGCGTTTCCACCGGAACTTCGACAAAAGCCGGTGACCTGTCGGCCCATTCCGAGGCTTTGAAGGTGGCCACCATGGTGTCGAGGTCGTAGGCGGCATCAATGTGGTCGTCGGATCCGGGGGCCTCGCCGAGATCCAGCATTCCGGCTGCGCCGAAGTACTCTTCAACCCAGGCGTGGAATGCCGTTCCCTTTCTCGCCAACATGCCGGGCTCACGCGGTACAGGCCTTCGCAGCCTGCCCACTACCCCCGCCGGGTCCTCTCCAAGATCCACCAGCGTGGACGCCGAGATGTGGCCGGGCAAATGAACGTCCTGCCCGGAGGCGCGCCTGGACCGCCGTTCCAGCAGCAAGGCAGCTTCCCTGGCCCAGCCCGCCGCAGTGCCCCGGATCCTTGGCCCGGACTCATTGGCGGATGCAGGCTCAAGGACCGGCACAGAGTCCTCGGGCTCCAACGCGGCCCGGACGCGTGCCGCGGCGCCCTCCATGGCCAGCCGCCTGCCGGGAACAACCCGCAGGCGCTCCCCGGTCCGCGCATCCACGGGACCTTCGAGGGGGTCATAGGGCCATCCGGCCACCTCCGTTTCGGTAGTCAACGGGCTCTTTTCAGGCAGGGAGGCTTCGTCCACTGACGCCGGGTGCACTATGGCGGGACAGATTTCCGCGGCGTCCACCGGGGCCGTGTTGGGGCCGGAGCCGACAAGCTGTTCCAGTTCAGCGAGGAAAGGTGACATCTCAGCACGGCCTGCCCTGGAGCCCACCCATGCCGCGCTGGAGACCCAGAGGACATGCTTTGCCCTGGTGTAGGCCACATATGCCAGGCGGCGTTCCTCGCCCTCACCATGGACCTGGACGGCTGATTTGAAGTCCTTCTCGGCGTCCAGCCAGCCCTTCTGGTCCGGCTGGTCGGTATCCCATTGGGGCAGGTCCGAACGGTCCCCCCGCAGCGGCCACGGCAGGGCCGCCGCGCCGCTGCTCCAGCGCGAGTCCTTGTTGCTGGGGAAGGCGCCGGCGTTGAGGCCCGGTACAAAGACGACGTCCCATTCCAGGCCCTTTGACGCATGGACGGTCAGCAGTTGCACAGCCTCGCGGTTGATATCCGACGGCGGAGCTTCGAGGCCGTTTTCCTCGGCCGCGGCAGCTTCCAGCCAGGCAAGGAAGGCGAGGATGTCCACTCGGTGCGAGGTCCGCAGGAAGCCGGCCGCCGCGTCCTGGAAGGCGTCCAGGTTTCGGCGGGCCTGGTGGATGCTGGTCCCCGGGCGTGCTGCCACTTCGATATCGAGCAACATGGCGCGTTCCACTTCGCCGAGCAGAGTGGTGAGGTCGTCCCCGAGGTAGCCGCGCAGCTGCCTGAGCTCCGCCGAAAGCCTGCCGAGGCGGTCGCGGGCCACTTCGGTCAGCGACCGACCGTGGGAAGAGGTCCAATCTTCGCGTGGCAGCCAGTCCAGCGCTTCAACCAGGCTGGCACCGTCCGTCAGGTCGCTTTCGATGACGGCCTCGTCGGACGCGTCAGCGGGCCCGTCCTCCGGCGTGGCCGCGCCTGCGGGGCGGCCACGCCGGCGTGCGAGGTGGCTGGACCAGTCTCGGAAGGCCATCAGGTCTGCCGGCCCGATCCGCCAACGGGCGCCGGCCAGGAGGCGCATCAGGGAGTCCGAGCGTCCGGGATCGGCAAGCACCCGGAGCGTGGCCACCAGATCAACGATTTCGGGAGTGTCGAGCAGTCCGCCGAGCCCCACGATTTCGTAGGCAATCCCCCGCGCCTCGAACTCCCGCCGGATGGTTTCCATCTGGGCCCGCCGCCGGCACAGGACAGCCAGTGCCGGCGGCACCGGTGTGCCGTCGGCCTCACGTTCAAAGTCCGTGACCCGGTACTTTATGACGTCCTCGGCAAGGGCGGCCGCTTCGTCGAGGTCTGTGCCGAAGCGGCCCAGTACCACCCGTCCCTCCACCGCGAAGGGACTGGGCTGCAGGGGCGGCACATTCGCCGCCGCCGTAGCCGTGCCCACCGGGATAGTGCCTTCCGCGGCGGTGCCCGCCGGGGTACTGCCTGCCGAGCTGCCCTCAGCGGCGCTGCCGGCAGTGGCCTTCTGCGCCTCGGCGCGCCCTAAGGCCTCTGACATGATGTTGGCGGCGGACAGGATGGCCCGGCCGTTGCGCCACGCCGTTGTGAGGTACGACGTAGGGGCCAGCGTGAAACGTCCCGGCCCGTCGTCCCCGTCCACGCGGACAGGGAATTCACGGACAAAGTGGAAGAGCTGACCTGCCGAAGCACCCCGGAAGCCGTATATCGACTGGTTGGGGTCCCCCACGGCGGTGACCGCGTGGCCCGCGCCGAAAAGCCGCGAAAACAGGACCAACTGCGCATACGACGTGTCCTGGAACTCGTCGAGGAGCACCACTTTGTAGCGCTGGCGTTCCATGTCCGCAGCAAGGGGGATTTCCGTGGCCACACGGGCCGCGAGTGCCACCAGGTCGCCGAAGTCCAATGCCCCGCGTGACTTCTTGGCGGCGGCGTAGCGGCCCACCATGTCAGCCACGCTTGCCCTGGTGCGCAGCATCGCGGCCAGTTCACCGGCTGCCTGGGGGGCGTTCTTGTTCGCCCCGGCCACGTAGGGACGTTCTTCAAACTCAGCGAGTCGCGCCAGAAGCCAGGCCTCGACGTCGGCCGGTTCCTGCAGGTGCTCTGCGCACTCCCCCGCCAGCTGCATGACTGCCTTGACCAGTGTGGACTTGGCTGCCTTGAAGTGGCTGTACTCGCCGTCGAACGCTTCCACTACTTCGCTGGCGAGCTGCCAGGCTTGGGCTCCGCCGAGCAGCACAACGTCGCGTTCCACGCCCAGCCGCAACCCGTAGTCAGAAACGATGCCACTCGCAAATGAGTGGTAGGTGGACACCTTGGGCTCCAGGGCGTCGCTGCTGAGTAGCCCCTCGGGGAACAGTTCGTGCTGAGTGTCCTGGGCAGCGACGCGCTGCAGTGCCGCCAGCTTGGACCGGATCCGCGTGGCCAGCTCGCCTGCTGCCTTCCTGGTGAAAGTTACGCCCAGGACTTCCTCAGGCCTGACCCAGCCGTTGGCAACGAGCCAGACGACGCGGTCGGCCATGGTGGCGGTCTTGCCGGAACCCGCCCCGGCGATCACCAGCCGGGGAGCCAAGGGTGAGGAAATGATGGCCGACTGTTCGGGGGTCGGCGTGTTCTTTTCACCCAACAGCATGGACAGCTGCTCCGGGCTGAACAGGGGCTCTGGAACCTGGGGCTGGCTCATTCGGTGACCTGCTTTCCGCGGACACAGAGTGGACAGACCTCAGGGAGCCTGCAGCCGTGCCCCCCATGGCTGCTCTTTGCCGGGTCATGCCTGGCTTCGAAGCTGCTGCCGGACATTACCGCGGCCGCATCGGTGACCATGTCCAGCGCCCAGTTATCCTGGGCCTCCAAGGGTTCCTGTTGCTGGACGCCGGGACTTTTGGTAGTTGTTCCGAGCTGCGCCAGTACTGCGCCGCCCGGCACGAGTGAGCCCGGCGCTGGTGAGTCCGGCACTGGTGCACCGGGTTCTGCTGCGCTGAATTCTGCTGCGCCAGGCAGTCCGTGTACGTCCGTGAAACCGCCGGCCAGGACCGCCGCCTGGTAGGCCCCCAGCTGCGGATGGCGGGACAGCTCTGCCTTGCCAGGCTGCCTTTTGCCCGTCTTGAGGTCCACAATGACCAGCCTTCCTTCGGCGTCGATCTCCAGCCGGTCAACCTGGCCGCGGAGCACGGCGGCGCGGGGAAGGTCGGTCCCGCCAGCCAAATCTCCGACGGACTCGGCATCGTCCTGCCCGGCGTCCGCCGGCGGAACATCGGGCAGCCGGACCTCAAAGTCCTGCTCGACGCCCAGCAGGCTCCGGCCCTCGCTCCGCATCACCAGGACGTACTGGGCGAGCTTGCGCACCATTGTTTCGGCACGCTGGAAGTCGAGTTTGCCTTCCCAGTTGTCCTTCATCCCCAGGGTTGGCCACCGGCGGATGAGTTCGGCGACGTATTCGCCCCCGGAGGCTTCCGGCAGGTCCTGCGCGATGGCGTGCACCAGGGTGCCCAGGCTCCGGGCGAAGTCCGTGGCGGCTTCTCCGCCGGCCGCCTGCATAAACCAGTCGAGCGGTGATTTCTGCACGGATTCCACCTTCGAGGGCGAGACGTAAACCGTCCCTCCGGGCGGGACAACCGGTTCCGATGTCGTCAAAGGGGGCAGGCCCCACCAGCTGTCCGGATGCGCTCCCGGGACCGCCGGTTCCGCGGCGGCAAGTCCGGCCAGGACCCTGGCGGCCTCGGCGGCTTCGGGCTCATACTTTCCATCCAGCTGCGCGTATTGCCGCAGCTCGGCCACCAGGGCACGCAGCGTCATGGGCCGTTCCACCGGCGTGAACCCCCTGCCCTCGGCGCCCGGCTCAAGCGGCGCCACATAGTCGAGGAAGGACGACGGCTGGTCGTCCTCAGACGAAACAGCGGTGCAGATCAGCATCTCGCAGGCCCTGGAAACGGCCGTGGAGAAGCTCCGGAGTTCGTCGTAGCGGATTTCCCGCAGCCGGCTCAGCGGGTCCAGCTGCAATGCATAGCTGACCCCATGCTCGACGGCGTCAGCGTACAGGCTGCTGCCCAGCAGCTCACCGCGGAGCCGGGTATTGGGCCAGACGCCTTCCTGCAGCCCCGCCACAATCACCACCGGCCACTGCCGCCCGGCAGCACTGGCCGGGGTCATCAGCTCGACGGCGTCGTCCACCTGGGCCCGCGCGGCCAGGGTATCCATCGGCAGCTCCTGGTTCAGGAGGTACTCGAGGAACTGCTCCGGCCCGGCGCCCGGCATCTGGTCCACGTAGCGCTCGGCTGTATGGAAGAGCGCCATCATGGCATCAAGGTCCCGGTCGGCGCGGGCTCCATGGGAACCGCCGATGAGGGCGGATTCGGTCCACGCATTGGCCAGTCCGGTGGAATGCCACAGGGCCCAGAGCACGGTCTCGGCATTGGCGCCGGGCGCGGCGGCGGCGCTCCGCCCTGCCTGGATCATGCGTGCGGTCCGGCGCGCGGAACGGCCTTCCAGGCCCAGCGTCCCCAGGGCGCCGGGTTCCGATAATGCTTCAACCAGCAGGGCGTCGCTGGTCCGTCCGCCGCCGCCCAGCAGCTCTTCCCGCCTGAGCGACTGGCGTAGCCGGCGCAGTTCAATGGACGTAGCGCCCCCGATGCGCGACGTCAGCAGGGCGACGGCGGCTTCCGGAGTCAGCAGTTCAGGATCCAGCGCAATGGCGTAGGCGTCCAACAGCGGGCGTACGGCCACTTCATCTCGGACCGCGGACTCGGCTACCGGAACGCGCACCGGGATCCCCTGGCCCGTGAGGTAGCGCTGCAGCTCACTGAGCTGTCCGCCGTTTCGTACAATCACGGCGATCTCTGCCAGGTCGCGGCCATGGTTGACGTGCTGGTCCAGGATGCGCTGCGCAACGTACCGCAGTTCGTGGACCGGGGACGGCACCAGGTGTGCTTCCACCGTGCCGGCGGGCTGAGTTTGGGGTTCGACGACGGCGTTGGGCCCGTGCGCGGTTCCGGCCAGGGGTTCGGGCTGCTCGAGCCGTCTGGCAAGCTGGCCGCCCGCACGCTGCGAGATCCTGCCCGCGACGCCGAGCCAGGCCGCCGCGATGGCGGGGGCGTGCCGATGGGTGTGCCACAGCGGCCGCTCGACGACCCCGGCGTCCGCAGAAAGCAGGCGCGGCAGCTCCGCGACCAAGTCGGGCCTGGCCCCGCGGAAGCCCTGCACAACGGTGTCCGGGGAGTAGGCGACATAGCAGTCCTTGCCGGCGGCGATATCGGCGAGCAGTTCGAACACGGCAGGGTTCGCCTCCTGCACATCGTCCACCAGCACCAGCTGGAGGCGGTCCCGTTCCGCGGCCAGGAAGTCAGGCGCGTCCTGGAAGATCTGCCGGGCCGTAGTGATGATGCCGGCGGGGTCGAAGGCCTCGGGCATTCGCATATCCAGGACATCCCGGTACTCGGTGTACAGCGCCGCGGCGGCGATCCAATCGGGCCGACCGCACTGGTGGCCCAGCTCCTCCAGGTCGCCGGCGGTCCGGCCGGATTCGATGATCCGGTCGAAGAGTTGGCGTACCTCGTGCCGAAAACCCCGCGTCTCCAGTGCCGCTTCCAGGTCGGCAGGCCACGGAAGTTCCAAGCCCGGCATCCGGTGGCCCTCCAGGAGTTCGCGGATGATGAGGTCCTGTTCCGGGCCTGACAGGAGGCGCGGCGCGCGGGGAAGCGGAAGGATTCCCTCAGCCTTGGCCCGGCGGATCAGGTCAAACGCATAGGCTGCCCAGGTCCGGGCCGGTGTGGTGCTCAGGCTCCTGTCCAGCCGTGCGGTGAAGCGGTCGCGGAGTGAGTCGGCGGCGAGGCGTCCGGGTGCCAGGATGAGGATCCGCTCGGGGTCCACGCCGTCCTGCAGGGCCCCACGGACGGCGGCTTCGATCAGGACCGTTGATTTTCCGGTTCCGGGTGCGCCGGGAACCAGGACAGGCCCCGAGCCGTGGGGCACGTCGACGGCGTCGCGCTGGTCCGCAGACAACGCCGGCACGTCCGCGTGCAGCTGCCGCGGCGGGAGAAGCCGGAGGCCCGTTCCGCCGGATCGTCCGGCCGCGGACGCGGGCCTCGCTGACGTGCGTGCGGACTCGGCGGTATCAACATCGGGGATTGTTACGGTCACACAGACATTTCATCATCAGCCACCGACAATCTATGCAGCCGCCGCTCCAGCTGCTCCGCAATAGCGTCAATCCGGTCGAAGTCATCCTCGCCCGGGGCCCAGCGTACTGCCATCAGGTCTACCCGCCATTTGCCTTCGCCGGTACGCAGGAAGGCATCGTGGTTGCCGAGCAGCGGCGTCCCCTCCTGCAGGTAGTGGCGGAGGGCTTCGGCCTCGTGGCCTTCCGGACCCTGGCCGCTTGCCTTCAGGATGCGCCACCACGCGACGTCGCTGCCGTAGTGGCTCATGGCGTGGCCCACCTGCCGCGGACCGCCGGATCCCAGCAGCTCGGCCACATCGCCGTAGGCCAGTGCGGTGCCGGGTGGAACCAGCTCGACCAGCGCGAGCACCGCCTCAATGTACTCAGTCCGCATACATCAAGGTTAGCGGCAGTGGCGCTGCACGATCCTGTCGGTGCTGGCCGGTAGCGTTGAAGCATGACCACCTGGAACACCCTTCCCCGCGCAGCCTTCGATCTCGAAACCACCGGACGGAATTCGCGTGCCGCGCGCATCGTCACGGCGTCGGTCACCGTGGTGGACCACAAGGGGGACGTGATCACCGAACACGAATGGCTGGCCGATCCCGGCGTCGAAATCCCTACCGAGGCCAGCGATATCCACGGCATCACCACGGAGCAGGCCCGGCGTGAGGGACGGCCTGTCCATGAAGTCACCGCGGAGCTCGCCACTGTCCTGCAGGACCTGTTCGACGCCGGCATTCCGGTCATTGCCTTCAATGCCAGCTACGACTTCACCGTCCTGGCCGCTGAGTCCGCCCGCTACGGCGTCCGGCAGTTGAGCCGGTTCCCTGTCCTGGACCCGTTCATCATGAACAAGCAGGTGGACCGGTACCGCAAGGGAAAGCGCACGTTGACGGCGTTGTGTGAGGAATACGGCATCACGCTGGACAACGCCCATACGTCGGCCGCGGATGCTTTGGCCACGCTCCGGATGCTGGATGCGATGGCCATCAAGTTTCCCAAGCTCAAGATGCCGGCCAGCCAGCTTCACGAACTGCAAAAGGACTGGGCTGTCAGCCAAGCTGCGGACTTCCAGAACTACCTGCGCAAGACCAAGCCCGCCGCCGTGATCGAAGGGGAATGGCCCGTCCTTCCACCGGAAGACGCCAGCGGTGACTTCTAGTTGAGAGCTAACTCACATTTAGCCCGGAACCGCTGACTGCGGCTGCCGGAACCCGCAGATTCGGCCGCGCGGGAAGCTTTCATTCATCAGATGTTCAGGAAGAGTCAACTGCAGCCACTAATTCGGCAAGAGGCGCATTGAAGCAAGGTCTTATTCGTCCGAAGGCGCTGAAAGCCGGAAATGAGATGATTAAGTTCAGCGGTAATCCCGCCCCGGCCGGCCGGCATTTGGGAGCAAGGCGCCAGGCGCCTGACGCGCAGCCTTCGGCCCGGTTGATCTTATGACTCTGATGAAAGTGACTTTCTCATGAAGACCAAAGCCATGAAGTGGCTGACCAGCGTTCCGGTCGCGGTTGCGCTGGCTGTCTCGCTGGCCGCCTGCGGTAGCGGGACTGCCCAGCCGAGCGGCACGCCCACCGATGCCCTCGCCGGCAGTGACCAGCAGACGCTGGACAAGTACACCACCGCCGACGTCACGCCGTTGGACCAGATCGACAAGACCAAGCTGGGCCTCAACACCGAAGGCAAGCTTGAAGTTGGCACGCTCTCCGACGCCCCGCCGAATATCTTCATCGACCCCGCCGGCAAGTTCACCGGCTACGACAACGAGCTCCTGCGCGCCGTTGCCGGCAAGCTTGGCCTCGAGGTCGAGTTCGTAGCCACCGACTTCTCGGCGCTGCTCTCCCAGGTACAGACTAAGCAGTTCGATGTGGGATCGTCCTCGATTTCCACCACAGACGCCCGCCGCGCCAACGTGGGCTTCACCAACGGCTACGACTTCGGCTTTATGGCTGTCGTTGCCAAGACCGACAGCGACGTCAAGGGCTTCGCAGACCTGGATGCCAATGTCCGCATCGGCGTTGTCCAGGGCACGGTCCAGGACGACTACGCCACCAACACCCTGAAGCTCGAGCCGGTCCGTTTCCCGGACTACGCCACCGTGTACGCCAACGTGCGCAACGGCCAGATCGATGCCTGGGTGGCACCCTCGCAGCAGGCCACCGGCCAGGTGAAGGACGGCGACGGAACTGTCATCGCCGAGTCTGTTGTGAACACCCAGAACTTCACCGCTTACGCCGTGAACAAGGACAACAAGGCCCTGATCGACGCTTTGAACTCCGGCCTTGATGCCGTAATTGCTGACGGCACCTGGTCCAAGCTGACCAAGGAATGGTACCCGGACCGCGAGACCCCCGCCGACTGGAAGCCGGGAAGCAAAGCTGCTCCGGCTCCCCAGAGCTGATCTGGACTTAACCGCTTATGGATCTCCTGGACCAGCTGGGTGAAACCTTCCTCAACTGGGAGGAAATGGCGAAAGTCGTTCCTTCCCTTCTCACGGTGGGCTTGCCCAACACCCTGATCCTGGCCTTGGCCTCGGGCATCCTCGGCTCCTTGCTGGGGCTACTGCTCGCGCTGATGGGCATTTCCCGGAATCCCGTCGCCCGCTGGGCAGCTCGGATCTACACCGACCTGTTCCGCGGCCTGCCCGCCATTTTGGTCATCCTGGTGATCGGTATTGGGCTCAGCCCCATCGCTCGGGAACTCACCGGTAACCGGAACCCCTATCCGCTCGGGATCCTGGCTCTGACGTTGATCGCCGGCGCCTACATCGGCGAGATCTTCCGTTCCGGAATCCAGAGCGTGGAGAAGGGCCAGTTGGAGGCCTCGCGCGCTTTGGGGTTCAGCTACGGCAAGTCCATGCGCCTGGTGGTGGTGCCACAGGGCATCCGCCGCGTGCTGCCTGCCTTGGTGAACCAGTTCATCTCGCTGCTGAAGGATTCCTCCCTGGTATTTGTGCTGGGCCTGGCAGCCTCCGACCGCGAGATTTTCCGGATCGGTAACGATGCCATGGCCAACACTGGGAACCTTTCGCCGCTGGTGGCCGCCGGCGTTCTGTATCTGATCCTGACCGTGCCGCTGACACACTTCGTGAACTTCATCGACAACCGGCTCCGTACTGGCCGGCCGGAGAAGAAGGAACCGGACGAGCTGGCGGCACCTATCGGCAAGGGGGCACAGGCATGACGGAGTTTACTTCCGGCACCCTGACCGGCAAGAACCTGCACCTTTCGTTCGGGCATAACCATGTGCTCCGCGGCATCGACCTCCACGTGGAGAAGGGCACTACGGCTTCGGTCATCGGCCCGTCTGGCTCTGGAAAGTCGACGCTCCTGCGCGTCATGAACCGGCTGATCGAACCGGACCAGGGCGACATCCTGCTGGATGGCCGGTCGGTCCTGAAGGACAACCCGGACGAGCTGCGCCAGCGGATCGGCATGGTGTTCCAGCAGTTCAACCTGTTCCCGCACAAGACGGTGTTGGACAACGTCTCGCTCGCGCTGCGAAAGCTCCGGAAGCTCTCCAAGGACGAGGCGCGCGCCGAGGCCCTGGAGCAGCTGGACCTGGTGGGCCTCAAGCACAAAGCCGATGCCCGCCCGGCCAACCTCTCCGGCGGCCAGCAGCAGCGCGTTGCAATCGCCCGTGCGTTGGCCATGAAGCCTGAGGTGATGTTCTTTGACGAGGCCACCTCCGCCCTCGACCCCGAGCTCGTTAAGGGCGTCCTGGCGCTGATGACCGACCTCGCCAAGGGCGGCATGACCATGGTGGTGGTGACCCACGAGATGGGCTTCTCCCGCAACGTCTCGGACACTGTCACGTTTATGGACGCCGGCGTGGTGGTCGAATCGGGTCCGCCCGAGCAGATCTTCACGGCGCCCGCAACTGACCGCCTGAAGGGCTTCCTTTCGGACGTGCTGTAGACGCGCCAACAGGAAATCCCCGTCTCCCGGACATTTCCCCCACGCTTTGTGCGGGGATTTGTCCGGGAGACGGGGATTTTCTTGCTTCAGCCGTTGCAGGCGCCGGTCAACGGCCGACGGCGGCGCTAGGCCTTCGCGGCAGCTGCAGCCTTCGCGGCGGCCGGGAGGGCGTCAAAGATTCGGTTCATCGCGGCGTCGTCGTGGGCGGCCGAGAGGAACCAGGCCTCGAAGACCGACGGCGGCAGGTAAACGCCGGTTTCCAGCATGGAGTGGAAGAACGGCGCGTACCGGAAGGTTTCCTGGGCCTGGGCGTCAGCGTAGTTGTGGACGCCGTTGGCGGACGTGCCGAATGCCACGGAGAAGAGGTTTCCGGCGAACTGGACGGAGTGGTCCACACCGGCACTGTCCAGGGCAGCGGACAGCGCCGAGGAGAGTTCCAGCGAGCGGGCGTCCACAAAGGAGTACACGTCGCGGGTGGCGTGCGTCAGCGTGGCTACGCCGGCTGCCATGGCCACGGGGTTCCCGGAGAGTGTCCCTGCCTGGTACACCGGGCCGAGGGGTGCAAGGTAGTCCATAACGTCCGCACGCCCGCCGAGGGCCGCCGTCGGCATTCCGCCACCGATGACCTTGCCGAACGTGAGCAGGTCGGGGGTCCACGGCTCCGTCGCGTCAGCAGCACCGCCGGTGAGTCCCCAGTAGCCGGAGTAGCCGGTGCGGAAGCCGGTGAGCACTTCGTCCAGGATCAGCAGGGCGCCGTGCTCGCGGGTGATGCGGGACAGGCCCAGGTTGAAGCCCTCCCTCGGAGTCACCACGCCCATGTTGGCGGGGGCGGCTTCGGTGATGACGGCTGCGATGTTCGGCCCGTGCGCAGCAAAGGCGGCTTCGACGGCGGCGAGGTCGTTGTAGGGCAGGACCAGCGTTTCGGCGGCAGTGGCTGCGGTGACGCCGGCCGAGCCCGGCAGCGCCAGGGTTGCAACACCCGATCCTGCAGCGGCGAGCAGCCCGTCCAGGTGGCCGTGGTAGCAGCCAGCGAACTTGATGATGAGGTTCCGGCCGGTGAAGCCGCGGGCCAGCCGGACGGCCGTCATGGTGGCCTCGGTGCCGGTGGAGACCATACGCACGCGTTCGGCGGCCGGCACGCGCTCCTGGACGATGGCGGCCAGGTTGGCCTCGTCCGGGGTGGACGCGCCGAAGGACAGGCCTCGGTCCACCGCCGCGTGGACCGCCTCCAGTACGGCCGGATGGGCGTGCCCCAGAAGGGCCGGGCCCCAGGAGCAGACCAGGTCGACGTACTCTTTGCCGTCGGCATCGGTCAGGTATGGGCCCTGGGCCGACACCATAAACCGCGGGGTACCGCCCACCGAGCCGAAGGCACGGACGGGTGAGTTGACGCCACCGGGCATCAGGGTCTGGGCACGGGCGAAGAGGTCTTCGGAACGAGTCATGCCCCTATTCTTCCATCACGTGCGGTGGCATCCGGCGCCACCCCATGGTGCGGGCGCCGGATACAGTAGCTGCCGGATCAAGAGGCCGCCTGACTCAGCGGTCCGCGAGCATGTCCGCAAGCTTGTCCGCAACGCGTGGCGCCACCTTGGAACCGAACAGTTCGATGGAGCGCAGCATCTGCTCGTGGGGCAGCGTGCCGCTGCTGTACTTCATCTCGAAGCGGTCCGCACCGAGGGTGCCCTTGAGCCGGGCGATCTTCGCCGCCACGGTCTCCGGGGAACCAACGAACAAGGCGCCGTCCTCGTCGGCCGCGGCTTCGTATTCGCCGCGCCCGGCCGGTCCCCAGCCGCGTTCCGCGCCGATCTTGTTCCGCGTGGCGAGCCAGTGCGGGTAGTACTCCTCGAGGGCCTGCTCGTCAGTTTCGGCCACGTAGCCGGGCGAATGCACGGAGAGTGCCTGCGGTTCCTTACCGGCTTCGGCCAGCGTGCGCCGGTACAGATCGGCATACGGGCGGAAACGCTCGGGCTCGCCGCCGATGATCGCCAGGACCATGGGGTACCCGTAGGTGGCCGTGCGGACTACGGACTGGGGTGAGCCGCCCACTCCGATCCAGGTGGGAAGCAGGCGGCCTTCCACGTGCGGATAGACCATCTGGCCCCGAAGCGACGCCCGGGTGCGGCCGTCCCAGTTCACCGGGTTCTGGGAGCGGACGCGGTCATAGATGTCCAGCTTCTCCTCGAACAGCGCGTCGTAGTCGCCCAGGTCGTAGCCAAAGAGCGGGAAGGACTCGGTGAACGAACCCCTGCCCAGGATCACTTCGGCGCGGCCGTTGGAGACGGCGTCGAGTGTGGCGAAGCGCTGGAAGACGCGGATGGGATCGTCCGAGCTCAGGACCGTGACGGCACTGCCGAGCCGGATGTTTTCCGTGGCCGTGGCGATGGCTGCGAGCACCACGTCCGGCGCACTGACGGCGAAGTCCCTGCGGTGGTGCTCCCCCACGCCGAAGGAGTGCAGTCCGACGGCGTCGGCCACCTTGGCCTGTTCCACCACCTGGCGCAGCACCTCCGCGTGGTGCTTGGGTGCGCCGTCGGCAGCCAGGTCGACGTCGCCGAAGGTACTGACG
Organism: Pseudarthrobacter sp. MDT1-22; assembly: GCF_054511035.1. Lineage (NCBI taxonomy): Bacteria > Bacillati > Actinomycetota > Actinomycetes > Micrococcales > Micrococcaceae > Pseudarthrobacter > Pseudarthrobacter sp. MDT1-22. The sequence goes on along the minus strand of NZ_JBTNDK010000008.1, from coordinate 74,717 downwards.
CCCAATAGGATGGTGTCCGCGGGGACAGGGGCAGTGGGGTTGCCCGGGGTGGACGGAGTGGTTACGGAAGGCTCGCTGTTTTCATGCATACGCATACAAACCACCGAGCATCCGGAAACATTCCCTGCCGCGTCAGGATTCCTTGAGCCAGCCTGCTACTTCGGAGGCCCAGTAAGTCAGCACGGTGTTGGCGCCGGCCCGCTTGATGCCGAGGATGGATTCCGTGATGGCACCCCGCCGGTCAATCCAGCCGTTGGCGGCGGCGGCCTCGATCATCGCGTATTCACCCGAGATCTGGTAGGCCGAGACGGGCACGGGACTCATGGCGGCGACGTCGGCCAGGATATCCAGGTAGCTCATGGCCGGCTTCACCATCACCATGTCTGCGCCTTCCTCAAGATCCAGCTCCACCTCAAGGAGGGCTTCGCGGCGGTTGGCGGCGTCCATCTGATAGGTGCGGCGGTCGCCCTTGAGCTGCGAATCCACGGCTTCCCGGAAGGGACCGTAGAAGGCGGAGGCGTACTTGGCAGCGTAGGCCAGGATGACGGTGTTTTTGTGGCCGGATTCCTCAAGGGCCTGGCGGATCACGGCGATCTGGCCGTCCATCATGCCGGAGGGCCCCAGCACATGGGCGCCGGCGTCAGCCTGGGCCACGGCCATCTGGCCGTAGATCTCCAGCGTGGCGTCGTTGTCCACATAGCCATCGGCGTCCAGGACGCCGCAGTGGCCGTGGTCGGTGAATTCGTCCAGGCAGACATCGCCCATGATGACCAGGTCGTCGCCCACCTCGGCGCGGACGTCGCGGATGGCTTTATTGAGCACGCCGTCCGGGTCCAGGGAGGCGGTGCCGCGGGCATCGCGCACGGCGGGCACGCCAAAGAGCATGATGCCGCCGACGCCCAGTTCCACGGCTTCAGCGGCGGCGCGCTTTAGCGAGTCGGTGGTGTGCTGGACGACGCCGGGCATGGAGGTGATGGGCGACGGTTCGCTGAGGCCTTCGCGGATGAACGCGGGCAGGATCAGGTCGGCAGGCGCCAGGCGGTATTCGGCGGTGAGCCGGCGCATGGCGGGCGTGGTGCGGAGGCGGCGCGGGCGGTGGTTCGGAAAGCTCATCGGGTGTTCCCTTCGTTGGCAAATACGGTGCCCAGCGCGGCCACTATGCCGTCCGGGGTGGGGACTTGGGCGGTGGCGGCCACCGGGATGCCAAGGGCGGCAGCTTCTGCCGCCGTCGGGCGTCCGATGGCGATGAAACGGCAGCGGCCCAGCGGCAGGAGGGTCGCTGCAATGCGCCGCGCGGCGCTTGGCGAGGCGGCCACGACGGCGTCGAGCGTCCCGGCGTCGAGCTCCCTGCGGGTCTGCGACTGACTGAGCTCACGGGGAGCGAAAGCGTGGGAGATTCCGACGGCGGACGGCAGTTCCGCCTCCAGGCGGAGTTCTTGCCGGGCCGGGTAGTCCACGGTGTGGTAGGCCACAACTGCGGTGACGTCGGCACCCTTGGCTGCCAGGCCATCGCGCAGTTCAGGGGCCGCGATGTCGGCCTGTGGCAGCAGCACGCGCGCCGGCGCGGCGGTCCACAGTTCCACGAGCCCTTCGGCGGACTGGATATCCACCGGGGCCAGCGCCACAGGAATGCCCGCGGCCTCGAGGATCCGCCGGGAGGACGGTCCGATGGTGGCCACCCTCGTTCCCGCCGGCACCAGTCCGGCCGGCGTGGTGCCGCGCTCAACCGCTTTTTCCACGAGCACACGCACCGCGGTGATGCTGCTGACCACCAGCCAGTCGAAGCCCCCGGCCACCAGATCATCCAGCGCGGCATCGAGAGCCGACTGGTCCGCGGCCCGTTCAAAGTCGATGAGCGGCAAAAGCAACGGTTCGGCCCCCAGACCGCCGAGCAGCGCGGCCAGCGGCCCGGCACGGTCGGCGCTACGGGTGATCAGGACGCGCCGGCCACCCAGAGCGCCCGCCAGGTCATCAGGAGGCTGCAAGGTCCGCGATCTCCGCGGCGCCGGCAGCCAGCAGGAGCTCGGCCACCTCGATGCCGAGCAGCGTGGCACCAACCTCGGTGAGACCGTCGGTTGCCTTCTTTTCGCGCACAGTCTTGGTGCCGTCCACGGCGCACACCGCCGCCTCGAGGTACAGCATGCTGCCCTTGCGGTACGCGAAGGCACCCACGGGGGCGGCGCAGCCGGCCTCGAGGCGGGCCAGCACGGCACGCTCGGCGGTCACGGCGAGGCGGGTGTCCTCATCGTTGAGCGCGGCCAGGGCCTGCGCCAAAACACTCTGCGACCCCTCGGTGGAACCTGCCTTGCGCGGGGCGTCAGCCGTCCGGCATTCGATGGCCAGCGAACCCTGTCCGGGCGCCGGCAGCATCACGTCCATCTCGAAAAATTCGCTGACGGCGTCCAGGCGGCCGATGCGTTCCAGGCCTGCGGCGGCCAGTACGACGGCGTCCAGGTCACCCGGTGCGCCGGCGGCGTTTCCGGGCAGGCCGGGCACGCGGCCCAGACGGGTATCCACATTGCCGCGGATGTCCTGCACTTCCAGGTCAGGGCGGGCGGCACGCAACTGGGCAGCTCGGCGCGGAGAGCCGGTGCCCACCTTGGCGCCTTGAGGCAGATCAGCCAGCTTTAGGCCGTCGCGGGCGCACAGGACGTCCCGCACGTCCGCACGCTTGGGCGTTGCGGCGATGGTGAGGCCCGGCGCGGCGCCCGTGGGAAGGTCCTTGAGTGAGTGCACAGCGACATCGCAGGTGTCCTGCAGGAGGGCATCGCGCAGGGCGGCGACAAACACCCCGGTGCCGCCCATCTGGGACAGGGACCCTGTCCTGACGTCGCCCTCGGTGGTGATGTGCACCAGCTCCACGGGGAAGCCTCCGACGGCGGCCAGCTGGTCCGCCGTCTGCTGGGTCTGGGTCAGGGCGAGCTTGCTGGCCCTGGTTCCGATCCGTACGGTCACGGGGTTCCTTCTCTCCCGGGAGCGCCCGCAGATGCGCCCGGGTATGCGTCGTGTCCGGTGCCGACGGTGGTGTCGGCTCCGGCGATGGTGGGCTTTTCGCCGCGGAAGTTCGCGCAGCATCCCGGCCGGCAGACGTCGTACCAGGGGCCCAGTCCGGTCACGGCGGGCCGGTCGCTGATGTTGTTGGCGAGCGTCCGTTCGGAGATGAGGTCCACCAGGCCGTTCACAAACTTCCGGTGGTTGCCGGGGGTGGGTACACGCGTGGCAGCCAGGCCGAGGTTACGGCTGGTTTCCAGAGCTTCGGTGTCCAGGTCCCAGACAACTTCCATGTGGTCGCTGACAAAGCCCAGCGGGACGATGACGACGCCTTTGATGCCCTGGCCAGCCAGGTCGGCGATGGCGTCGTTGATGTCCGGTTCCAGCCAGGGCACGTGCGGCGCGCCCGAGCGGGATTGGTAGACGAGCGACCAGGGTGCGGTCAGGCCTGACTCGGCCTGCACTCGGCTGATGACTGCGGCGCCGGTGGCCAGGTGCTGGGCCACGTAGGCGGAACCTTCGTCGAACTCGCGCGGTTCGTCCGCAGACCGTCCGGCGGCCTCGGCATCCCGGGTGGGGATGGAGTGGGTGGCAAAAAGGATGTGCACGGGGGCGTCCGGTGTTCCCGCGGCCGCAAGCTGCGCCCGCACGTCCGCCAGCCCGGCTGCGGTGCCTTCGATGAAGGGCTCCACAAAGCCGGGGTGGTCGAAGTACTGGCGGACCTTGTCCACCTCAAGCCGGCCGTCCAGTCCTGTCTCCGTCAGGGCGATGCCGATGTCCTCGCGGTACTGGCGGCAACTGGAGTAACAGGAGTAGGCACTTGTGGTGACCATCAGCAGTTTGCGGTGGCCGGCGTCGTACGCGTCCTGCAGGGTCTGCGGAATGTAGGGGTCCCAGTTGCGGTTGCCCCACAGCACGGGAAGCTCAATGCCGCGGGCGCTGAGCTCCGCTTCCAGGGCTGCCTTGAGCTCGCGGTTTTGCTGGTTGATGGGGCTGATGCCGCCATTTGCCCGGTAGTGCCGGGAAACCTCTTCCAGCCGCTCGTCCGGGATGCCGCGGCCGCGGGTGACATTGCGTAGGAACGGGATGACGTCGTCCTGGCCTTCGGGCCCGCCAAAGGAGGCCAGCAGGACGCCGTCATAGTTTTTGGGCGCCATCCGGCCGGCTTCGGTGACCGGGTTGATTCCGGTGAGCACGGCGCCCGCCGCAGGATCGGGCTGGGTCATGCGAGGACCTCAGCGACCTCGGCTGCGGTGATGCGGCGGCCGGTGTAGAACGGGATTTCCTCCCGTACGTGGTTGCGTGCTTCGGTGGCGCGGAGGTGGCGCATGAGGTCCACGAGGTCCACCAGTTCTGGGGCTTCCAGTCCCAGGATCCATTCCCAGTCTCCCAGGGCGAAGGAGGATACCGTGTTGGAGATGACCTGCGGGAACTCCCGGCCCAGCATACCGTGGTCGCGCAGCATCTTGCCGCGTTCTTCCTCGGGCAGGATGTACCACTCATAGGAGCGCACGAACGGGTAGACGCAGAGCCATTCGGCCGGGGCCACACCGCGTGAGTAAGCGGGGGTGTGGTTCTTGGCGAACTCGGCTTCCCGGTGCACGCCCATGGCGGACCAGACAATCTCGGTTCCGGCGAAAAGCGTGCTGCGGCGGATGTCGCGGATGGCCTGCTGCAGCGCTTCGGGCTTCGGGCCGTGGAGCCACACCATGATGTCGGCGTCGGCGCGCATCGCGGAGACGTCGTAGCTGCCGCGGTGCGTCACGCCGGCCTCGGCCAGGCGGACCAACAGGGCATCGAAATCGGCGGCAGCATCAGCGCTGCGCACCAGTTCCTCGGACCGCTTGAAAACAGTCCAGAGAGTGAAGAACTGCTCGGCTGATTCTTCGGTTTTAGTGACAGATTCGGCAGAAGTGTGGCTCATGGTTACCAGTTTGCCCCTTCCCTACCGCCAAGTCGAAACCAGCGACTTCTACAAGACGTAGAAGTGCTCAATGTCACACGTTCGGCGAAGCGTGGGTTGTGAGCCAATCCGGCACTGAGGTCAGATCTGGCGGATCCGGGCAAAAAGGAGGCCAGCGGCTCCGGCGGACCCCACCAGTCCCACACCAAGCCAGACCTTCGCGGGTTCGGCGGCCGCGGCTGCTGCCGTGGCGGACGCCATGTTGTCCCGGCTGGCAGGCGCGTTTCCGTGGCGCCCCGGTCCCGAAACAGGCGTGGCGTTGGTGCTGTGGGTGTCCGTGGGCTGGTCCGCAGCAGGATCGGCTTCCTGCGTCGCGTCGGCTGGGGTGCCGGGCTGGCCGTTCGGCTGCGTGCCTGCCGCTGAACCTGCGGCATCCGGGGACGTGCTGAGCGGCGCCGGAGCGCTCGACGTCGGGACGGCACCTTGGGGAGCCGTGCCCTGCGGAGTGGTGCCCTGCGGCGCTGGGCTGGCAGATGTCGACGGAGCGGACGACGTCGGCGCAGTTGACGTGGGGGCCGTGGACGTGGGGGCGGGAGACGGTGTAGCCGTGGCCGTCGGAGTGGACGATCCTGAGGGGGCCGGAGTCGGTTCCGGTGAGGCTTTGGCCTGTCCGCCGGAACCGCCCAGGAGTCCATTCAGCAGGCCACCGACCCCGGCGAGGTCCCCGTCGGCCGCAACCTCGGCGGACCCTGGGGGTTCGGCGCTGCCGTCAGCCGCCTGGGATGCCGGCACGCCGGCGGACAGGACCAGTACCGCTCCGACGGCAGCCGCTGCAGCGCCACGCCGGAGTCCCCCATGGATACTGGTCCGGGAACGGGAAAATTCGGACCTGTAAATAACCATAGTTATCGACCCTAGCCACATCAGGGGGTGGATTGAAAACCGGAAACTGCACCCCGGAGTGGTCCCTTCAAGGCCCATATTCCACTGAACAGGAGCGATGGTCAGCTGAGCAGGCTGCGAATTTCTTTTCGGGTATCGGCCACCACGGCGGCGAGTCCGTTGCCGGCCACCCATCCGCCCACAATGCCGAGGCCAGCCTCTGCCGCGCAGAGCTTCCTGACCTCGGCCACCCGGGCTTTGTGTCCTACGGCCGCGAACGGCAGGGCCCCTTGCCACCTGACAACATCCCAGCCAACGACGTCGGTCCCCTGCACCGGGACGTCCAGCAGGGCCGAAGCGTCGTGCAAGGCAGCAGCCAGGAGTTCAGTGTCGGCGGCTGGGGCGGAGCCGCCGGTTTCTGCGGTCGCGGGTTCCGAGGCTTCCAGGCGGCCGTACGAGAGCCGCAGCACGTGCGTCCCGGGACCTGCCGCAGCGGCGAGCCAATCCCACTTGGCGGTTGCATGCGTGAGGGCTTTAGCCTGGATGCCCGGCGTTTGGGGGGCCACGAGGATCCCGGTGCCCCGCGGCCGGCGGTCAAGTTCGGGCAGGTCCACCACCAGGGTAACGAGCCGGACTTCCGGCCCGCTTTCGGGGCTCCTGCCGGCGAGGGCGGGTACGGCCGCCTGAAGCAGCCCCACTGCGGCCGGGCCGGGCAGCGCCACCACCAGCAGGCCGCCGTCGTACGCTGCGTCACCGGCGGTGACCCGCCACCCGTCCGGCGTCCGTTCGACGGCGTCCGCGGCTGTTCCACTCATCAGGGTGACCCCGCGGCTGCGGAGATCGCTGAGCAGGGCCGACACCAGGGTGTGCATCCCGCCGTTGAGGCCGGCGACGGCGGAACCCGCCTTCGCAACGGACGGCTGGGTGGAACCGCGCCGCTGGGCGGCCACCGCGGCTGCGAGGGAACCGTGCTCACGGATTCCGGCCCGGAGGCCGGGGGCCACCATGTCCACGTCCAGGAGTCCGGGGTCCGCGGAGTGCACGCCGCCCACCACCGGGGCTACGAGGCGGTCCAACACGCGGCGGCCCATCCGGGCCCGCACCAGCGCCGCGACGCTGGTGACGTCCGCCGACGCGCCGATCGACGCCGGCAGGTACTTGTCCAGCGACGCCCGCAGCGAACCCGCAAATCCGAGGGACCGCCTGACCTCCGGGTCCCAAGGGTTGGCGGGAATGCCCAGGACTCCGGTCTTGGGCAGTTCGCGGGGGCCGTCCGGAAGCTGCACCCAGGCGCCGCCCGGGCGGGGCGCCACAACGTTGCCGCCGAGTCCCAGTTCAGCAGCAAGGTCCGCCACGGCTGAGGAGCGTGTGGCGAAGGACTCTGCTCCGCTGTCCAGGGTGAGGCCGGCCACCACGTGGCTGCCCACGCAGCCGCCCCAGGATGCTGTGGCTTCCAGGACGGTGACGGTGCGTCCGGCAGCTGCCAGCTCGCGTGCGGCCAGCAGGCCGGAGATGCCGCCGCCCAGGACGACGGCGGTCTGGGCCGGTGTCACGGAACTGCTCACGGTCCTACTCCGGGGAAATGGAGTGGATGAGTTCTACAACGCGGGTCAGGACCGTGGGGTCGGTTTCCGGCGGCACCCCGTGTCCAAGGTTGAGCACGTGGCCCGGCGCAGAAGCGCCGGCCGCAATGACCGCACGGACATGGGCTTCCAGCACGTCCCACGGCGCGGACAGCAGCGCGGGGTCGATGTTGCCCTGCAGCGGCACCGTTCCGCCCAGGCGCCGGTTGGCCTCATCCAGCGGAAGGCGGTAATCCACGCCCACCACGTCCACGCCGACGTCGCGCATGGCAACAAGCAGTTCGGAGGTTCCGGTACCAAAGTGGATCAGCGGCGCGCCGAGGTGGCGGACATGATCCAGCGCACGGGCCGAGGCCGGTGCCACGAACTTGGTGTAGTCGGCCAGGCCCAGCGATCCAGCCCAGGAGTCAAACAGCTGTCCGGCGGAGGCGCCGGCTTCCAGCTGGGCGCGGAGGAACATCCCCGAGGCGTCGGCGGCCCAGTTGGCCAGCGCCGTCCAGGTTTCCGGGTCCGCGTGCATCATGGTGCGCGGGCCCAGGTGGTCACGGGAGGGCTTGCCCTCCACCATGTAGGCGGCGAGGGTGAACGGGGCACCGGCAAAGCCGATCAGCGGGGTTTTGCCCAGCTCGGCGACGGTCAGCCGCACGGCTTCGCGGATCGGTTCCAGCGCTTCCCAGGTCAGCTGGGGCAGGGCAGCAACGTCTGCAGCCGTGCGCACCGGTTTGTCCAGCACGGGGCCCACGCCCGGCACAATGTCCACGCCGACGCCGGCGAGCTTGAGCGGAATGACGATGTCGGAGAAGAAAATGGCAGCGTCCACGTCATGGCGCCGGACGGGCTGCAGCGTAATCTCGGCCGCGAGCTCGGGCCGCAGGCAGGAATCCAGCATGGCCACGCCGTCGCGCACCTTCAGGTATTCCGGCAGGGAGCGTCCGGCCTGGCGCATGAACCACACCGGCCGCCGTGAAGGCTTGCCGCCACGGTAAGCGGTGATGAGCGGCGAATCTGCGGTGCGGCCGTCCATCAGCGGATGGCCGGCAGCAAGGGCTCTGTCGTTAGACGGGACACTAGACACGGCATTGGACACGGCGGAGCTGGAAGTCATGCCTTTGATTGTGCCCAAAATCGGCCCTAAAAGATAACGACAGCCTGTCACCTGGAGCCGCCCAGGACGCACCGTGGCAGGAATCACGGCCCTTCGCCGCCCGTTGCCGTTGGGCGGGTTGTTCTACCGGGCTACGAAAAAGCTATGATTGATCTGCTGTGGTTCTTTTTTCATTGGTGGCTACACACGCCGACATCGACCTTGAGACCGTTGCTCAACTGAGCAACGGTGCTTCTGGGATCGCTATATCCGCACTCTCCGGATCGCCGGCAGTGACGGGTGCGGTGGTGCTTGCCACCTGCAACCGGTACGAAATCTACGGTGAAGCGCCCCACGCTGACGATGTTGAGGCTGCCCGGGCGGCCCTCGTGTCCGAGATCAGCGGCCTCAGCGGACTCAACGAACAGCTCGTGTCTCGCTCCTTCAGCACACGCACCGGCCCCGAAGTCAGCCAACACCTTTTCGCCGTCAGCGCCGGGCTGGACTCCGCCGTCGTGGGTGAACGTGAAATTGCCGGCCAGGTCCGCCGCGCACTCATCACTGCCCAGCACGAGGGCACTGCCAGCTCCGGCCTGGTGCGCCTCTTCCAGGCCGCCTCCAAAACGGCCAAGGACGTCGGGGCGCAGACCGCCCTCGGCTCCAGGGGCCTGTCCATCGTTTCAGTGGCACTGGATCTGGCCACCGATCTTTCCGAGAGCCACGACTGGTCAGCGAAGAAGGCGGTGGTGTTCGGCACAGGCGCCTACGCCGGCGCCACCATGGCGCTGCTCCGCGAACGGGGCTGCACCGACATCTCCGTGTTCTCCTCCTCGGGCCGTGCCGAAGCGTTCGTCGCCACCCGCGGCGGAACAGCGTTGGACAGCGAATCCTTGCCGGTAGCCGTGGCCGCGGCCGACGTCATGATCGGCTGCAGCGGCTCCGACACCCGGGTCGAGGCCGGCGAACTTGCCGAGATCCGCGCCGGGTCTCCCCAGCCGCTGATCGCCATTGACCTCGCCCTCACCCATGATTTTGACCCGGAAGTCGGCCAGCTCGACGGCGTTGAGCTGCTTACGCTCGAATCCGTGCGTTTGGCGGCACCCCAGGAACAGGCCGAGTCACTGACCCAGGCCAGCGGCATTGTGTCCGGCGCTGCCCGGGCTTTCGAACAGGAACGGGAAGCGCGCTCGGTGGATTCCGCCATCGTGGCGCTCCGCCGGCACACCATGAACGTCCTGGACGCGGAGATGGAGCGCGTCCGTGCCCGCCACGGCTGCACGGCCGCCGCCGAGGAAGTGGAGTTCGCCCTCCGCCGGATGGTCAAGCAGCTGCTGCACGTTCCCACCGTCCGTGCCCGTGAGCTCGCCGCCAACGGCCAGCAGGACGACTACGTGTCCGCGCTCGAAACCCTGTACGGCATCACCGTGGAGCAGCCGGCCACGGCAGCGCAGGCGGAGTGCCCCGTGGACCACCGGGGCCTCGAAACCGCCTGACCCGCCCGGTCAGTAGACCGGCTTCTGCGGTTCCACGTCGCGCACCCAGGCCAGGATTCCGCCGTCGAGGTGGCTGACCCGCTGGTAGCCGGCCTTCCGCGCAGCCTCCAGCACTTTAGCTGACCGGGTGCCGGCCTTGCAGTGGAACACAATGTCCTTGTCCTGCGGAAGTTCCGCCCAGGCCTCCCCCGCGAGGATCCTGCCCTGCGGGATCAGCACCGAGCCGTCGATGCTCACGATGTCGTGTTCGCCGGTTTCCCTGACGTCCACCAGCTCGAAGTCCTTCAGGCCTGCCTTCCGGGATGCCAGCATGGTGGCCAGCTGGGTGGCCGTCACGGTGTGCTCGATGTCCGCGGCCGCGGCCGGGGTGATGCCGCAGAAGGCTTCGTAGTCCGTCAGCTCCGTAATGGGTTCGGCCGCCGGGTCCTTGGACACCCGGATCTCGCGCCAGCTGCCGCCCAGCGCGTCAAACAGTGCCACCCGGCCCAGGAGTGAACGCCCGACGCCGGTGATCAGCTTGACTGCCTCGGTCACCATGAGTGATCCCACAGCTGCGCAGAGCATGCCGAAGACGCCGCCCTCGCCGCAGGAGGGCACGGATCCGGCCGGCGGAGCCTCCGGATAGAGGTCCCGGTAGGTGGGTCCGTGCTTTTCCCAGAACACGCTGACCTGGCCGTCGAAGCGGAAGATCGAGCCCCACACATAGGGCTTGCCGAGGATGGCGGCGGCATCGTTGACCAGGTAGCGGGTGGCGAAGTTGTCCGCCCCGTCCAGGATCAGGTCGTAGTCCGCGAACAGCTCCAGTGCATTAGTGGCATCCAGCCTGACGTTGTGCAGCCGGACCTCCACGAGCGGGTTCAGAGCCGTGATGGCGTCCCGCGCGGATTCGATCTTGGGCCGTCCTACGTCGGTGACGCCGTGGATCACCTGGCGCTGCAGGTTGCTGAGGTCAACGTCGTCGTCGTCGATGATTCCCAGGGTTCCCACGCCCGCTGCCGCCAGGTAGAGCAGCGCCGGCGAGCCCAGTCCCCCGGCACCGATGACCAGCACCTTGGCGTTCTTCAGCCGGCGCTGCCCCACCGCTCCGATTTCGGGAATGATGAGGTGCCGAGAGTAGCGTTCCACCTCGGCCGGCGTCAGTTCACCGGCGGGCTCCACGAGCGGGTTAAGCGAGACAGAGGAATCATTTGCGGTCAAAGTCGAAGCCATACTTCAATGTATGCCCCGAGATGCCGCACGGTCATATTACCGCGCAGTATTGTGTAGGTAACGGCAAGGGAAAGTAGGGCAACTGTGGTCCATGAAGCACGGGCTGACCGGGCGTCCGGCGGGGAACCGCCAACACCTCAACGCACTACAGGGCAGCGCTCCGCCCGGCTTCCCCGGGACGAGCGCCGGGCGCAGCTCCTCGCGGCGGCCCAGGAGGTTTTTGTCGCCAATGGATACCACGGCGCCGCCATGGATGAAATCGCCGAAACGGCCCATGTCAGCAAACCGGTGCTGTACCAGCACTTCCCGTCCAAACGCGAGTTGTATCTTGCCCTGCTGGACAGCCATCTCGCGTCGCTGACGGACCTGATGCTCGGCGCGCTGAGCTCCACAACCGACAATGACGAACGTGTCCAGGCGGTTATGCGCGCTTACTACCGCTTTATCGCCAGCGACGACCAAGCCCACCGCCTGGTCTTCGAATCGGACCTCATCAACGATCCCGATGTCAGTTCACGCCTCGAGACATTCAACAAGACGTTCGCGGACGCCGTTGCCCGCGTGATTGCCGAGGACACCAAGCTGCCCCAGCTGGAGGCGCAGCTCCTGGGCCGCGGCCTGGCCGGTATGGCCCAGGTCAGCGCGCGGTATTGGCTTGAAACGGACGGGAACCTGGACCTCGATGTGGCCAGCGACCTCATTTACCGTTTAGCTTGGCGCGGAATCTCACGCTTCCCCAAAGAGTCCTAGACTACAAATGAGAGAACCCAAGAAACTTTGATTGGCTGGGAGGCCCCCTGTTGGAAATTAAGATCGGCATTCAGAACATCGGCCGCGAAATCGTCCTGGAATCGGCTCAGGATGCTGACGCTGTAGCCACGGTCGTTGAAGAAGCCATCACCAAGGGCACCGACCTCCGCCTCAAGGACGACAAGGGACGCATCATCATCGTTCCCGGCAACGCCCTGGGCTACGTGGAAATCGGCGCCGAAGAGGCCCGCAAGGTCGGTTTCGGCCAGTTCTAGCACGTCCGTGGCCAGCCGCTTTGGCGGCTGGCCACTGCTTTCCGAGGAGATTCAATGCTTTCGCTGACCATCGTTGTCCTGGTCACTGTGGCCGCAGGCTTTGTTGTCTGGGCCAATGACAAGCGCCATACCCGGTACGGGACGGGGTTGCCCGCAGGGGTCGCCGTTGTGGTGGGCGCGGTCAGCTGGACCATCTTCATGGCGGCAGGTCTTGGCTACCAGCCGGGCCTGACGTGGATTCCCTGGGTCCTGCCCATGGCGCTCGGCACCGTCGCTGCCATCGGGACGGTCATCTACCTGGGACGGACGCGCCAAAGCCACGATGCGCAGCGGCTGACGCAGGCGCTCAAACTGTAGTTCGGGCTCGTTTCTTAAGTACCGGTGACCACCACCCAGCAGGGTGGTGGTCACCGTCGTTTAACCCACCGGTTGGGCAGTGGCGCCGAGCCGGGCTGCAGCAGCACTCACAGCCGCCGCAGCAGCGGCATCCCGCTCCGTGACCTCGCCGCCGGCGTCGTGGGAGGTGTAGCGGAGATGCACCTTGTTGTAGCGCCATTCAAGGTCCGGATGGTGGTTCTGCTCTTCCGCCAGGCGTCCGACGGCGGCAATCAGCTCCAGTGCGGCTGCCGCCGTCGGCGTCTTATAGACAGCGACCAGCCCGCCCAGCCGGTACTGCCAGCCGGGCAGCGCGGCGAGGACGGCGTTGATCCGCTCGCGCGTGAGTGTGTCTTTCCTGCCGGCCACAGGGGCCTCCTTGGCTCGTCTGGTGAGCCCGCCCCGGCGTTTGATCGACGGCGCCTGGCCTGGGGAAGCCGGCCTAGAGAAACTCTGCCCGGCCTTCCAAGGCCGATGACGCCAGGGCGTGCTCGCGGCGCGGAATCCTGCCGGCCGCTTTCGCCAGCCTACCGGCGATGACGGCGTGTTTGAAGGCCTCCCCCATAAGTGCCGGGTTCTGCGCACGCGTGACCGCGGTGGCCAGCAGCACGGCATCACAGCCAAGCTCCATGGCCAGTGCGGCGTCGGATGCCGTGCCGATGCCGGCGTCCAGCACCACGGGCACCGAGGCGCGCGAGACGATCAGTTCGATGTTGTGTGGATTCAGGATTCCCAGGCCGGTGCCGATAGGCGCTCCGAGCGGCATGACCGCGGTGGCACCCAGGTTTTCCAGCCGCAGGGCCAGGACCGGGTCATCGTTGGTGTAGGCGAACACTTTGAAGCCCCGGTTTACCAGCTGTTCCGTGGCGTCCACGAGCTCCACGGCGTCCGGCAGCAGCGTCTGTTCGTCGGCGATGACTTCCAGCTTGAGCCAGTCGGTTTCCAGCGCTTCGCGGGCGAGTTCCGCCGTCATGACCGCGTCCCGGGCGGTGAAGCAGCCTGCGGTGTTGGGCAGGATCCGGATCCCGCGGTCCACCAGGAGCTGGAAAAGGGACCCAGATTCGGCCGGCGAATAGCGCCGCATGGCCACCGTGGTCAGTTCGGTTCCGGACGCCAACAGGGCAGCGCCCAGCCCGTCCAAGCTCGGGGCTCCCCCGGTGCCCATGATGAGGCGGGAGCCGAGCTCGACGCCGTCGATGACCAGCCTGTCGGCGGCCTCGGGCGAGTTCTGTGTGCTGATATTGCTGGTTACTGTCATGGTGTCAGCCTCCCTGGACTGCTGTGACCAGTTCGACGTCGTCACCTTCGGCGAGCGCCGTGACGAACCACTGGCTGCGGGGTACTACTTCGGAGTTATGGGCGACGGCGACGCCGAGTTTCTGCCCGTCTGTTGCCTGGCCGTTGGCTGCAAGCGGACGGCCTGTGATCTGGCTGATGAGGGTGGTGATGGAGGCGTCGTCCGCCACGGAATGGCGCGAGCCGTTGAGGGTGATGTTCATGCTGATTCCTTCTGTGGGTCGAGGTCCTTCATGCTGCTGATGTCCTTGGGTGGGGACTGTGTGCCGGCTACGTGGTGCTTTCCTGAAAAGCGGGCCGGGCTGAGGGCCCCCCATCGAGGATCCGTCCGGCCGTCCAGCAGGTCCCGGCAGATGGCCGCCGCCGCCGGCGCAAGCAGCACTCCGTGGCGGAAGAACCCGGTGGCAACGATCAGCCCGGCAACGTTCCCCGCGTTCCCCCTCCCTGGTGCGGAAACCGGTACGCGGCCGAGGAGAGGTGCGTTGTCCGGGGTCGCCGGCCTTGCCCGGGCCGTGCATTCCAGGAGTTCAAGCTCCGAGACGGCCGGCACCAGGACTTGGGCGTCACGCAGCAACTGATAGACGCCGCCGGCCGAGACAGCGGCGTCGCCCGTCCCTGCGAGGGCATCCTCTCGCTGCGTAGCCCCGATCACCACCGTGCCGTCCTGCCGGGGAACGATGTAGACCGGCACACCATGGACCATTCCGCGGACAGTGGAGGTGAGGAGCTGGCGCAGGTGCCGCGGAACAGCCAGCCGCAGGATGTCACCGTAGACGGGCCGCAGGGGCAGGTGCAGTCCAACCGGGAGGCCATCCAGCGACCCCGCCTGCAATCCGTTGGCCACGATGGTCTCCCCGGCCTGGACGCTTCCGCCGTGGGCGAGCCTCGCCCCGCTGACACGGCCGTCCTCCCAAAGAAGGGAAGCAGCCCGTTGGTCAACGGCGAATCCCCCGCGGGCACCTGCCACGGCTGTTCCTGCTCCCGGTTCGTGGATGGCCAGGACTTCCTGGAGGCACGCCACCAGCTTCCGTGGATCCACCTGGTGGTCGGCGGGGATGTCCAGGGCGCAGGATATGGCCGGGCTGAGCAGGGATTCCCTGGTCCTGGCCTCACGGACAGTCAGGGGTTCCACCACCAGGCCGCTGGCCTGCTGCACGGCCCGGAGGTCCATCAGCGCCCGGCGGTCCGCAGCGTCCGCGCCGATGGCGAGGGTCGGCGTCGTCAGATATCCGGTATCGCCAGCCCCGGCCAGGGCGAGGTCCGCCGCAAAGGCAGGCCACAGGCCGGAAGATGCAAGCATCAGCTCAAGGAGGTCTTCCTCCTGGTAATGCAGTTCGCTCACAGGGGCCAGCATGCCGGCGGCTGCCCAGCTGGCGCCGTTGCCGGGCGCGTCATCGATCAGCACGACGGAACGGCCGGACCGCCGGACTTCCCAGGCTATGGCGTGGCCGATGACTCCGCCGCCGATGACGGCCACGTCCGCGTGCAGGGCGGTGGCCGGGCTGGCTGGTGCAGGCTCAGGTGGGCTGCTTATTGCGGGGGGCATATGTTCCTTCCCTACGCCGGTACTAGCCGGATCAGGTCAAGCGGTCGGCTCTGACGCCCTCTCAGCCCGGCCGCTTTGTGACGGCTGCAACGGGCTCCCGCAGTACCCGCCCAGTTTAGGGGACTTAGGCTGGATTCCATGAACGCGCAATCCTTCGCCGCTGCAGGCACGCCCTCCGCCCCCTCCGCCGCTCCCGAATCCTTGACCGGAACAGACCCCGCCGGCGGCACAAACACCGGCCTCCCGCACAGCGTCAAGCTGTACCTGTGCACCGACGCGCGCCGGGACCGCGGGGACTTTGGCGAGTTTGTGGACGCGGCGTTTGCCGGCGGCGTGGACATCATCCAGCTCCGGGACAAGGCCATCGAGGCAGCCGAGGAGCTGGAGCTGCTGGCCGTGCTTCAGGCCGCGGCCGAACGCCACGGAAAGCTGTGGGCAGTCAATGACCGTGCCGATATCGCGCTGCTGTCCGGCGCCCCCGTCTTCCACATCGGGCAGAAGGATCTGCCGGTCGCTTCCGCCCGCACGCTGCTCGGGGCACCAGCCGCGATCGGCCTTTCCACGCACACCGCCGAGCAGATCGAAGGGGCCATCCGGCTGTCCGGTGGGCTGACTGACCAAGGCGGCCTGGACTACTTCTGCGTAGGACCGGTCTGGGCCACGCCGACGAAACCGGGCCGGGCCGCCGTCGGCCTTGACCTGGTGCGGTACGCGGCCGAAGCCGTCCGCGCTGCCGGTGGCACCCAGGCCACGCTGCCCTGGTTTGCCATCGGAGGCATCGATCTCGGCAACGTGGAGCAGGTGGTGGAGGCCGGCGCCGGCAGGATTGTTGTGGTGCGTGCCATCACCGAAGCCTCGGACCCCGCAGCGGCGGCCGTGGCACTTCTGGCGGCCCTGGACGCCGGCGCATCCTGACAATCCACCGCGTGGCGTGCGGCGGGCGTGCACGATCCGTGGAAATCGAGCTAACCTGATTTTCGTGTCACATCATAGGTTGGCCCCCAATGTCCACGAGCAGACGAACGACCTCGCGGCGGCGCTGAGCGCCCTGCGGACCGAGCTGGAACTGCCGGGGCCCTACCCGGCGGAGGCGGTCCGGGACGCGGAAGCGGCAGTGGCCGCGCACGAGTTGCCGGGTGCTGACCTGACGGAAGTGGCGTTCCTCACTATCGATCCGGCGTCGTCCACTGACCTGGACCAGGCGCTGTTCATCGAGCGTGCGGGCACTGGCTACCGGGTGCTTTACGCCATCGCTGACGTGCCGTCCTTTGTCCGCCCCGGAGGCGGACTGGACGCAGAGACCCGGCGCCGCGGCCAGACGTTCTACGCCCCTGACGGCCGTATCCCGCTGCACCCGGAAGTCATCAGCGAAGGGGCAGGCAGCCTTCTGGCCGGCCAGCTGTGTTCCGCCTACGTCTGGGAGTTCGGGCTGAACGACGCCGCGCAGGTCTCCACTGTGAGCGTCCAGAGGGCCACCATCCGGAGCCGGGCCAAGCTGAGCTACAAGGGAGTCCAGGCCGAATTCGACGCCGGGACGGCCGGCCCTGTCCTGCAGCTCCTGAAGGAAGTGGGCCTCAAGCGCGTTGAACTGGAGCGGCAGCGTGGCGGCGCCAGCCTGAACATGCCCGAGCAGGAAATCGTGCAGCTGCCCGACGGCGGCTACCGGATTGCCGCGGCGCCGCAGCTTCCGGTGGAGGACTGGAACGCCCAGATCTCCCTGATGACGGGGATGGCGGCGGCAGACCTGATGCTGGCGGGAGAAGTGGGCATCCTGCGCACCATGCCCGCCCCGGACGAGCGCTCCCTGCGTCACTTCCGTCTCCAGACTGAGGCATTGGGCAAGCCGTGGGACGGCAAGATCAGCTACGGCGAATACCTCCGCAGCCTTGACCCGACCGAACCCCGGCAACTGGCCATCCTGCACTCCGCCGGCATGCTGTTCCGCGGTGCCAGCTACACGGCGTTCGACGGCACAGTCCCGAAAGACGCCATCCAGTCCGCCATCGGCGCTGCCTATGCCCACACCACGGCACCGCTCCGGCGTCTGATCGACCGCTTTGTCCTGGTGATCTGCGAAGCCCTGAGCAATGGCAAGCCTGTACCGGCCTGGGCTCGGGAAGCCCTGCCGTCCCTGCCGGAGATCATGGCCGGATCCGACCAGCTGGCATCGCGGATGGAACGCATGGCGCTGGACACCGTGGAGGCCGCACTCCTGGTCAACCATGTGGGCCAGGAGTTCGAGGCGATCGTGATTTCCGGCTCCAAGCCGCAGAAGGACAACGGCAACGGGAAAAACGGCAACGGCACCAAGAACGGAGCCGCAAAAAATGGAAACGGCCCCTCGGGGATCATCCAGATCGCCGAACCCGCCGTGACGGCCCGGTGCGGCGGCGACCTGGAATCCGGCACCAAAGTGCGGGTCCGCCTGATCTCGTCCGATATCGCCGCCCGCGAGGTCCACTTCGAGCTGCTGGCCTGAACGATTTCCGCGCTGCCTGATCGGCCCAAAGCCGGGATTCAGGGTCCGTGCGGCTAGACTGAAGAAGTAGATATGGATGCCCGGTCGTTGATTTCCTTGATTTGAATTCAACAAGCCCGCCCCTACGCGATCTTGAGATGCACCCGTTGGTCACCAGTGCCAGCATTTTGATAGCCCGCGATCGGCTTCCACTGGATTTGCTTGCGCGCTTCGAGCGTGCTCCGGAACGGCCACTTTGGCCGGCCCGTTGAGCAGGCAGCGCCAATGCCCGAATGAATAAGGAAACTCCCCTGTGAGTGAATTGCATACCCACCAGATCCTGACTGACGACTCCGGCATCGAGACGATCGAACCTGAAGAAACCATCATCTCGGACGAGAAGCCGCACGAGATCGAGGAGAAATCCTTCGCTGACTACAACGTCCGCGCCGACATCGTGGAGTCCCTCGCCGACGCCGGGATCACCCACCCCTTCCCCATCCAGGCCATGACCCTGCCGGTGGCGCTTTCGGGCCACGACATCATCGGGCAGGCCAAGACCGGCACCGGCAAGACCCTCGGCTTCGGCATTCCCGCGCTGCAGCGCGTGGTGGGTCCGGACGACGCCGGCTACGACAAGCTCGCCGTTCCGGGTGCACCGCAGGCCCTGGTTATCGTGCCCACGCGCGAGCTGGCCGTCCAGGTGGCCAATGATCTCCAGAACGCTTCCCGCAAGCGGAACGCCCGTATCACCACCATCTACGGCGGCCGTGCCTACGAGCCCCAGGTGGAGGCCCTGCAGAACGGCGTCGAGGTAGTTGTCGGTACTCCCGGCCGCCTCATCGACCTCTACAAGCAGAAGCACCTGGTCCTGAAGAACGTCAAGATGGTCATCCTTGACGAGGCCGACGAAATGCTGGACCTCGGCTTCCTGCCGGACGTGGAAACCCTCATCGCCGGTACCCCTGCAGTCCGCCAGACCCTGCTGTTCTCTGCCACCATGCCCGGCCCGGTCATCGCCATGGCCCGCCGCTACATGACGCAGCCCACCCACATCCGGGCCGCTGATCCGGACGACGAGGGCCTCACCAAGCGCGACATCCGTCAGCTCATCTACCGTGCGCACAGCATGGACAAGATCGAGGTCGTTGCCCGCATCCTGCAGGCACGCGGCCGCGGCCGGACCATCATTTTCACCAAAACCAAGCGCACCGCCGCGAAGGTTGCCGAGGAGCTCGTGGACCGCGGCTTCGCCGCCGCCGCCATCCACGGCGACCTGGGCCAGGGCGCCCGCGAGCAGGCGCTCCGTGCCTTCCGCAACAACAAGGTGGACGTCCTGGTGGCCACTGACGTCGCCGCCCGCGGCATCGACGTCGACGACGTCACGCACGTCATCAACTACCAGTGCGTTGAAGACGAAAAGATCTACCTGCACCGGGTGGGCCGCACCGGCCGCGCCGGCAACAAGGGCACAGCAGTGACCTTCGTTGACTGGGACGACATGCCGCGCTGGGGCCTGATCAACAAGGCCCTGGGACTCAGCGTTCCGGAGCCCGTGGAAACATACTCCTCGTCGCCGCACCTGTACGAAGAGCTGGACATCCCGGAAGGCACCAAGGGCCGCCTGCCCCGCAACAAGCGCGTGCTGGCCGGCGTCGACGCCGAGGTCCTCGAGGACCTGGGCGAGACCGGCAAAAAGAACACCCGTCCCAGCGGCGCCCGTGATGGCGGGCGCGACAACAGCCGCGACGCCGGCCGCTCCGGTGCTCGCGACAGCAGCAGCCGCCGCACCAGCGAGCCCGGCGGACGCTCCGGTGACCGCCGTCGTCGTACCTCTGATGCGGCGACCGCCGGCACCAGCCCTGCCCCCGAACCGGTTGCTGCGGCTCCGGCCGAAGGCGAAGTGGACCCCCGTGCCCGCCGCAGCCGGACCCGCACCCGCCGCCGCAACGGCGAAGTGGTGGCCGGTGCCGACAACGGCCCGCAGCAGCGCAGCACCGAGGCATAACAGCCTCGATGACTGACACCGTCTGGGCGCCGGACGGCAGCAACCTGGTGGTTCACGCGGACAACGCGGAGTTCCTCCCCTCGCTGCCGGACGGCGCCTTCACCTTGATATACGTTGACCCGCCGTTCAACACCGGCAGGGTCCAGAAGCGCCAGGAAACCCGGATGGTGCTGAACACCGACGGTGACGGCGACCGCGTGGGCTTCAAGGGGCGTTCCTACGACACCATCAAGGGCGCCCTGCACCGGTACGATGACGCCTTCAGTGACTACTGGTCATTCCTGGAACCCCGGCTCGTGGAGGCCTGGCGGCTGCTGGCTGACGACGGCACGCTGTACCTCCACCTGGATTACCGGGAGGTCCATTACGCCAAGGTGATGCTTGACGCGATCTTCGGCCGGGAATGCTTCCTCAATGAGATCATCTGGGCCTACGACTACGGTGCCCGCGCCAAGTACCGCTGGCCCACCAAGCACGACAATATCCTCGTGTACGTCAAGAACCCGGCGAAATACCACTTCGACAACGCCGAGGTGGACCGCGAGCCGTACATGGCGCCGGGCCTGGTGACACCGGCGAAGCGGGAGCTCGGGAAGCTGCCCACCGACGTCTGGTGGCACACCATCGTCTCCCCCACAGGCAAGGAAAAAACCGGCTACCCCACGCAGAAGCCCGAGGGCCTCATCCGCCGTGTGGTGTCGGCGTCAAGCCGGCCCGGTGACTGGTGCCTGGACTTCTTCGCCGGTTCCGGAACCCTTGGCGCCGTGGCGGCCAAACTGGACCGGAAGTTCGTGTGTGTGGACCAGAACCAGCCGGCCATCGATGTGATGGCCAAGCGGCTGGGCGCCAAGGCAACCTTTACGTCGTTCCCGCCCAACTGATCACGCACGCACCACAGCGGTTCCCGTGCCGAGTTCCTCGATCCGTGCCAGCACGTCCGCAGTGGTCATGTTTTCTCCGAGCAGGTTCGGCTTGCCCGTTCCGTGGTAATCCGAAGAGCCCGTGATCAGCAGTCCGTGCTTGGATGCCAGGCCCCTGAGGAATTCCCGCCCCTCCTCGGGGTTGTCGCGGTGGTCGATCTCCAGGCCCGCCAGGCCGGCGTCGATCATGTCGCGGTAGGTGCGCTCCCCCACGATCCGGCCCCGGCCGGACGCCACGGGATGCGCGAACACGGGAACACCACCAGCGGCACAGACCAGTTCGACGGCGGTGGCGGGGTCGGGTGCGTAGTGCTGGACAAAGTAGCGCGAATGGGACGTCAGGATGGACGTGAACGCCTCCGAGCGGTCTGCCACCACACCGGCCGCCACCAGGGCATCAGCGATGTGCGGCCGGCCCAGGGTAGCCCCGGGAGCCACATGGTGGATGACGTCGTCCCACGTCAGCGGGTAGTCTTCGGCGAGCAGGGTCACCATGCGTTCGGCCCGCGTGAGGCGCGCGTCCTTAGCCTTGGTGATCTCTTCAAGCAGCCCAGGGTGGGCAGGATCGTGCAGGTAACTCAGCAGATGCACACTGATGCCTTGCGCGGTCCGGCAGGAGACCTCCATGCCGGGGACCAGGGCCACCCCGTTTTCCAGCGCCGCGAGGGATGCTTCGGCCCAGCCGTCCGTGGAGTCGTGATCGGTTAGTGCCACCACGTCCAGGCCCGCCCGGGCAGCCGAAGCCATCACGTCGGCGGGTGTTTCGGTGCCGTCCGAAACGTTCGAGTGGGCATGCAGGTCAATCCTCACTTGCCCAGCCTAGTTGACCGCGTCCGCGCCGGTATTGGCCCCCGGCTCGGTGCTGGTGAGACGATGGTGCCGTGAACGATGCCGAAAACACCCCGACCTCTGTCTCCCAGCCCCTCGACGAGCGCGTCAACAACCGCTCTCAGCGGCCCAGTTCCGCTGCTTTCAAGGCCTTTATGGCCAGTAACTGGGCGCCGTCCGGGCAGCACCTGCCGGCGCTCGACGCCGTGGCCAACTACGCCGCGGCCCGGCGCAAGGCCATCTCAGAGAAGTTCAAAGGCGAACGCCTGGTCATCCCCGCCGGTCCGCTGAAGGTCCGCTCCAACGACTGCGACTACCGGTTCCGTCCGCATTCCGGCTTCGCGCATCTCACCGGACTGGGCCTGGATCATGAGCCGGACGCCGTGCTCATTCTGGAACCGGCCGGTGAAGGAAAGGGCGACGGCGGCAGTCACCACCGTGCCACGCTGTACTTCCGTCCGCTGGTCGGCCGGGATACAGAACAGTTCTACGCTGACTCCCGTTCCGGCGAGTTCTGGATCGGTGCACGGCCCACCCTGGCCGAGTTCGAAGCGCGCCTGGGCCTGGCCACCGCCCACATCGATGGACTTGAATCGGCGATCACCAAGAACGTGGGTGCCCCGGAGATCGGCGGCATCTCCATCCGGCTGGTGCGCAAGGTGGACGAGAACATCGACGCCCTGGTGGATACTGCCCGGTACAACACTGCCAAGGACCCGGACAACCTGGACCTGGCTGTCCTGGATGCACTGGATGAAAAGCTTTCCGAAGCGCTGTCTGAACTCCGCCTCCTAAAGGATGAGTGGGAAATCGAACAGATGATGACTGCAGTAGCTGCGACTGTCGAGGGCTTCGTGGAGGTAGTCAAGGCCCTGCCCCGCGCCCTGACCCATGCCCGCGGCGAGCGCGTGGTGGAAGGCGCGTTCTTTGCCCGCGCCCGCGAGGTAGGCAACGAACTGGGCTACGACACCATCGCCGCCGCCGGCAACAACGCCACAGTCCTGCACTGGACGCGGAACACCGGCAGGATCAACGCCGGCGAACTGCTGCTGCTGGACGCCGGCGTTGAAGCGGACTCGCTCTACACCGCCGACGTCACCCGGACCCTGCCTGTCAACGGCACGTTCACCGCAGTCCAGCGCAAGGTCTACGAGGCAGTCCTGGATGCTGCCGACGCCGGATTCGCCGCAGCCCAGCCAGGTGCCAAGTTCCGTGACATCCACACTGCTGCCACCACCGTATTGGCGGAACGTCTGGCCGAGTGGGGGCTGCTCCCTGTGAGTGTCGAGGAAGCCGTCAGCCAGGAAGGCCAGCAGCACCGCCGCTGGATGCCGCACGGCACCAGCCACCACCTTGGCCTGGATGTCCATGACTGCGCACAGGCGAAACGCGAACTTTACCTTGACGGCATCCTCACGGCGGGCATGGTCTTCACCATCGAACCCGGCCTGTATTTCAAGAACGAGGACCTGGCCATCCCCGCGGAGTACCGCGGCATCGGAGTGCGGATCGAGGACGACATCCTGATGACCGCCGATGGTCCGGTGAACCTCAGCGCCGCACTGCCCCGCAAAGCCGACGACATCCAGTCCTGGATGGCAGGCATCTACCAGGAGCTGGACGGCGGGTTGCCAAGCGGCGCTAACCGCTAGAGAACGTACGTCCAGCGCATCCCCGCAGGGATGCGCTGGACGGTCACACCCCTTGGTGAAGCTCTCATAACAGTTTTTGGCAATCGCTTGCCAAAAGTTGGCGTTGATGATTACGCTAGCCGCGGAGAAAGAAATCGTAGACTGAGTTTTAGTCTCGGGTCTCTGCCGCAATGTATGTCTTCAAAGGAGAAGTCTCATGGGTATGTCCAAACCACGTCGCATTGGCACCATCGCCGCTGCGGCCATTTCTGTCCTGATGCTTGCCGCCTGCGGCGGCTCGGGCGGGTCAGGCGGCACCACCTCTGGCGCCACGGGCGGCAAAGTGGACGGCACTGGAAAAACGCTCAACGTCCTGATGAACGTCACCGCGCAGTATCCCCAGGAACAGCAGGCCTGGTTCAAGGAAATGAGCACCAAGTTCAAGGCCGAAACCGGCGCCGACATCCAGTGGGAGACCTTCGCCACCGCTAATGACGAGATGACCCGGATCCAGACGTCAGTGGTCTCGGGCCAGGGACCGGACGTCTACGGGCTCGGCACCACGTTCACCCCCACCGCCTACTCCACCGGGGCGTTCGTCAAGCTGGGCGACAACGAATGGAACCAGCTCGGCGGCAAAGACAAGTTCGTTCCCGCAGCCCTGGGCATCTCCGGGCCGGACGAAGCCAACCAGATCGGTATCCCGTTCGTGAGCAGGCCGTTCGTGATGGCCTACAACACCGAGCTGCTGGCAGCTGCCGGCATCGAAAAGCCTGCCACCACCTGGGATGAATTCACCGAGCACGCCAAGAAGCTCACCACGGGCGACCAGTACGGTGTCGCCGTCGCCTACAAGGACAACTTCGACCCCTGGAAGTACATCTGGGGCATGTCCATCCAGGCCGGTAATCCCATCATTGACGGAACCGAGGTCCGTCTCGATGACCCGATCACCAAGAAGGCCTACGAGACCTACTTCGGTTGGGTAACCACGGACAAGGTGGTTGACCCCTCTTCCGTTGGCTGGGCCAACCCGCAGGCGTTGGCTGCCTTCGCAGCCGGCAAGGCAGCGTACTTCCCCATGACGTCGCCGCTGTCCATTCCCGCCCTGGATGCATCCGCTGTCAAGGGCAAGTACAAGTACGCCCTGATGCCCACCGTTCCCCCGGGCGAAACCTCCAATCCTTCGGCCGGCAAGCCTGCCACGAGCATCCTCTCCGGTGACAACCTCGTGGTCGCTGACTACTCGAAGCAGAAGGACCTCGCCTTCGCGTTCATCAAGATGATCACCGACAAGGATGTCCAGCTCAACTACTTCAAGGTCTTCGGCCAGCTTCCCGCCAACCAGGAAGCCGCGAAGGAACTTGCAACCAACGAAGTGATTGCGCCGGCCCTTGAGTCGGGAGCCAAATCCGTCGCGACGCCGTTCAGCGGTGCGTGGGGCGATGTCCAACTGTCACTGACCAACGTAGTTGTCCAGTCCATTCCGGATCTTTCCTCCGGTGCAGTCAGCGACTCCAACCTGTCCCAGCGACTCAAGGACGAACAGGCCAAATCGCAGACCGCACTGGACCGGGCCAAGAAGTAAGACCGACCCACCAACTGCGGAAGGTTACGGAAAATGGCTAGCAGCGTTACCGAGCCCCGGCCGTCGGACAGCAGTCCGGCGGCCGGGGCGGCCGCCGAACCCGGCGAAACCACACCCCCTGGGAAGCGCCGCAAGGGACTCAGCGAGAAGAACCGGCCCCTGTGGCTCCTGATTCCGGGCGGGCTGCTGATGACGATCGTCATCCTGGTCCCCCTGGCAATGGGCATCTGGATGTCGCTGATCGATCTGGATCAGTACACCCTTCGCCAATGGGTCAGCGCCGAATTCATCGGCATCCAGAACTACATTGAGGCGGCGCTCAGCAGCGAGTTGCTCCGCTCCATCTGGCTTTCTGTTTCCTTCGCGGTGATCTCCACGGTGGTGACCATCCCGCTGGGCGTGGCTGCCGCCGTCGTCACCCAGAACGCTTACCGTGGCCGTGCTGTGGTCCGCTCCATCTTCCTGATCCCCTATGTCCTGCCGTCGTTTGTTGTGGCCAGCGTGTGGCGGACCATGCTGCAGCCAGATGGCATCGTCAACGTGACCCTGAACAATATGGGAATGGACGGCGGACTGTGGCTTAACGGCCCCAACGCGTACTGGACACTGGTGTGGGTGGAAATCTGGGCGGCCTGGCCGTTCATCTACTTGCTGGCACTGTCCGGTCTGCAAGCTGTGGACCACGAGGTCCACGAGGCGTCGGCCCTGGACGGGGCACTGTGGTGGAACAAGCTGCGGTACGTGATCTTCCCTTACCTGAAGGGACCGGTTTCGCTGGCCTTCCTGCTTGCCACGTTGAACCACATCAACAACTTCACTCTGCCCTATGTCCTGTTTGGTGCGCCGGCACCGTCCGATGTGAATGTGCTGCCGATCCTGGTATACGTCACCAGCTTCCAGAGCTTCCGGTTTGGCCTCAGCGCCGCGATGGCGGTCGTTTCGCTGATCCTGATCGCCATTCCGCTCTTCATCTACCTGCGCGCAGTCCGGCTTGATGTGCACGAAGGAGGAAAGAAATGACCATCGACGCGGCAAACCCGATCGAGCAGCAGAAGAAGCAGCCCATCCGGCGTGACGCGGCCCTGGAGGTCACACGCCTGATGCCGCGGCCGCTGCTGGCCACCCTCACAGTCCTGCTCTGCGCCCTGGTCCTCATCCCGATCGTGTATATCTTCCTGGCCTCACTGAACACGGATGTGGGAGTTGCCAGCGGCGAGTTCTGGCCGAGCAGCTTCTCCTTGGACAGCTACACCAAGATCTGGGATTCCGTGGGGCTGGCGAAGGCCATCGGCAACAGCCTGATCGTTTCCGGCGCCACAGCAGTCGTCTCGGCCATTATGGCCATCGGCACGGCCTACGTGCTGGTCCGGTTTGAGTTCCGTGGGCGCCTGACGGTGCTGCGCGGGCTGCTGGGTCTCCAGTCCGTCCCGGGCACCCTGATGCTCCTGCCGGTCTTTGTGCTCTTCTCCTCCGCCGGCACTTACCTGGGCGTGACCGTCATCGGCACGCTCTGGGGCCTGTTTATCGCCTACCTGACGTTCGCGCTGCCGTTCTCAACCTGGGTGATGGTCACGTACCTCCGCGGCCTGCCGAGGGAATTGGAGGAAGCGGCGCGCATCGATGGCGCTTCCAACCTCGGGATCCTGTTCCGGATCATCATTCCGCTCAGCTGGCCGGGAATCATCGTTTCCGCTATTTTCGCCTTCCTGCTGGGCTGGAATGACGTGCTGTTCGCGTCGGTGTTCACCCGGCCGGACACGCACACTGCCGCAGTTGCGCTCCAGGTCTTCGCGTCGGCCGTCGAGGGTGGCGCGATCCCGGTGTATTCGCAGTTGATGGCGGCTTCGCTGGTTTGTGCCGTCCCTGTGGTGGTGCTGTACTTCATGTTCCAGAAGTACCTCGTTGGTGGCCTGACAGCCGGCAGCGTCAAGTAAGACAGCTTCGAACCACAAACAACTCCGCCCGGTACAGCAGTTGCTGTACCGGGCGGAGTTGTTTGTTGCGGGCCGTGTTCTTCGGGCCTTGGGTAAACCTGGCCTCCGGCGGCGCCGCCTAAGGTGTGGATTCGCCGGAGTCCTTGGTGGAGTCAGGCTGGGACTGCGTCCGGGACCGATCTGCGGCAGGCTGTTCTGAGCCGGTCTGTTCGGTGCCAGGCTGTTCGGCGCCGGTCTGGCCTGTGGTGGCCTGGTCTGTGGCGGCCTGGTCTGTGGCGGCCTGATCTGTGACACGGACGCCGTACTGGGGCCGGCCGTCAGGGAGGTCCGGGTAGCGGACGGCGGCCGCGGGAGCCTTGGCCGGCTGGGCCGCTGCCTCCGGCTGGGCCGCTGCCTCCGGCTGCGTTCCCTGGTCCGGGCCGGCGGCCTGGCCCACGCCTTGGGCTGTCCCTTGGCCCGAAGTACCGGCACCCTGCTGTCCGTAGGGGTCATTCCAAGTGGCAGGGCGTGCGGGTGCCGGACCAGGCTGGTTGCCCGGCTGGCCCTCCTGGCCGGGCTGCTGACCCTGCTGACCCGTCTGGCCATACTGCTGGTTCTGGTAGCCCTGGGGATTGTACGGGGCGGCGGCTGCTGCGTCCGAGCGGGTCATGGGCAGTTGCTGGAGCAGCCGGCGCGCATCATGGGCAGCTTCCACCGACACCACAACGTCGTAGCTGGTGGCCACCACCTGGCTGGTGGAGGTGAAATCCCGCTTTCCACGCTGCATGGCATACGTGACGATGCCGAACAGCATAAAGAAGGCAGCCCCCATCAGCACAGACGCCAGGATGGAGAAATAGCCGGGCGACGGTGCGAAGAAGGAAAGCATGACGCCAACGAAGAGGCCGAACCACATACCGCTGAGCGCCCCGGAGAGTGCCACCCGAGGGTAGCTGAGGCGGCCGGTCACCCGCTCAACCATCTTAAGTTCGTTGCCCACGATGGAAACCATCTGGACCGGGAACTGCTGGTCGGCGAGGTAGTCCACCGCCTTCTGGGCATCCAAGTAAGAGGTGTACGAGCCTACGGTGTCACCGGTGGGCACCGTGCGGGCGTCGTCGGGCCCACTGGGGCCACCGGCCTTGGGAGCACCAAAAATGTTTGACATACATCCATTCTTGCCCATCAGCATGTATGCCGCCTGTAAATTCAGCTAAAAGAGAGCAGACTCGGTAGCCTGTAGACGTGAGTACAAATCTTTCGCGCGTCTTCGTGGCCCGCCTGCTGGGTCTTGACGTCTTCGACCCCTTGGGCGACCGCTTGGGCAGGTTGCGCGATGTGGTGGTGCTCTCGCGTGGCAGCCGCGGCGCCCCGCACGTGGTGGGCATCGTCGTCGAAGTTCCCGGTAAAAAGCGCGTCTTTGTGCCGATGACACGCATTACCTCCATCGACCAGACACAGATCATCTGCACGGGACTGGTTAACCTCCGGCGCTTTGAACAGCGCGGCGCGGAGACGCTGGTGGTCGCGGAAATGTTCGACCGCCGCGTCACTCTCCGGGACGGCAGCGGCGACGCCACCATCGAGGACATCGCCATGGACCAGCACCGGTCCCGCGACTGGTTCGTGAGCAAGCTGTTCGTCCGCCGGGGCCACTCCCTGTCCCCGCTCAGCCGGCTGCGCCGGAACGAGACCATGATCATCGACTGGGCCGACGCCCTCCAAGGTGCCCGCACCGAACCCCAGGCAGCCACCCAGTTCGTGGCCAACCACGAGGACCTCAAACCCGCAGACTTCGCCGAGGCCCTGCAGGAAATGAGCGACAAACGCCGCTTCGAAGTGGCCAGCGAACTCCAGGACGAACGCCTGGCCGACGTGCTGCAGGAAATGCCCGAAGACGACCAGGTGGAGATCCTCTCCGCCCTCGACGTCGAACGCGCGGCGGACGTCCTGGAGGAAATGGACCCCGACGACGCCGCCGACCTCCTCGCCGAGCTCCCCTCTGCACAGGCGGAGGAGCTTCTCCGCCTCATGGAACCCGAAGGCGCCGAGGACGTCAGGCGGCTCCTCGAATACGACGAGGACACCGCCGGTGGCCTGATGACGCCTGTTCCGGTGATCCTCCCCCCGGAGGCAACTGTCGCCGAGGCACTGGCCCACGTCCGCCGTGAGGAACTCTCCCCCGCCCTCGCCTCGTCCATTTTCATCACCCGGCCGCCGTTGGAAACCCCCACGGGACGGTTCCTGGGCGTTGTGCACATCCAGCAACTGCTCCGCTATCCGCCGCCGGAGCCCCTGGGCAACCTCGTGGACAAGAACCTTGAGCCGGTCTCCGACCAGGCCCACATCAGCGAGGTGGCGCGCACCCTCGCTACCTACAACCTGAACTGTCTTCCCGTGGTCAATGACGCAGGCCGGCTCGTGGGGGCGGTGACTGTTGATGACGTTTTGGATCATCTGTTGCCGGATGACTGGCGCGCCTATGATGGCGAAGCCCCGATAAGAAAACTGGGAGGCCGCATTGGCTGACACTGGCGCCCCCAAGCATCCCAATAAGAAGGCGGCGGCCAAGGGCGGACTCGACACACCCCTGAGTGGCCGCCAGCGCATCCTGCCGAAGTTCTCACCCGACCCGGATGCATTCGGCCATGCGACGGAAGGGTTCGCCCGGTTTATGGGCACGCCGCAGTTCCTGGTCTACATGACGGTCTTCGTCGTCATCTGGCTGGTCTGGAACACGTGGGCACCGGCGGAGTGGCAGTTCGATTCGCGCCTCCTGGGCTACACCCTCCTGACACTAATGCTTTCGCTGCAGGCCTCCTACGCGGCCCCGCTGCTGCTGCTGGCCCAGAACCGGCAGGACGACCGCGACCGGGTCTCCCTCCAGCAGGATCGCCAACAGGCGGCACGCAACCTGGCCGACACCGAGTACCTCACCCGGGAGCTGGCGTCGCTGAGAATTGCGCTGCGCGAGGTTGCCACCCGCGACTACGTCCGGGCGGAGCTGCGAACACTCCTCGAGGACATGCTGGAAGCGCAGGAGGAACTGCGGACCCACGATCCCGCCGGATCCGGCAGCCACGAGTCCCCGCGTGAGAAGGTCAAGGAAAAGCTGAAGGAAAAGCGCGACAAACAGCGGAACCCCCGCACGCAGCAGATTCCCAAAGTCAAACCCAGCCATGTCGCCACGGAAACCGCCGCCAAGGACGCCGTCACCAAGGACACTGCCGCCACCGACCCCGCAATCCAGGATCCGGCCGTCCCCAAGCACAACCCCACCACCGAAAGCTGAGCCCCGCCCGCATGAGCGCCTCCCTGGATCAGGCAGTCCACGCTGCGCTGGCCACCGTGATCGATCCTGAGCTCCGCCGTCCCATCACGGAACTGGGCATGGTGGAGTCCGTGGATGTCGCTGCGGACGGCCGGGTCAGGCTGGCTGTCCTGCTGACCATCGCGGGCTGCCCCCTGCGCGGGACCATTACCGCAGACTCCGAGAAGGCGCTGTCCGCAGTTCCGGGCGTGACCGCCGTCGAGGTTGAATTGAAAGTGATGAACCAGGCCCAGCGGGACGCCCTGAAGGAACAGCTCCGCGGCGCCTCCGGGCAGCGCGGGATTCCGTTCAACGAGCCGGGGTCCCTGACCAAGGTGTTCGCGGTGGCAAGCGGCAAGGGTGGTGTGGGCAAGTCCTCGCTGACCGTCAACCTTGCCTGCGCCCTGGCCGCCCAGGGCCTCCGTGTCGGCATTGTGGACGCCGACGTCCATGGCTTCTCGGTTCCGGCCCTGATGGGCATCACGCAGGCGCCCACCCGGGTGGACGACATGATCCTGCCCCCGGTGGCCTACGGCGTAAAAGTGATTTCCATCGGTATGTTCGTCGCCGGAAACCAGCCGGTTGCCTGGCGTGGGCCGATGCTCCACCGGGCCCTGGAACAGTTCCTGACGGACGTCTACTTCGGCGACCTCGACGCCTTGTTCCTCGACCTGCCGCCCGGCACCGGTGACATCGCGATTTCGGTGGCCCAGTTGCTGCCGAAGGCTGAGATCCTGGTGGTCACCACACCCCAGGCCGCAGCTGCCGACGTCGCCGAGCGCGCCGGTGCCATCGCCACCCAGACAGGTCAGACGGTGGCCGGCGTCATCGAGAACATGTCATACCTGGAAATGCCCGACGGCGGCCGGATGGAGCTGTTCGGAAGCGGCGGGGGGGCGGTCCTCGCCGAACGGCTCACGACGACGGTGGGCACCGATGTGCCGCTCCTGGGACAGATTCCGCTGGACATCCTGCTGCGGGAAGGCGGCGACGCCGGCACGCCCATCGTGCTTGGCCGGCCAGAAACTCCGGCAGCCGTTGCTTTGACCGAAATTGCCGGAAAACTTGCTGCCAGGCCCAGGGGCCTGACGGGGATGAAACTGGGGCTGCAGCCGCGATAACGCAGCGGTTGCCGACCAGAGGCGACGGGGCCTAAGTGTGGCCTAAGTGGCTTCGGTATCGAACGGGGCGGGTTCGCCCTGAGGCAGTGACTGAACCACACGTTCGGGACGGGAGGAAGCCGCCCCGCCTGTGGCAACCGCCCCTGCACCGGCGACGGCAGCCACCGCGGCCGGCGCTCCAGCACTGACGGACTTGGTGTCGTCGTCCAGGAGGGCTTCCTTGATGATGCGCCGCGGATCATACTGGCGGGGATCGTATTTCTTCCAGTCGACATCGTCGATGTCGATGCCCACTTCTTCCTTGATCTGCTCCCGCGCACCGGAGGCCATCCGGCGGACTTCCTTCACGAGATTCGCAAGTTTCTGGGTGTATTCGGGCAGGCGCTGGGGACCGATCACCAGGATGCCGATGATCAGCAGGAGGAAGAACTCCGGGCCGTTGATTCCAAACACTTTAGGAAGATTACCCTCTCCGGAGCCCCGCTGACGATTCCTGCCCGCCAGCGTCGCACAGTGCCTGCATCACGGAGCCAGCATCTCCCCGAGTTTGCGGATTCCCCGCTCCAACCGGGCGGCGGGAGAGTCGTCCGCTGCGGTCACCGGGGAGTCGGCAGGCGCGGTGCTGACACCCGCGTTAATTCCTTCTACGGCGAGGACGCTGAGCCGCTGCAGCACTGGAACGGCGTCATCAGCCTGCTCCGCCGGGAGGTCGGACTCAACAATGAAAGTTCCTGCCGTGGTCTCTACGGTGGCCCTCCAGGGCGCCTGGCTGCTGACCAGCAGCTTCCCCTCGTTCTGACCGGCGATCTGTTCGGAGTTCTGCTGGGTGTCCTCGCCCGACTGCTGCTCGGCGTCCACGGGATGCTGTTCCACGATAGTGGCATAGTGTTGCCCATCGGTCAGGTGCATTTCCACCGCCGGCCGCCCATTCAGCGTTATGGCATTGGCGCTCCGGACGTGGAAGCCGAGTGACGCCAGTTCCGGACAGACCCAGCCTTCAGAGCGCAGGGCCAACAATTGCGGAGCACTGATCTCCCTGCCGTCGGCCGGTAGCCGGGCCGTATGCTGCACCAGACTCCCGTTGATAGCGGATTGGGCGACGGGCAGGCTGTCCCCCGCCAGCGCAAAAGCGCTGACGGCAAGAATTCCAGCGGCTGCTGCTGTCCCGCCGGCGGCAAGTGCCACGGCTCGCGCGGCCCGGTACGGGCTCGGGGCTGGCTCGGCCGCGGCCGCGAGCAGCTGCGTCCTGACCAGCAGCCGGGCCGTCAGGTCCTCGCTGGCAGGCGGCACGGCCGCGTCTCGGAGCCGCTCGATGTACTGGCGTTCACGCTTCAGCGCCGCTGCACATTCTGCGCAGGTTTGCACGTGGTCGGCGCCGCGGTGATGCCGGCGGCCGAAGGGGTTCTGGGGCGTCATGGTGCCGATCAGAGGATGCTGGCGATGCGCGGCAGCGAAAGCTTCGGCGTGCGTCCTTGCTGTGGCCTGGGATCGCGGTGCGCCAGCTTTTCGCGCAGCATGGTCCGGCCCCGGTGGATACGGGAACGGACGGTACCCAGTTTGACGCCGAGTGCAGCGGCCACTTCGTCGTAGGACAGGCCTTCCAGGTCGCAAAGCACGACGGCGGCGCGGAAGTCCGGGGGCAGCTCCTCCAAGGCAGCCTGGACATCGAGGTCCAGGTTGTTCAGTTCGAAGCTCTGTTCCGGTCCGGGTTCACGCCCGGGAATCCGGGATTCGGCGTCATCGGCCAGCGCGTCAAACCGGATGCGGGTTTTCCGGCGGGCCTGGTCCAGGAACAGGTTGGTGGTGATGCGGTGCAGCCAGCCATCCAGTGTCCCTGGCTTGAAATTCTCCAGTGACCGGAAAACGCGGACGAACACCTCCTGGGTGAGGTCCTCGGCGTCGAACTTGTTCCCCGTCAGGCGGTACGCCAGCCGGTAGACCTTGGCGGAGTGGTTGGCCACCACTTCCTCCCAAGTGGGCCTGACCCATACAGCGGCGGAATCTTGCGTCGCAGGGACAGGTGCCATACCTGATGCTGACATCGTCCACTCCCATCGTGGATTGCTATCGCCCGGATACTGCTGACATCTCTTGTTCGGCGCCGATCACCTCACGGATGACCGGATATCCATCATTTCAAAGTTGGCTGGGAATTTCCTGACCGGGGCGGTTCTTCAGCCAGAGGCACAACGATTCCCTTCCGCGGCTGGCACCCCCTCACACAGTAGGCTGTACTAAACACTCCCCTGCCGCCCAGAAAGCGAATCACATGAGCGCCGACAAATCCACGAGCTGGTCCTATGCAGAAGATCTGCCCGCAGAGGATGAGGTTATGCTTCGTGCCAGGGAGCGCTCTTTCGAACTGGGCGTGACGCCCATCGGCGCAGGTGTTGGTGCGGTCCTGACGGTGTTGACTGCGGGCTCGAAGGCCCAGACCGCCGTCGAAATCGGCACCGGCGCGGGTGTCTCGGGGGTATGCATCCTGCGGGGGCTCGGACCGCAGGCCGTGCTGACCACCATCGACGTGGACGTCGAACATCTGAAGGCGGCACGTGAAGCCTTTTCGGAGGCCGGCAGTCCGGCCAACCGCACCCGTACCATTTCCGGCCGCGCCGGTGATGTCCTCCCGCGCCTGACCGACTCCGCTTATGACCTGGTGTTTGTTGATGCGGACAAGCCCGGTCTGCCCGGCTACGTGGAACAGGCCGTCCGGCTCCTGAAGGCCGGCGGGCTGCTCATCATCAATGACGCACTGGACAAGGACCGCGTGGCCAACCCGGCTGTCCGGGAGTCCAACACGGTGGTGCTCCGCCAGGTGGGCAAGGCAATCCGCGACGACGACCGCCTGGCGTCCGCGATGCTTCCCACGGGCGACGGCCTGCTGGTCGCGGTTAAGAAGTAGATCCACAGCAAATAAGCCAAGGTCCGCAGCGGGTTGGCTGCGGACCTTGGCCTTGCGGGATTATTCGGCAACGCCGAACGGGATTATTCAGTCACGCCGACGAGGCATTCCTTAAGGTTGGCCGCCTCCGCAGCGTTCAGTTCCACCACAAGCCGTCCGCCGCCTTCGAGCGGTACGCGCATGATAAGGCTACGGCCCTCTTTGGTGACTTCCATAGGGCCGTCGCCGGTGCGTGGTTTCATAGCCGCCATGAGGAATTTCCCCTCCATTTAGTCCCAGGACATATCAGCCCGGATGGGCTGTGTCCGCATGGTCAAATCAAGCCGCCATGGCGGCCCGTACTGATGCCGCCACGGCTGAACATTTCTGAATGCTTTTTGTCCCTGCTTACTTACTATTATCCCGTAATGACCCGCACGTAGCTAATCGATGGACATTTACGGCCGCGTCGGATTCCCCAATCTGCCGGCCAGGCGCCGCCCGCGATCACGGCGGATAATCGCCGCCGCCCGGAAGCTGCGCCCATGCCCACAGCCAGACGATCCACACGATCTGGAGCAGGACAAACATTGTCAGGACCGTGCCGCGGTATGCCTTCGACCGGGACAAGAGCGCGGCAGCCAGGGCCAACGGGAACAGCGGGAGCAGAATCCGGAAAGTACTGGTCTGGGGGTGGAGGAACACCAGGAGGTAGCCCATGTAGCAGGCGCACCACAAGCGCAGTTCCACACCAAGCCGGACCACCGGCGGGGAGAACAGCAGGAGCGCAAAGAGGCCGGCAAAGACGAATGGCGCCACGATCCCCAGGACGGGGCCAAAGAGGTCGACGCCGGCGTCGAACCAGGGCTTGAAGGGCACCAGGTCATGGCCGCGCCACACTGTTTCGGTTTTGGTATACGCCTCAATATCTCCGGTGGCGGCCCAGGCCGCTGCCGGCCACAGCAGTGCCGAGGCACCGCACACCACGGTTAGGCCCGCCAGGGACGCCAACTCCCCGAGGCTGTGGGTGCCCGGCCGCTCCCCGCGCCCCGGTTCGAACAGTCGCCAGAGGAAGAGAAGCCCCACCATGGCGGCAAAGGGAACGCCCACGGGTCGGGAGAGGCACAGCAGCAGGACCACCGGCATGGCAACGAAATAATGACGCCTGATGACGAGCAGCAGGGCGGTGGCCAGCAGGAAAACAGTCAGGGGCTCCGCGTACGGGACCTGGAGAATGGCGGACACCGGAAAGGTCGCGAAGAATGCCACGCCCCAAAGCGCCGCAGTGTGCGAAGCCTTGTGCCTGAACAGACAGTACAAAACCAGCGCCGCACCTAACCCCGCCAGCATGGCGACGACCGTAAGCGCCACGGCAGGGCTGATTCCGGTCAGGCCTGCGAGCGCACGGCCCAGGGCCGGGAAGAGCGGATAGAAGGCCCACGCATTTTCCTGCACGTTGCCGGCGGCATCCGTTGGAAGCGGTGAGGGATAACCGTCGGTGATGATCCGGCCGTACCATCGCGCATCCCAGATATTGATGAAGTTCCAGTAGTCAGGGCCGGCCGGAAACCACGGGTTAGGCCCTTGGTGCAGGGCTGCTGCCATAAAGACGCAGGCGCTGACCAGCCGGGCAGTGGCGTAGAGGGCGGCAACCTGCAGCCACCAGGGCCAGCGTTGGACCGCCCACCTGGCGCGGGCGCCGAATGCGGTGATCAACGCCGTCGGGCCCGTCCGGTCCCCCGCGTCAGTGCTCAAGCGCCGGCCTCCGGGCGCGCCGCCCGTTCCGATTCCAGCAGCCGTGCCCGGAGCCTGCCCATTTCTTCGTCTTTGGCCGCGATTTGGTCCCGCAGTTCGTCGAGGACCTGGTCCACCTGATCCATCCGGTATCCACGCAGGCCGAGAGAGAAGCGGACCCGGTCGACGTCGCCAGGTGCAGCGTCCGCGGGCAGCAGCACCGGCGGAAGGTTGGCGGGCGGCTGCCCGAACCCCCGGTAGAGAATCGGATTCTCCGGGACCTCGGAGCCTGTGGCCGGTTCACTGCCCCGGCGGAGGCTGCGCAGAATGCCGCGGCGGCCACCGGCGCCTGCCCACAGGGTGGCGGCGATCAGCACGAAGGCGAGGTAGACCAGGAAAAAACTCACAGCACCCATCGTGCCAGATATGGGCCGACGGCCTATTCGGGCCGTTGCTCGCCGTTGGTGGAAACCGGGGGCGTCCAGTGCAGCACCAGCTGCACCGCTTCGGCGGGATCGTCCACCACCTGGATGAGGTCCAGGTCCTTTGCGGAGACCATTCCCTCGGCCACGAGGGTGCCCTTGATCCATTCGATCATCGGCCCCCAGAAGTCGACGCCGAGGAGCACGATCGGGAAGGAGGTCACCTTCCGCGTCTGGACCAGGACCATGGCTTCAAAGAGTTCATCCAGCGTTCCCAACCCGCCGGGAAGAACGATGAAGCCCTGGGCATACTTGACGAACATGGTCTTCCGGGCAAAGAAGTAGCGGAAGTTAATGCCGAGGTCCACCCACTGGTTCAGGCCCTGCTCGAAGGGCAATTCAATGCCCAGGCCGACGGAGACGCCGTTGCCTTCCACGGTGCCGCGGTTGGCGGCCTCCATGGAGCCCGGACCGCCGCCGGTAATGACGGCCACGCCCGCGGCTGCCAGCTTCCGGCCTACTTCCATGCCCATTTCGTAGTACGGGCTGCCGGGCTTGGTGCGGGCCGAGCCGAAGACACTGACGGCGGGCCCCAGATCGGCAAGCGCGCCGAACCCCTCGACGAACTCGCTCTGGATCCGGAGGACGCGCCAGGGGTCCGAATGGACGAACTGTCCTGCGCCTTTGGTATCAAGCAAATGCTGGTCGGACATTTCCACAGCCGCCTGCTTGCGACGGAGTTCAAGGGGCCCCTTACGGCGCGGCTGGGTAGTTTTGGCCGGATCTGCGTTGATGCTCATCCCCCAAGGCTAATGCCAAGGCCAGCGTGCCTGTGGCAGGTATCTCTTGAATCACGATCCGCGCGAACTTGGCGTGATTCACCTCATAACCAGCCAATGTTCGCTAGATTCTTCTTTATGACTACTCATGTGCCCGGCGATGCGCTCGTCTCCCTGAATGGTGTGAATAAGCATTACGGTCAGTTGCACGTTTTGAAGGACATCAATCTCCACGTCCGTAAGGGCGAAGTGGTGGTGGTCATTGGCCCGTCAGGCTCAGGAAAGTCCACGTTGTGCCGTGCCATCAACCGTCTGGAAACCATCGAAGGCGGCACCATCAGCATTGATGGAAAGGTGTTGCCGGAGGAGGGGAAGGAGCTGGCCCAGCTCCGCGCCGACGTCGGGATGGTCTTTCAGTCCTTCAACCTCTTCGCGCACAAGACCATCCTTGAGAACGTGACGCTTGGTCCCATCAAAGTCAAAGGCGTTGCCAAGGCCCAGGCGGACAAGGAAGCCATGGCATTGCTGGAGCGCGTGGGCGTGGGGCACCAGGCCCCCAAACTCCCGGCGCAGCTCTCCGGCGGCCAGCAGCAACGCGTGGCCATCGCCCGCGCCCTGGCGATGAAACCAAAGGTCATGCTCTTTGATGAGCCCACCTCTGCGCTGGACCCCGAGATGATCAACGAGGTCCTTGACGTCATGATCCAGCTGGCCAAGGAAGGCATGACCATGGTTGTGGTCACGCACGAAATGGGTTTCGCCCGGAAAGCCGCCGACCGTGTGGTTTTCATGGCGGATGGCCAGATCGTGGAGGATGCCAAGCCGGAAGAATTCTTCACCAACCCGAAGAGTGACCGAGCGAAGGACTTCCTGTCCAAGCTGCTCACCCACTGATTTTCCATCAACGAACACACACTCCAGTTCGCACCCAGGCCGTGACCCACGGCCGACCAATGAAAGGAATGTCATGAAGGCATTTATGACCCGCCGGAAGTCGTTCTTCGTGGCGGCTACTGCTGCCCTGGCGTTGTCCCTCAGCGCATGCGGCGGCACCACCCCCGGCACCACCAGCGATCCCACTGTTGCCGACAAGCCGACGTTTGCCGCCGGCACCACCATGGCCAAGCTGTCCGCCGCAGGCACCATCAAGATCGGCACAAAGTACGACCAGCCGCTCTTCGGCCAGGTGGGCCTGGACGGCAAGCCGGTAGGCTTCGACGTCGAGATGGGCAAGCTGATCGCAGCCAAGCTGGGCATCGCCGCGGACAAGATCGAATGGTCAGAGACTGTCTCAGCCAACCGCGAACCCTTCATCGAGCAGGGCAAGGTGGATATTGTCATCGCCACCTACACGATCAATGACAAGCGCAAGCAGGTTGTCAGCTTCGCGGGCCCGTACTACGAGGCCGGCCAGGCGCTGATGGTGAACAAGGACAACACGTCCATCACCAAGCCTGAGGACGTCGCAGGCAAGAAGGTGTGCTCCGTCACCGGTTCCACCCCTGCCGCGACAATCGTGGACAAGTACAAGGCCGAGCTCGTGCCGGCAGCCACCTACTCCGCCTGCCTTGAGCCGCTGCGCAACAAGCAGGTCGAAGCGATCACCACGGACAACGTGATCCTGGCCGGCTTTGTGGACAAGGAACCGGATGCCTTCAAGCTGGCGTCGGATCAAACCTTCACCAAAGAGCCGTACGGCATTGGCCTGAAGAAGGACGACACCGAATTCCGCAACTGGATCAACGACCAGCTCGAGGCGTTTGGCAAGGACGGGTCCTACAAGAAGGCCTGGGAAGCAACCGCAGGTTCGGTCATCAAGACCGCCCCTGAACTTCCCGCCATCAAGCGCTACTAGGTAGCCACGGCGGCTTCCGGGGAATTCGTTGACCGCGTTCCCCGGAAGCCGCCGGCCTGCTTTTTGACCCCCTACGCCCAGAGCCGAAGGATCCTATGGAAGTCATCATTGAAAACCTGCCCCTTTATTGGGAAGGCCTTCTCCGCACCCTTTTCCTGTCCGTCGTCTCCGGCATCATCGCCCTTATCCTCGGAACACTCCTGGCAGCAGCCCGAGTTTCCCCCGTTGCGGCCCTCCGGGGATTCAGCACCGTCTACGTGGAAATCCTCCGGAACACCCCACTGACCATTGCCTTCTTCTTCGCAGCGATCGTCCTGCCCCGCCTCGGCGTGACCTTCCAGCAGTTCGAGGTCGCAGCGATCATCGCCCTCAGCGCCTATACAGCGGCCTTCATCGCTGAAGCCGTCCGCTCAGGCGTTAACAGCGTCCCGCTCGGCCAGGCTGAGGCCGCGCGCAGCATCGGCATGAACTTCGGCCAGGTCCTGAATCTCATCATCCTGCCGCAGGCGCTTCGGACCGTGATCCCGCCGCTGATCAACATCCTGATTGCCCTCGTCAAGAACTCTTCCGTCGCCGGCGCGTTCTTTGTCCTGGAACTGTTCGGCTACGGCCGCCAAATGGCCAACGCCAACGGTGACCAGGTCATGGCAGTACTGCTCGGCGTCGCGTTCTTCTATCTGCTCCTCACCATTCCGCTGGGCATCCTTGCCAGCACCGTGGAACGAAAGGTGGCGATTGCCCGATGACTTCAGTCCTCTACGACGTTCCCGGCCCCAAAGCGCGCCGGGTCTCGCTGATCGGTTCCGTGGTTGGAACCGTGCTGATCCTGGGCCTTCTGGCATGGATTGGCATGACTCTCGCCCAGCAGGGCATTTTTGAAGGTCGCCGCTGGGCGATCTTCACCCGGGGCGACGTCTGGACGCTGCTCGCCAATGGCCTCGGCGCAACGCTCACCGCCGCCGCCCTCGCCGCAGTGATCGCGTTTCCCCTCGGCCTGATGTTCTGCCTGCTGCGCATCTCGCTGGTCGCCTGGATCCGGATTCCCGCCCGCGTGGTCCTGGAGTTCCTGCGCGGCATGCCGGTTGTGCTGATGATGCTCTTCGTCCTGCTGGTGTTCGGGACGAGTTCCTTCGTCGCGGTGGTGGCCGGGCTCGTCCTCTACAACACCGCTATCTTCGCGGAGATCATCCGGGCCGGCATCCAATCACTGCCGAAGGGACAGCGGGAGGCGGGCCTGACCATCGGCCTGACCAGCTTCCAGTCCCGGATGCTCATCGAGCTGCCGCAGGCTGTCCGCCGTATGATGCCGTCGCTGGTTGCCCAACTCGTGGTGCTCCTGAAGGACACCTCCCTGGGCTACATCGTGGCGTACGGCGAACTTCTGCGCGCAGTGCAGGTCATGGCGGACTTCCTCGGGAACGCGTTCCTGTTCCCCATCTTCTTTGTGGCTGCCGCCATCTACATTGTGATCAACATCTGCGTTTCCCGGCTCGCAATCTGGATCGAGCGCCGCGGTTCCACGAAGACGGCAGGCGGTGTTGCCAAAGCGCCAACCGCTGTGGTCGCACCGGAACTACCGGATGTACGCGAATCCAAGTAGCCACATCCACACACGCAGAAGGGTCCGCAGCCTGCAGGCTGCGGACCCTTCTGCGTGCAGGCTTACGCCGCGAGCCAACTCCGAAGCGCCCGCAGGCATTCCCGGATGGCGTCGGCGTCGACGTGCTCGTTGTCCTTGTGGGCCAGCAGCGGATCGCCGGGGCCGAAGTTCACTGCCGGGATCCCCAGTTCGCTGAAACGCGCGACGTCGGTCCAGCCGTATTTCGGTTTCGGCTCGGCTCCGACGGCGGCCACGAAGGACGCGGCGGCCGGGTGGTTCAGTCCCGGGCGCGCACCGGCGGCGGCGTCGGTGCGGACCACAGCGAAGCCCGCCAACAGTTCGCGCACATGCGCCTCCGCCTGGTCCGGCGTCTTGTCGGGGGCGAAGCGGTAGTTGATTTCGACGACGCAGCGGTCCGGGATGACGTTGCCGGCCGTGCCGCCGTTGATCTTCACGGCGTTGAGGCTCTCGCGGTAGTCGAGGCCGTCCACGTTGATGGTCCGCGGCTCGTAGGCTGCCAGCCGGGCCAGGATGGGTGCCGCCGCGTGGATGGCGTTGCTGCCCATCCACGCACGGGCAGAGTGTGCTGCCTCGCCCACCGTGGTGGCCTCAAAGCGGCTGGTGCCGTTGCAGCCACCCTCGACGGTGCCATGGGTCGGCTCCAGGAGGATGGCAAAATCGCCGCCCAGGAGGCTGCCGTGGTTGCGGACCAGGCGGCCCAGTCCGCTCTTGACCGCTTCCACTTCCTCATGGTCGTAGAACACGAAGGTGACGTCCCGCTGGGGCGCCCCGCCGCCGTCGAACATTGTGGCCGCCAGCGCGAGCTGCACGGCGACACCGCCCTTCATGTCCGTGGCTCCTCGTCCGTAGAGCACGCCCTCCCCGGGGACACCCGAATCCCAGGTGGACGGGACGGTACCGCGCGCGCCTTCAGTAACCGGCAGCGGCACTGTGTCCAGGTGTCCGGCGAGGATGACGCGTTCCGCCCTGCCGAGTTCCGTGCGCGCGATGATGGCGTCACCGTCGCGGACCACCTGGAGTTCCGGGATGGCCCGCAGAGCCACTTCGACAGCGTCCGCCAGTTCCGTCTCATTCCCGGAGACACTGTTGATATCCATCAGGGCGGCGGTCAGCACGGAGACGTCCTGGCGGAGGTCCAAAGGCACGGTGATCGATTCAGGGGCGGTTTCGGCAGTCACGTTGCCAGTCTAGTTCGAACCCGGTGCCCGCCTCTCGGTAGACTGGGGCCATGACTGAGACCGCTACCTCCGCCGCGCCCAAAGACCAGAACGCAACTTCCGAAGCCCGCTCCGCCTACGGCTTCGGCTTGGCAACCATCGCCACCGCAACGGGCGGGGAAAATGCCGAAGCCACCGTCCTTGACGTCTGGTTCCCCGCGCCCGCGCTGGGCGTTGCGGCCGAAAACCTGCGCGCCGTGGAGAATGCGGACGAAACCCTGGTCCAGCTCGCCGCGAGCGGCACAGACGCTGACCGCGGGACCGAGCAGAAAGTGGTCTTCGTCCAGATCAACCTTGACGAAGCTCCGGCTGACACTGCAGACGCGTACCTCCGGCTGCACCTGCTTTCCCACCGGCTGGTCCGGCCCAACACGATCAACCTGGACGGCATCTTCGGCAAGCTGCCCAACGTGGTGTGGACCAACTTCGGCCCCGCCGCGGTGGAAGGCTTCGAACTGACCCGCGCCAAACTTCGCCGCCGTGGTGCCGTCACCGTCTACGGCGTGGACAAGTTCCCCCGCATGGTGGACTATGTGGTGCCCGCCGGCGTCCGGATCGCCGACGCCGACCGTGTCCGTCTCGGTGCCCACCTCGCCGAAGGCACCACCGTGATGCACGAAGGCTTTGTGAACTTCAACGCCGGCACCCTGGGCGCCTCCATGGTGGAAGGCCGCATCTCCGCCGGCGTCGTCGCCGGCGACGGCAGCGACGTGGGAGGCGGCGCGTCGATCATGGGCACACTCTCCGGGGGCGGCAAGGAAAAGATCGTCATCGGTGAGCGCGTCCTGCTGGGCGCCAACTCCGGCGTCGGCATCAGCGTCGGCGATGACTCCGTGGTGGAGGCAGGCCTCTACGTCACCGCTGGAACCCGTGTGCTCGTTCCCGGGCCCAAGGACGAGAATGGCGAGGACACCGCCAAGATCGTGAAGGCAGCCGAGCTGTCCGGCGTCCCCAACCTCCTGTTCCGGCGCAACTCCACCACCGGCGCCGTCGAGGCGCTGCCGCGCAAGGGCCAGACGGTGGAACTCAACGACGCCCTCCACGCCAACTGACCCGTCGGTGGCACGTGGACGCAGTTTCGTTCGCCCCACCGTGCTGCTGCTTACCCTGGCGCTGGCGGGCGCCGGCATCTACACAGCGGTCTCCTTCCTGCAGCGCTCCGAAACCCTGGTCCCGGAGCGCTGCACGGCCGACGTCGGGACCCAAAGCGCAGAGCTTGCAACGGACCAGGCGGTTAATGCCTCACTGATTACAGCGGTGGCGGTGCAGCGCGGGCTGCCTCCCCGGGCAGCCAGCATCGCCCTTGCCACCGCCATGCAGGAATCCAAGCTGCGCAACATCGCCCATGGCGACCAGGCCGGCCCTGACTCCCGTGGACTCTTCCAGCAACGTCCCTCGCAGGGGTGGGGAACCGAGGCCCAGGTGATGGACCCGTACTACGCTGCCAATGCTTTCTACGATGCCCTGGTCAAGGTTCCCGGCTACGAGTCCCTGGAAATCACCGACGCCGCCCAGCGTGTCCAGCGCTCGGCCTACCCCCTCGCGTACGCCCAACACGAAGATATGGGCCGGTCCTTCGCGTCCGGCCTGACCGGCCAGGCGCCCGCCTCGCTGCTGTGCACTTTGCGTGCCCCGCAGGAACCGGGCATCCCCGCCGCCGTCGAATCCGAGCTAGCCCAGGCGTTCGGGCCGCTCGCCATCACCA
This sequence comes from Pseudarthrobacter sp. MDT1-22, assembly GCF_054511035.1. Taxonomy (NCBI): domain Bacteria; kingdom Bacillati; phylum Actinomycetota; class Actinomycetes; order Micrococcales; family Micrococcaceae; genus Pseudarthrobacter; species Pseudarthrobacter sp. MDT1-22. The sequence continues at coordinate 31,339 of NZ_JBTNDK010000008.1, read as the reverse complement.
CGGAGAATGATTCGCTCGTGGTGGCAGCTGACGGCAGCCAGGCCTGGTCCGTGGCGCAGTGGGCAGTTGCCAATGCCAAGGGCCTGGCGGTGACGCGCGTGGACGTTGCAGGCCGGAGCTGGGACCGTGAGGATCAGGGCGGCTGGCAAAAATCCGACGCGCCCGCCGGACAGGTCCGCATTACAGTTGCACCGGCCGGCACCGGCAGCTGACGGCCCGGATGCTGACCGCCCCGCCTCAGACCAGGATGTCCACCACGGGCTGGACGTAGCTGCGGAAGAGCTCCGGCGCGGACATGAGGTTATGGCTCATGATGATCTTGTCCGGCTCCAGGTACCACGCCCGCTGTTCGTTCAGCGGCAGTTCGATGATGGTCAGGGTGAAGTCCCGTGACCCCCGGCCCACCTCCAGCAGGCGGTCATCCACCATGTCGCCCAACAGCTGGTCCGAACCGCTGGCCACCCGTTCGGCTTCCAGCCGGACGTACTCGCTGCGGCGCTCCCGTGCCCAGGTCAGGGCTGACCCGAAATGCGCCTGCAGGACACGCTGGAGGGCCGGGGAATTCCCGAATTCCCCAAAATCCGGAGGGGACAGCTCCGGTGACGTCTGGGGGTGTGCCTTCAGCAGCTGCTCCCACCAGGCCTCCCATTCGGTCTTGAGCGCACTCTGCCCGCCGACGTCGGCGGTGAGGTGCGAGTGGTCTGCATGGCGGATCTTCGGCGCGGCATGCGACAACGCGGGGTGGCCGGCGCCGTCGAGTCCTGCCGCATCACGGACGAAGAGCGCGATCATCAGAGGCCCGGACGTATCCGTGGTGATCTGCCAGCCGGAACCACCTGTGTGATGCATCCCTACTCCTCCTGTGGCCTGCCTGTACCGGCCTGACCAGCCGGTTCCGCTCCCCCGGCTCCCAGTCTATTCCCGTTGCCACCGGACGGTAATGTCAGGCGGCCAGGCTCTTCAGGTGCCGGTCCAGGACGTCGTGGCACATCTGTGCCGTCATCCAGGCGGGCTGCAGGAGGGCGTGCATGCACAGCCCGTCCAGCGTAGCCAACAGCCTCTCCGCCTCGACGGCCAGCGACTGCTGCCCGTCGCCGTCGTCCGGTACCAGGCCCGTGATGACCTGCCCGACGACGGCTGCCACCTCCCGGTGGCTCCGATCCGCCTCGGCTGCGAGGAAAGGACGGATCCTGGCCGCGTTTTTGAAGGCCATCCACACGCAGGCGTCCACGGCCCGCTCCTCGTCGAGCGGCAGAAATTCACCCAGCAGGGTTAAAACCGCCTCACGATGCGGGCCGGTCCCGGGTTTGCTGGCGGCCATCGCCGGCAATGCCGCGGTGAGCCGGCCCGTGATCCGGTCCACAACGGCGGCAAAGGAATGGCTGAGCAGTTCTTCACTGCCGGCAAAATAGTGCCGGACGGAGCCAACGGCGAGGCCTGCTTCGTCCGCCACCTCCCGCAGTGAGGCCCGCTCGAGGCCGTCGACGGCGATGATCCTAAAGACCGCTTCAACGATCTCTGCGCGCCGGGCTTCGGCATCTACAATTTTGGGCACCCCTTTTATTTAGCACACCCGTGCTTAAATCCACACATCCGTGGAATTGGGATAGCGTGGGGGCATGAAAATTCTGGTCACAGGTGGCACCGGGTACATCGGTTCGCACACAGTCTTGTCCCTGCAGGAAGCCGGCCACGACGTGGTGGTGATCGATAACCTAGTGAACTCCAGCGAGGAGTCACTGCGCCGGGTTGCCGAACTCAGTGGCAAGACCGCGGAATTCCACAACGTGGACCTGGTGGACGAAGCCGCGGTGGAAGGCGTCTTTGCCGCCCACACGATCGACGCCGTGATCCACTTTGCCGGGCTAAAAGCCGTGGGCGAGTCGGTCCGCGAACCGCTCAAGTACTACTACAACAACCTCGTAGGCACGCTGAACCTGATCCGGGTGATGGACCGCCACGACGTCCACTCCATCGTCTTCAGCTCGTCCGCCACGGTGTACGGCGAGCACAATCCCATCCCCTACGTGGAAAAGATGGAGATCGGCGCCAACAACCCGTACGGCCGCACCAAGGAACAGATCGAGGACATCCTCGCCGACCTGGGCGCCGCTGACAGCCGCTGGCACATTGCCCTGCTGCGCTACTTCAACCCGGTGGGCGCACATCCGTCAGGCCGCATCGGCGAGGACCCGCAGGGCATCCCCAACAACCTGGTGCCCTTCATCGCCCAGGTGGCCGTGGGACGCCGCGACAAGCTGATGGTGTTCGGCGGGGACTACGACACCCCTGACGGCACCTGCCTGCGGGACTACATCCACGTCGTCGATCTCGCCGAAGGCCACGTGGCAGCCCTCAACCACGTGGCGGACCGCTCCGGCGTCTACCGCTGGAACCTTGGCTCCGGGAAGGGCTCCTCCGTCCTGGAGGTCCTGCGATCCTTCGAGAAGGCCGTGGGCCAGCCCATCCCCTACGAGATCACCGGACGCCGCGCGGGCGACCTCCCGGCCTTCTGGGCCGACGCCACCTCCGCCCTGGCCGACCTGAGCTGGTCCACCACGAAGACCGTGGACCAGATGTGCGAGGACCACTGGCGCTGGCAGAAGAACAACCCCCTGGGTTACACCTCCTAGCATCGGTTGCTCCCCATCGATCGCTCCGTAACGGCCCTTTAGGACGCTCAAAACGGCGTTTACGGAGCAATCGATGAGAGTACGACGGCGGCCGGCCACCTTCGCGAAGAAGGTGACCGGCCGCCGTCGTTATTTAGTCAGGGCCGGCTTAGCGGACCGGGTAGTCGCGCTCGGGTTCGCCGATGTACAGCTGGCGCGGGCGGCCGATCTTGGTGTTCGGGTCGCTGATCATTTCACGCCATTGGGCGATCCAGCCCGGCAGGCGGCCGATTGCGAACAGTACGGTGAACATCTTCTCCGGGAAGCCCATGGCCTTGTAGATCAGGCCGGTGTAGAAGTCCACGTTCGGGTAGAGCTTGCGCTGGATGAAGTAGTCGTCGTTCAGCGCCTTCTCTTCGAGGCGCATGGCGATCTCGAGCAGTTCGTCGTTGCCGCCGAGCTTGGTGAGGATTTCGTGGGCCGTGGCCTTGACGATCTTGGCACGCGGATCGTAGTTCTTGTAGACGCGGTGTCCGAAGCCCATGAGGCGGACGCCGTCTTCCTTGTTCTTGACCTTCTCCATGTAGTCCTCGGGCTTGGTGCCGTCGGCCTGGATCTGGCGGAGCATCTTCAGCACTGCCTCGTTGGCGCCGCCGTGGGCGGGACCGAAGAGGGCGTTGATGCCGGCTGACACCGAGGCGAAGAGGTTGGCGTTGGAGGAGCCCACCAGGCGCACGGTGGAGGTGGAACAGTTCTGCTCGTGGTCAGCGTGCAGGATGAGGAGAAGGTCCAGCGCCTTGGCGATGACCGGGTCCACTTCGTACTGCTCGGCCGGCAGGCCGAAGCTGAGGCGGAGGAAGTTCTCCACGAGGTTGTGGGAGTTGTCGGGGTACAGCATGGGCTGGCCGATGCTCTTCTTCAGGGCGTAGGCGGCGATGACCGGCATCTTGGCCAGCAGCCGGTACGTGGAGACTTCTACCTGCTCAGCGTTGAACGGATCCAGCGAGTCCTGGTAGAACGTGGACAGCGCCGACACGGCCGAAGAGAGCACAGGCATCGGGTGGGCATCACGCGGGAAACCGCTGAAGAAGCCCTTGAGCTCTTCGTGCAGCAGCGTGTGGTGACGGATACGCTGGTCGAAGGCTTCCAGTTCCGTGGGTGTCGGCAGGTTGCCGTAGATCAGCAGGTAGGACACCTCAAGGAAGCTGGAGTGCTGCGCCAGCTGTTCGATGGGGTACCCGCGGTAACGCAGGATGCCGGCATCGCCGTCGATGTAGGTAATTGCGGACGTGGTTGCTGCGGTGTTCATGAAGCCGGGGTCAAAGGTGACTGCGCCCGTCTGCTTGAGCAGCTTGGAAACGTCGTAGCCTTCGTTTCCTTCAACAACCTGGATGCGCGGGAGCTTGAGCTCGCCTCCTGCATGGTGCAGGGTTGCGCTGTTGGTCTCAGTCATGGAGTCCCCTTCATGAGGCGCGTGGGCCTCTGTCGAAAGCTTGATCCAACATCCGGTGAGCCGTGGCAGTGACCCTGTTCATCCAGGAATCCAACACCCGGGCTGCCTTCTTGTAAAAAGCCACCATTGATAGTCACTTAAAAAGTACCGCCCGTTTGCGGGTGTCACTAATCGGAGGCGTGCGAAACCCCCGTAAAATGCCGCCTTTGTGGTGCGAGTCACATGATTGTTACGGCGCCGTGGCCAGTCTGGCCACTGCGGCGTCAATCCGTTCATCAGTGCCCGTCAATGCGACACGCACAAACCCGTTGCCGGCTTCGCCGTAAAAGACGCCTGGCCCCACCACGATGCCTCGCTCAGCAAGCCGGGCCACGGTGTCCCAGGTGCTCTCTCCCGCGGTGGACCAAAGGTACAGTCCGGCGTCGGAATCCTTGATCTCCAGCCCGAAGCCCTGCAAAGCCGGCACCAGGCGCTCCCGGCGTCCGCGGTAGAGGTCCTTCTGGGCCTGGACGTGGGTGTCCTCGCCCAACGCAACCCGCATTGCTTCCTGCACCGGGTAGGGGACGATCATGCCGGCATGCTTGCGGCTGTTGACGAGGTTGGCCATGATGGCCGGGTCACCGGCCACAAACGCTGCGCGGTAACCTGCCACGTTGGACTGCTTGCTCAGCGAGTACACGGCCAGAAGGCTCTCGTGGGACCCGCCGGAAACGCGCGGATCCAGGATGCTGGGCACGGGCTCGCCGCCGCGCTGTGTGTCCCACGCGCCCCACCCGAGTTCGGCGTAGCACTCGTCCGAGGCCACCACGGCGCCCAGTTCGCGGGCCTGCGCCACAAGCGCTTTAAGGGACTCAACATCCCTGACGCTTCCGGTGGGGTTGCCCGGGGAGTTTACCCAGATCAGCCGCACGCGTGCGCGGGTGGCATGGTCCAACTCGTCGAGGTGGTCGGTAGCGACGGAGGTGACGCCAGCGAAAGTAGCCCCGATGTCATAGGTGGGGTAGGCAACCTTGGGGCGGACGACGACGTCGCCCGGCTTCAGCCCGAGCAGGAGCGGCAGCCACGCCACCAGCTCCTTGGAGCCGACGGTGGGCATAATGTTCTTAGGGTCCAGGCCGGGGACGCCGCGGCGCCGCTCGAACCACGCCGCAATGGCTTCCCGCAACGGAACGGTGCCGTGGACCGTGGGGTATCCCGGGGCGTCCGCGGCGGCCCTGAGGGCATCCTGGATCACAGCGGGAGTGGGGTCGACTGGCGTGCCGATCGACAGGTTCACGGCCCCGCCGGGGTGCTCAGAGGCTTTGGCCAGGTACGGTGCCATGGCCTCCCACGGGTAGTCGGGAAGGCTCAGGCCAAAGCTGTTCACGGCAGCGGTCAACGCGATGCCCGGCTCAGTGGTCTTGGTTCTGCAGCGGCAGGGCGGCGATCATCGGGTGATCCTTGCCCGTGTTGCCCACCTTGGCGGCGCCACCGGGCGAGCCAAGGTCATCGAAGAATTCGACGTTGGCCTTGTAGTAGTCAGCCCACTCTTCGGGGGTGTCATCCTCGTAGTAGATGGCTTCCACCGGGCATACCGGCTCGCAGGCACCACAGTCGACACACTCATCGGGGTGGATGTACAAGGAACGCTCACCCTCATAGATGCAGTCAACGGGGCATTCCTCGATACATGCCTTGTCCTTGACATCTACACACGGCTGCGCGATTACGTACGTCACGTCCCTTGCCTCTCCACGATATTTCCCGGCAGTGGCCGGCACTTGAATCCGGCACCGGCCGGACTATTGACTTCTGAGCCTATTATCTCCCAGCCCGTCCACGCGAACCTAGCCGGCCGCCTTAGTATGAACTGGTGAGTCCCGCCCAGCCTACGCCCCGAGAATTTCTGGCCACCGCCCCGCCCGGAACACGGGTTGTAGTCCGCTACCGGATCGACGGCGGCCTGACGGACGCCCTGGGGCATCTGGTGGCCACTGACGACGGCGGCTGCACAGTCCGCACACGGAAGGCCGACGTCGTGATCCCCTTGGACCTGGTGGTGGCTGCCAAGGAAGTGCCGCCGGCGCCGGAGCGGCGCCCCGCTCGCGTCCGCAACTGACGCTTTCCTGACACAAAGGAAGCCGCCGGCACGACGGCGGGATTCCCGCCTGCCGTACCGGCAGCTTCAGTGACGTGCTATTTGGGACTAGGCCTTGGCGCGTGCCCGGGTGGACTTGGCGCGCTGGTTGACGTCCAGGATGAGCTTCCGGATGCGGATGGACTCCGGGGTGACCTCGACGCACTCGTCTTCGCGGGCGAATTCGAGGGACTCTTCGAGGGTCAGGTCGCGCGGGGGCGTCAGGTTCTCGAAGGTGTCCGAGGAAGCGGCACGCATGTTGGTGAGCTTCTTTTCCTTGGTGATGTTGACGTCCATGTCGTCGGCGCGGGAGTTCTCGCCGACGATCTGGCCTTCGTAAACCTCGGAGGTGGGACGAACGAAGAAGGAGCCACGTTCCTGCAGGTTGATCATGGCGAACGGCGTCACAACGCCGGCGCGGTCGGCCACCATCGAACCGTTGGTGCGGTACTCGATCGGGCCGGCCCAGGGCTCGTAGCCCTCGGAGATGGAGGCTGCGATACCGGCGCCGCGGGTGTCCGTGAGGAACTTGGTGCGGAACCCGATCAGGCCACGGGCCGGAACGATGAACTCCATGCGGCACCAGCCGGTGCCGTGGTTGGCCATGTTGGTCATGCGGCCCTTGCGGGCGGCCATCAGCTGGGTGACGGCGCCGAGGTACTCTTCCGGCACGTCGATGGTCATGTGTTCCATCGGCTCGTGGATCTTGCCGTCCACGGTCCGGGTGACAACCTGCGGCTTGCCGACAGTCAGTTCGAAGCCTTCACGGCGCATCTGCTCGACCAGGATGGCCAGCGCGAGCTCGCCACGGCCCTGGACTTCCCAGGCGTCGGGACGCTCGGTGGGGAGAACCTTGATGGAGACGTTACCGATCAGTTCCTTGTCCAGGCGGTCTTTCACCTGGCGGGCCGTGACCTTGGCGCCCTTGACCCTGCCGGCCAGCGGCGAGGTGTTGATACCGATGGTCATGGAGATCGCGGGATCGTCCACGGTGATCAGGGGCAGCGGCTGCGGGTTGTCGACATCGGTCAGGGTCTCACCAATGGTGATTTCCTCGATGCCGGCGACGGCGACGATTTCGCCCGGACCTGCAGACTCGGTGGGAACACGGTCCAGTGCCTTGGTGGCCAGCAGTTCGGTGATCTTGACGTTCTTGAGCTCGCCGTTGGCGCGGGCCCAGGCAACGGTCTGGCCCTTGCGCAGGGTGCCGTTGTAGATGCGCAGCAGGGCAAGACGGCCCAGGAACGGGGAGGCGTCCAGGTTGGTGACGTGTGCCTGGAGCACGCCGTTCGGGTTGTACGTCGGAGCCGGGATGTGCTCGATGATGGTCTTGAACAGCGGCTCAAGGTCCTCATTGTCCGGAGCGGAGCCGTCGGCGGGCTGGTCCAGGGAGGCGCGGCCTACCTTCGCTGCTGCATAGACGACCGGCACTTCAAGGATCTTGTCCAGGTCCAGGTCCGGAACTTCGTCGGCGAGGTCCGAGGCGAGGCCCAGGAGGAGGTCCATCGACTCGTGGACAACTTCCTCGATGCGGGCGTCGGGGCGGTCGGTCTTGTTGACGAGGAGGATCACCGGCAGGTGCGCGGCCAGGGCCTTGCGCAGCACAAAGCGGGTCTGGGGCAGCGGGCCCTCGGAAGCGTCCACGAGGAGTACAACGCCGTCCACCATGGACAGGCCCCGCTCTACTTCGCCGCCGAAGTCGGCGTGGCCGGGGGTGTCGATGACGTTGATGGTGATGGTTTCACCGTTGGAGGACGGTCCGTTGTAGGCCACGGTGGTGTTTTTGGCCAGGATGGTGATGCCCTTTTCGCGTTCCAGGTCACCGGAGTCCATGACGCGGTCTTCGAGGTGGTTGTGTTCGGCAAAGGAGTTGGTCTGCTTGAGCATGGCGTCGACCAGAGTGGTCTTGCCGTGGTCAACGTGGGCCACGATCGCGACGTTGCGGAGGTCACTGCGTGATGCAGTGGCTACCGCGGTGTTGGTGGTGGTTTCAGACATGCGTGATTGCTCGATTCAGTGGTGAAGTCAGCTGTTGTTTCGCGACATTTCCAACCGGAACGCACGATGGATTAGCCCAATAACACAAGGCTCCTTCCCTCATTCTAAACGCTGAGCCTATTGTTGGCCTAAAAATCTCGGATCGGCCCAGTCCGGCCGGTGGGCAATTCCGGCGCGCCACGGCCCAAAGAGTGACCAAGCTCACTGGATTTTTGTGACTTGGTGCACCATCATTGCTGTGATAGCCACAGCAAGCCCGGAGAATCCCTGATGCGAAAAGCCTCGGCTCTGACCCGCTTTGTCGCCTCTGGAATCGCGGTAGCCGCGCTCCTAGGCGGCTGCGGACAGACCCCAGCAGCAACACCGGACTCCGGCGTGCCATCCCCGGCGCAGCCGGCCGCGGCCGGCGCATACCAGGCCCGCGGCGGCGATCCGATCAGCCTGCCTGCCGGCTCTGTGTACCGCAACCCGGCCAGCGGGCGTGACGAGGTGGTGGTGCCGGACATGCGGCACACTGCCCTCCTCATAGGCGATTCCCAATCCGAACCTACTGACGGGTGGCCACGTCTTGGCCTTGCCGCCGTTGGTTACAAGGTCCACTTCTGCGGGCTCGGCGGCACGGGATTCGTGGCGTCCAACGGCAAGACGGGCAACTACATCGACGCCTTACAGCGCGGCGACTGGAAACTGCCGTACGGGACGCCCGCGCTGATCGTCATCCAGGGCGGCGGCAACGACGCCGCGCACGGCGCCACCGATGCCCAGATCGTGGCCAACGCCGACCGCCTGATCGGGGCACTCCGGAAACGCTATCCAGGCGCCAGGATGGCCATGATAGGCACACTGGCCCGCGGCGCCAACTATGGCGGCGGGCGGAGGACCCAGGTGGACGCGCTGCTGGGCACGGTGTCCGCCAGGAACGGCATACCCTTTGTGGGCGTGGGCGACTGGCTGTCGAAGTACAACCTCGCGAAGAACCTGGCAGATGCCGTCCACATGGATGCCGCAGGCCGCAGGTCGCTGGGCGGGCTGCTTGGATCCAGGCTTAGGCAGCTGGGGCTCGAAGGCCCATCGCTGGACGGAACAGCCTCGGTGGCAGCTTCCGAAGCCACCCCAGCGGACTGAAAAAAGGAATGGAGCCGGCGCCCTGAAGGCACCGGCTCCATCCTTAACCCGGGATGCTGCGGCCGGATCAGGCCACTTCGGGCGGAAGCATCAGCTTCGCACCGGGAATGGCGTTGAGCAGCGCCTTCGTGTACTCCTGCTGCGGATACTCGAAGACGTCGTCCGTGGAACCGGTCTCCACCAGCTTGCCCTTTTCCATCACACAGACGTGGTCGGCAATCTGCCGCACCACAGCCAGGTCATGGGTGATAAAGAGGTAGGTCAGCCCGAGGTTGGCCTGCAGGTCCGCGAGCAGGTTCAGCACCTGCGCCTGGACCAGTACGTCCAACGCGGACACGGCTTCGTCGCAGATGATCACTTCCGGATCCAGTGCCAGCGCACGGGCAATGGCAACGCGCTGGCGCTGGCCGCCGGAGAGCTCGTTCGGGAACCGCTGCATGCTTGATTGCGGCAGCGCCACATGGTCGAGCAGCTGGCGGACCTTCTTCTCCCGGCTCGCTTTGTCGCCGATCCTATGGACGCGCAACGGCTCCTCGATGGTACGGAAGATGTTGTACATCGGGTCCAACGAGCCGTAAGGATCCTGGAAGATGGGCTGCACCCGCCGCCGGAATTTGAACAGTTCCGACGCTTTCAGCAGCGAGGTGTCGACGCCGTCGAAAAGAATCTTTCCATCGGTCGGCTTTTCGAGCTGCAGCACCATTTTTGCCACGGTGGACTTGCCCGAGCCGGACTCCCCCACAATTGCAGTAGTGGTTCCCCTCGCGACGTCGAAGCTGACCCCGTCCACGGCTGCGAAATCCGTCGACTTCCCCAGCCCTTGCCGCAGCTTGTAGACCTTGCGCAAGTCCCTGATCTCCAGGACATGGTCCGCGGCAGCCGCCTCCGCATCAGGGGCGAGAAGATCAGACGCTTCCACGCCCTGTTCCTTGGCGACCTGGATCCGGCGGCTCGCCAGTGAAGGCGCAGACTCAACCAGCCGTTTCGTGTAAGGATGCTGCGGATTCTGGAGCAACTCCAGCGACGGTCCAGCCTCTACAACCTGCCCCCGGTACATCACCACCACCTTGTCCGCACGCTCGGCCGCCAGCCCCAAGTCATGGGTGATCAGCAGCACAGCGGTGCCCAATTCCGTGGTCATGGTGTCCAGGTGATCTAGGATCTGTCGCTGGACCGTGACGTCCAGTGCCGACGTCGGCTCATCCGCGATCAGGAGCCGCGGCTGGCAGGAGAGTCCGATGGCAATGAGGGCGCGCTGGCGCATACCGCCGGAGAACTCATGCGGGTACTGTTTGGCGCGCCGGTGGGCATCCGGAAGTCCCGCCTGAGCCAGTACCTTTGCGATGTCGTCCGGACCACTGGGGCGGCCGTTCGCGCGGAGGGTCTCCTTGACCTGATAGCCGATCTTCCAGACCGGATTCAGGTTGGACATCGGGTCCTGCGGAACCATGCCGATGGTATTGCCGCGGAGCTCGATCATCCGTTTCTCGGTGGCATGGGCGATGTCTTCACCGTCGAGCAGGATCTGTCCGCCGGACACCGCACCATTGGTGGGCAGCAGGCCGATGGCGGCCAATGCTGTTGTGGATTTGCCGGAGCCTGACTCCCCCACGATGGCCACTGTCTCCCCGGGCATGATGGTCAGGTGGGCGTTGCGGACTGCCTGAACCTCGCCAGTGCTGGTCTTGAACGTGATGGCAAGGTCGCGGATTTCCAGAAGGGGACTGGTTCCTGAATACCCTGCCTCGTCGACGCGAACGTCGGGAATCGTCATCTTTTCGCCTCTCATCGCTGCCGGCTCTTCGGGTCAAGAGCGTCACGCACAGCGTCACCCAGCATGATGAAGCTGAGCACTGTAATGGACAGGGCAGCTGCCGGGTAAAGCATGATTTCCGGCTTCGTCCGAATGGACGACTGCGCACCCGCAATGTCATTGCCCCAGGACATAATGCTTTGCGGCAACCCAATGCCTAGGAACGACAGTGTGGCCTCCAGAACAATGAATATGCCCAGATCCAAAGTTGCCAAAACGATGATCGGCGCCAGTGCGTTCGGCAGGACATGGCGCAAGAGTGCCCCAACCTTCGACACGCCCAGAGCGCGGGCGGCTGTGACAAAATCAGCATTTCGGACCTCGATGACCGCGCCGCGAGCCATGCGTGCCATTTGCGGCCACGCGAGCAAGGCAATAATCACCACCACGGTCCATACGCTCTTGTTCTCCCGGAAGGCGGGCAACTGGGTAATGACCAGAGCGCCAAGGACCAAAGGCAAGGCGAAGAAGATATCACTGAGCCGGGCCAAGACGGAATCTACCCAGCCGCCGTAGTAACCCGCGATCGCACCAATCGTCACGCCGATGATCACGACGCAGAGCACAGACAGGACGCCCACCGAGAGCGAAGCCTGCGTTCCGTGGACCACCCTCGAATAGATGTCGCACCCCTGGAACGTAAACCCGAATGGGTGCCCGGGCGCTGGACCGGCCTCGGAATTGCCTAGTTGGCAGTCATCGTTCGGCGGCACCGTCGACAGGAGGCTCGGGAACAACGCGATGATGATCAAAGTCAGAATCAACAGCGACGAAATGATGAACAACGGACGACGGCGAAGCTTGCGCCAGGCGTCAGCCCAAAGGCTCAGTGGTGCCTGATCCGTCTTCAGGGCATCTGTTGCCTGCAGCGGCGTCTCATCTATGGGTGCAACAAAATGGGTATCTCTACTGGTCATAACGAATCCTCGGGTCCAGCCAGGCGTACAGGAGATCAACGAGCAGGTTGGCGACCACGAACACCAGCACCAGCACGCTGACTATAGAAACAATGGTGGGCCCTTCAGTCCGCAAAGTGGCTTGGTAGAGCTTGTTGCCTACCCCCGGAACATTGAAGATGGCTTCCGTGACAATCGCACCGCCCATCAGACCGCCGAGGTCTGCGCCTAGGAACGTTACGACGGGGATAAGGGAGTTGCGCAGGATGTGCGCCACCACAACGCGGGGCCGGGAAAGACCCTTGGCGGTAGCTGTCCGCACGTAGTCGGCATTCATGCTCTCGCTGACGGATGCCCGCGTCAGCCGGAGCACGTAGGCAAACGACACCAGGCCCAGAACCGTTGCCGGCAGCAATAAATTGCCCCAATCGGCGTTGGCGCCGACGGTCGGTTTGGCCCAGCCCAATTGGACTCCGAAGACCAACTGGAAAGCAAAGCCGAGAACGAAGGTGGGAACTGCGATGACCACGAGCGAAGCCACCAGCACGGTGGAATCAAACCAGCCACCACGACGCAGTCCCGCAAAGACGCCGAAACCCACGCCGAATACGGTTTGGATAGCCAGCGCCTCTATGGCCAACATCGCCGTCACTGGAAAGACCCTCGCTAACGAGGCTGCAATCGGCTGGCCGGTGAAGTCGTTGCCGAGGTTAAAGGTGAAAATGTTCTGGAGGAAAAGTCCATACTGGACCCAAAACGGTTCATCGAGGTGGTACTGGCTGCGCAGGGTATCGATGACTGCCTGCGGGGGCTGGCGATCTCCGAAGAGCGCGGCAATGGGATCGCCGGGAAGGGCGAAGACCATGTAATAAACCAAGAGGGTGGTACCAAGGAAGACGGGGATTGCCTGAAGGAGCCGGCGAAGGATAAAGCGGACCACTGGATCACCGGCCTTCGGGGAGCGAAGAAAGGGGTTTCATTTTGTGCCTTCCTGCCGTGCAGGACAATGGGGGCCCGGCTTTGTGCCGGACCCCCATTCGCCTGGCGGCAAGTTAGATCATGGAGACTACTTGGCCGTGATGTTGTAGTAGAGGATTCCGCCATTCCAGCCGGTTTCGGCCTTCACAACGTTTTCGCTCCACACAATCGGCTTTGCCTGGTCCCAGAGCGGCAGTCCGGGCAGGTCCTCGAAGAGGATCTCCTGGGCCTGGTTGAACTTGCCGTTCGCCTCATCAGTGGTCTTGGCGGCAAGGCCCTCCTGGAGCAGCTTGTCGAACTCAGGGTTCGAGTACTTCTCGTAGTTGGAGGATGCGCCCGTTGCCCAGACCGGTCCGAGGAAGTTGTAGAGCGACGGGTAGTCACCCTGCCAGCCGGCGCGGCTCAGGCCCGGGAGGGACTGGGACTTGCGCAGGTTCAGCACTTCAGCGAACTTGGCAAAAGGCTGGATTTCGGCCTGAATGCCGAGGTTGTTCTTGAAGCCGTTGGCAACGGCGTCAATCCATTCCTTGTTGCCACCATCAGTGTTGGAGGCAATCTGCAGCGGCTTGGAATTGTCGTACGGCTGGATCTTGTCAGCCTGGGCCCACAGGTCCTTGGCCTTCGCGGCGTCAAACTTCAGGATTTCGCTGCCCTTGAGGCCTTCCTTGAATCCGTCGATAACGGGCGGCGCGAAGGCCTTGGCCGGGGTGCGGGTTCCGTTGAAGACCACCTTGGCGATCTCTTCGCGGTTAATGGCGTACGACAGTGCCTGGCGGCGCAGCTTTCCGGCTTCACCCTGGAAGTTCGGGTTGTAACCCGGGATGTTCAGGGTGGAGTTGGTGGCCACCGGCTTCGTGGCGTTCCTGTCCTGGAAGTCTGAGACGTAGGTCTTCAGTGCGTTGGACGGCAGTACATCCGAGATGTCCAGGTTGTTGGCCTGAAGATCCGTGTATGCGGGGCCCGGATCGGTGTAGAACTTGAAGGTCACGCCACCGTTCTTCGATTCGCGCGGACCGCTGTAGTCAGCGTTCTTGACGAGGGAGATCGACTGGTCATGGACCCAGGAGCCGGTCTTTTCGAACTTGTACGGACCGTTGCCTACGGGGTTTTCGCCGAAGGTCTTTGGATCCGCCAAAGCAGCGGACGGCAGCGGGAAGAACGCCGAGTAACCGAGGCGCAGCGACCAGTCAGCTTCCGGCTGAGCCAGCTTCACCGTGAGGGTCGAATCATCCGTGGCCGTCAGGCCGGACATTGTCTCGGCGGTGGGCGCCGGAGTGGTGGTGGTCTTGCCGTCAGCTGCTTTTTCGGTGGTCACGGCCGAGACATCTGCATAGCCCGCGATGGACTCGAAGAAGAATCCGTTGTTCTGCAGGTTCTTGGAGTTCGCTGCGAAGTTCCAGGAATCAACGAACGTCTTGGCGGTGATCGCTTCACCGTTCGTGAACTTCTGGCCCTGCTTGACCTTGATGGTCCAGTTCTGGGCGTCAGAGGACTCAATGGACTCTGCCAGGGCGTTGACCGGCTTGCCGTCGGCATCGTAGCTCCGCAGGCCTTCGAAGAGCAGCTCGACAACGCGGCCGCCATAAACTTCGTTCGTATTTGCCGGTAGCAAGGGGTTCTGTGGTTCGTTGCTGTACGCGGTGATCACCTTGTTGGGATCGCCGGCCGACTGGCTGGCACCATCATTGCTGCCGCCTCCAGCGCCGCAGCCTGTCAGGGCAAGGGCTGCGATCGCCACCATGCCGAGTGCTTTGGAAGTGCGCGTGAAACGCATTCCGCCTCCTATGAGTTGTGGGAGATGTTCAGGGGAAATCTTTTGCTCCCCGGCAGGCCCGTCACAGGTTCCCACTGTGACGTGGCCTACATATATGAGTAGCCTAACCGCACAAAGTCCAAATACTGGTACTCCGTTGCTAAACCGTAACCAGTTAATCGCCAATAACTAGCCGGTACCCGGAAGTGGCGCAAATCACATGCTACTCGTTGGTAGGGGATGCTGCGAATCGAGGACGGGGGCGGGCTCCCACTAGGACGACAAGCCCCAGGAGGGCCTATTTCCGGCGCCACTCCCACACATTCCACCAAACGCCCAAAGGGCCTGAGCTGGGCTTGATACCCGTCACGCGGCTGCTGAAAGCCACGGTTCCAGTGGTCTGGTACAGCGGCAGGCCGTACGCGCTGTACCACACGCGTTTGTCGATGTCAGCCAACAGTTCGTCCTGCTTTGCAAGGTCCGTAGTGCCGGACAGTTGCTCCATGGCTTTGTCTGCGTCGCCGTCGGAAAATCCGTTGAAGTTGCTGCCGCCACCGGTCTTAAAGATCTGCGGGACGCGGCTGACGCCGACCCCGGGTCCGATAGAACCGAGGATGGCTGCGTCGTAGCTGCCGCCGCCGAGCGCTTTCGCCCAGTCCGAGCTGCCGAGGCCCGCGTCTTCAACGGTGAATCCGGCGAGGCGGGCGGAGTCGCGGATCAGGGAGAAGGCCCGCACGCGGTTGGGGTTGTCCCTGTTGTACAGAATGCGGACCGTCGGGGCAGCATCCCGCAATTGCGACTTCGCGCCTTGGATGTCCACGTCAGAGTATTCGGCCGAACCGTTGTTTTTCACGGCGTCCGGATACTTCGGATGGGGTGGCAGGAAGACGTGCGAGTCCAGGGGTTTCGCGTCGGCGACAAATCCGCCCACCACGTCATCCACGATCTCCTGGCGCGGAACAGTCTTCAGGAAGGCCTCCCGGACATTCTTGTCCGCGAACAGCCCCGAAAAGTTGAGATCGAGGTGGTCGTAGCCGGACTGGCTGTAGCGCTGGACGGTATTGCCCTGCTCCACCAGTCCGTCGAAGAGGCTTTCGGTGCCGGCAGAGGGCTGCGGGGCGATGATGTCCGCCTGGCCGTTCCTGAGGGCGGCGATGGCGGTAGAGGCGGCACCGGTGAACCTTACGGTGATGTCATCGAGGTAGGGCTCCGGTCCCCAGACATAGTCCCTGTTCCGGACCAACCGGATCGAGGCGTCCGGAACGATGTCCCGGACAATGTACGGGCCGCTTGAAAGGTACATCGCAGGATCGTCAGGAAGCGTCTTGGCGTCGAAGCCGGAATTCCAGAAGTCGCTGACCCGCTTCAGCGGGGCGTTGGCCGAGGGCTGTCCGGTGTCGCCCCGGGGCGACTCCCTGATCAGATCAACAAGATCGCCTTCGTCATTGAGGCCGCTTTTAGCGGCGACAACATGGGCCGGGAGCCCGACGTCGAACGCTACTTCCCAATCAGCGTACGGCGCGGCGTATTCCAGCGTGATGGAACGCCCGTCACTGCCGATCTCCGGGAGCGCGGTGGACCCCAGGCCGCTCTTGTCAGCCGCGGCCGAAAAGTACGAGGTGCCGGTCCCCGTATGGGGTTCAGCGTCGTCGAAGTAGCCCGAGCCGGCGGCCCAGGACAGGAGGAGGTCGCCGGCGTCGATGGCTTCGCCGTCGGACCATTTCACACCCTCATTGACGGTGTACTTCACCTTCAGCGGCTTGTCGGAGATCTTCTCGTACCGGCCGAATTTCTCGTTCCGGACCACCTTCTCGGTGTCATCCACGTAGTAGAACCCGGAATGGATGATATGGCCGATCTTGGTGTTGATGTCCGTGTTTCCGTCGGCGCTGAACGGGTTGAAGGACGTGAAGGCGTTCACCTCGGCCACGGTGGCGCTGCCGCCGCGGTTCGTTTCACCCACCACCACCGGAGGCGCTCCCCCCGAAGCGGAGCACCCCGAGATAACCAGCGCCGCAGCGACGGCCCCGGTGATGACCTGAATCAGACGCCTCACGGGCATGCCGTCTCCTTTGCCTGTCCGGAATCAGACGTTGAAGCGGAACTCCACCACATCGCCGTCAGCCATCACGTACTCTTTACCTTCGATGCGTACCTTGCCACGGGACTTGGCTTCAGCCATGGAACCGGCCTCGATGAGGTCATGGAAGGAAACCACTTCAGCCTTGATGAAGCCACGCTGGAAGTCGCTGTGGATGACGCCTGCTGCCTGCGGCGCGGTGTCGCCCTGGTGGATGGTCCAGGCGCGTGTTTCCTTCGGACCGGCCGTGAGGTACGTCTGGAGGCCCAGGGTGTGGAAGCCGACGCGTGCCAGCTGGTCGAGGCCGGACTCGTCCTGGCCGTTCATTTCCAGCATTTCGCGCGCTTCCTCCTCGTCCAGCTCCACAAGGTCGGATTCGAGCTTCGCGTCCAGGAAGATGGCGTCCGCCGGGGCCACCATGGCCCGCAGTTCGTCCTGCTTCCCCGGGCTGCCCAGGATGCCTTCGTCGGAGTTGAAGACGTAGATGAACGGCTTCGCGGTCAGGAGGCTGAGCTCCTTGAGGTACTCCATCTCCAGCTTGTCGCTCGTGATCGAGGAGAAGACCGTGTCCCCGCGTTCCAGGACCGCCTGCGCAGCCTTGATGGCCGCCAGTTCGGCAGCCTCCCGCTTCTTGATCTTGACTTCTTTTTCGATCCGAGGAATGGCATTTTCGATGGTCTGAAGGTCAGCCAGGATCAGCTCGGTGTTGATGGTTTCCATGTCCGAGCGGGGATCCACTTTGCCGTCGACGTGGATGACGTCGGGGTCATCAAACACCCGGACCACCTGGGCAATGGCCTCGGCCTCACGGATGTTGGCAAGGAACTTGTTGCCCAGGCCTTCGCCCTCCGATGCACCCTTCACGATGCCGGCAATGTCCACGAAGGACACCGGAGCGGGCAGGAGGCGCTGCGAGCCAAAGATGTCAGCTAGCTGCTGGAGCCGGGGATCCGGCAAGTTCACGACGCCGACATTGGGTTCGATGGTAGCGAACGGATAGTTCGCAGCCAGCACCTGGTTCCGGGTCAGTGCGTTGAAAAGAGTTGATTTGCCGACGTTGGGCAGTCCGACGATGCCAATAGTAAGAGCCACGAGCATTGATTCTACCGGTTGCCGGACGCATGGGCCCCAGGCGGTCCCCCGCAGTGTCGGCACATGCTGGAAGGTCTGGTCGAATATGTCGGTTCCGTAAATTGTCACAGGGGCATGCCACAGTGTGGATATGGATGCTCTAGCCCTGATTCTTGCCCTGTTGATGCTGCTGGTGGGTGCCGTCGCCGGCGCCGGCACCACCTACTTTTCCCTCCGCCGGCACAGTCGTGCCTTTGAGGAGGACTTCGACGCCGTCTCGTCGCGGCTTTCCGAGGTCAGCGCCCAGTTCGCCGCCGCGGACGCGGAGCGCCGGCTGCTCTCGATGCAGAACCGGGAACTCGGCGAGTCCCGCAATCAGGACGGGAGCGTCCTCCGGGCACTCGCCCCCGTGGCGGAAAAGCTGACCGCGGTGCAGCAGCAGGTGGCACTGCTGGAACGCGACCGCCTGGAACAGTACGGCCAGCTGGCGCAACAGCTTCAGGAGGCAAGGCTTTCCGATGCCCAGCTGATCCGGTCCACGCACGCCCTCGAGTCAGCGTTGCGCTCCAACAGTGCTCGTGGACAGTGGGGCGAAGTTCAATTGCGCCGAGTGGTCGAGGCATCGGGCATGCTCAAGCACGTGGATTTCCTGGAGCAGGTCCACAGCGCCGGGGCCGATTCAGCGGTCCGTCCCGACCTCGTCGTCCAGCTGCCGGGCCAGAAGCAGCTCGTGGTGGACGCCAAGGTGCCGTTGTCCTCCTACCTGGAGGCCCAGGAGCTGGGTGCGCGCCAGGAAACGGGTACAACCGGGAATCCCGGCAGCCAGCAATCCCTGCTGACTGCCCACGCCAAAGCGCTGCGGGCCCACGTGGACTCGCTCAGCAACAAGAAGTACTGGGACATCCCCGGGAACTCCCCCGAGCTGGTGATCTGCTTCCTGCCGGCCGAATCCATCCTGGCCGCCGCCCTGACAGCCGATGCGACTCTGTTGGACTACGCGCTTTCCAGGAATGTGGTTCTTGCCTCGCCCAGTACACTGCTCGCGGTGCTCAAATCGGTGGCTTTCACGTGGCGCCAGGACGTGCTGACGGACAGCGCGCGGGAACTGTTCGACCTCGCCCGCCAGCTGTACGAACGCATGGGAACGCTCGGCGATAACGTGGGCAAGCTCGGTTCGTCCCTGAAGTCCTCGGTGGACCGGTACAACGCCCTGATCGGCACCCTGGAAGCGCGGATCCTGCCTACCGCACGGAAGCTCAATGCCATGGATGAATCCGGGCTGCTCACTCCGCCGGCACTCGAGGTCACGCCGCGTTCGCTGGCGGCCCCGGAGTTTCAGCAGGACGAAGCCGCCGCCTGACGCGAGGTAGCCGCCTGACGTTGCCGGAGACTGGTCAGTCGCGGGACCGGCGTCCGCCGAGCGCCCGGCTGACGTCTCCGGCTTCCTTCAGGGTCGCGCGGAGTTCCTTAGGCAACGAAAACAGGAGGTCTTCTTCGGCTGTGACAACTTCCTCCACGGAGCCATAGCCGTAGTCGGCCAGCAGTCGCAGGACGTCCGTGACCAGGATTTCCGGCACGGAAGCCCCTGACGTGACTCCGACCGTTGCCACGCCTTCAAACCACGCCTCGTCCACTTCGTTGGCAAAGTCCACCCGGTAGGAGGCCTTAGCCCCGTACTCCAGGGCAACTTCGACCAGACGGACAGAGTTCGAGGAGTTGGCCGATCCCACCACAATGACCAGGTCAGCCTGGGGGGAGATCTTCTTGATGGCCACCTGACGGTTGGTGGTGGCGTAGCAGATGTCGTCGCTGGGCGGATCCTGCAGGGTGGGGAACCGATCCTTCAGCAGGCGGACCGTTTCCATGGTCTCGTCCACGCTGAGGGTGGTCTGGGACAGCCAGATGACCTTTTCCGGATCCCTGACGGTTACCTTGTCCACTTCATGGGGACCGTTAATGATCTGGATGTGTTCCGGGGCTTCGCCGGCGGTGCCCTCGACTTCTTCGTGACCGTCGTGGCCGATCAGCAGGATGTCGAAGTCGTCCTTGGCGAACCTCACGGCTTCCTTATGAACCTTCGTCACCAACGGGCAGGTGGCGTCAATGGTGCGCAGCCCTCGGTCCTCCGCTGACTGGACGACGGCCGGCGATACCCCGTGGGCGGAAAAGATCACCAGGGCGCCTTCCGGAACCTCGTCCGTCTCATCGACGAAGATGGCACCCTGTGCCTCCAGCGAGCTCACCACGTGGACGTTGTGCACGATCTGCTTCCGGACGTACACCGGCGGACCGTAGTGCTCCAAGGCCTTCTCGACGGCGATCACGGCCCGGTCCACACCGGCGCAATAGCCGCGGGGCGCCGCCAGGAGTACCTTTTTGGGACCGGTCACCGGAGCCGCGGCGGCTACCTCCTCAGGCGAGCGCCGCCTGCGCGGGACAGTTGGCATCGAGAGGGACACAGCTGAGGAAGTCATCCCTCCATGCTACCGGGTGGGGGCCCGCCGCCCCGGCGAAGCGATCCGGATCACAACGGCCGCAGCGACAAGCACAGCGCCGGTTATCGCGGCACCACCGACCCAGGATTGGAAGCTGCTGGACGCGGCCGCCACAAACGCATCCTTGAACATGTCCGAAAGCCCATTGCCGCTAGCCGTCCCCACGACGGCATCCCTGGCGACCTGCGAGCCGGCAGCCCACAGCCCCCCCAGTGCCAGCGCCCCCAGTCCCACAGCGAGAATCACGGTCCAGCGACGGCGCGCGGACACCAGCGCTAGCGCAAAGGCGATTCCCGCTCCAATGGCAAGGGAGTAGCCGAGCGGCGCGTAGGCGGACGCTCTTTCGACCATTTGGCGCTGCTCAGGCTCGCCAACGTTGACCAGCGTCTGCTCCGGCGCAGTCAGCGGGAGCCCGGTGGTGCGTGCGAGCTCCTTCGTCGCCAGCGCCACCAGGGGTGCCACGTCCAACGTAAGCGACGACGGGGAGTCAGGTTCGGCGGGAGCCGATGCGGGTGCGGCGAAGCTGAGCCGGTGGCTCTTTCGCAGTGTTTCCTCCCAGGCCGCCGGGTAGCCGGGCAAGGCTGTGAGGGAACTGGCAGCCGCCTCAAGCACTGGCGTGACCAGACCTGCCAGGGCGTCCGGGATGGCCCCTGTATCGATGGTGCCCACAGCGGCCGCGGCGAGCCTCTGCTGGAATTCTGCGTCCTGCCCCAGGGGAGCGGCCAGGGCCACAAAGCCATCCTCCTGAACCACGTTGCGGTCAAGCCAGATGGCGGGTACGGCCAGGGCGGACAGCAAAACGCCCACGACGACGGCGATGGCTGAAACGAAGGTGCGCAAAACGGGTCCTCACGGGTTGGCGGCAGCACAGCCATCATAGAGCTGGTGTCTGGACAAAGAATGTCAGTCTCGGGTGATACAGCTTATGGATAAGGTTGAATGGCAACCGCCAGCTCACTGACGGCCGCCTTTCAAGCACGAACCGCTACCTGCCGAACAAAGGACCACCATGCCGCCACCCACAGTTTCCCGGGGCAGCGGACATGTCTGAACAGGCTGCGCTGCCGGGCACTGCTGCCACCACGTTGCCTGCCACGGCCGGTGAGACCAGCCCGGACAATCCATGGCCGCTGCAGTTGCTGTCCCAGAAACTCAAGGCCCATATCGATCGCACCCCGTCCGCATGGGTCGAAGGCCAGGTCATCGAATTGAACCGCCGCGGGGGTAACGCGTACCTCACCCTCCGGGACGTGGACGCGGAAGTTTCCCTGCCGGCGTCGGTCTGGACCAAGGTTCTGGACCGGCAGAACATGCCCCTGGAGCGTGGCTCCCGCGTGGTTGCCTTGCTCAAGCCGGAGTTCTGGCTGAAGACCGGGCGGCTCAACATGCAGGTTCGGGACATCAGGCCTGTAGGGCTTGGCGACCTGCTGGCGCGGATCGAACGGTTGCGCCAGGCCCTCTCCGCCGAGGGGCTGTTTGCCGATTCACGGAAGAAACCACTGCCGCTGCTCCCGCACCGTATCGGACTGATTACCGGACGGGACTCCGACGCCAAAAAAGACGTCGTCCAAAACGCCGCACTCCGCTGGCCCGCAGTTGAATTCGAGATCCGGGAAGTGGCGGTCCAGGGCAACACTGCGGTCTCGCAAATTATCCGCGCCCTGCAGGAACTGGACAGCCGCCCCGACGTGGACGTCATTGTCGTCGCCCGGGGCGGCGGAGCCTTGGAGGACCTGCTGCCTTTCAACAGCGAGGAACTGATCCGTGCTGTCGCGGCCACGGCCACCCCGGTGGTCAGCGCCATCGGACATGAGGCGGACCGTCCCCTTCTAGACGACGTGGCGGACCTGCGCGCGTCCACGCCCACTGATGCGGCTAAGCGGATCGTTCCTGACGTTGCCGAGGAACTGGCGGGCGTGCGCCAGGCACGGGAGCACCTGCGCAGGAGCATCGGCAGGCTCGTGGACAGGGAGTCGGACCGGTTGTCCGCACTCCATTCCCGGCCTGTTCTGGCCACCCCGGAAGCCATGGTCACCGGACGAGCGGAGGAAATCGAACGCCTCCTGCGGAGATCATCGGCCGCTGTCAGTTCAACGGTGGTACGTGCAGCTGATCAGCTGGTTCACCTGCAGGCCCAGGTCCGTGCCCTGTCACCACAAAAGACGCTGGACCGCGGCTATGCCGTGGTCGAACTGGCCAACGGCCGGCCGGCCCGTGCCACTGAAGCTGCCGGCCACGCTGTGGTTCGAGACCCGTCGGAGGCGCCGTCGGGAACTGCGTTGTCCGTACGCGTGGCCCATGGCCTGTTCGGCGCCACTTCCACTGGGGAACTTCAACAAGGAGAAGCACATGCCCGAAACAAAGCCTGACCCGGAAATCCAAGCACTGAGCTATGAGGAAGCCCGCGAACAGCTGGTGCAGGTGGTGGGGAAGCTTGAGGCGGGCGGCGCCAGCCTCGAGGAATCCCTGGCACTCTGGGAACGCGGCGAAGCCCTGGCAAAGCGCTGCGAAGAGTGGCTGGAGGGCGCCCGCAAGCGGCTCGCTGCCGCCCGCGACCAGCCGCTCTGACCAGTCACTGAAGGCGGCCCACCCCTCGGAACGGCGCGCCCCAACAGGTCAGGACCGCTCAACCAGTTCCCGTTCGATCGGGACATCGAACTCAGCTTCCGGCCATTCCAGCTTCATGTCAGACAGCGCGCCCAGCACCAACTGCTGCACCGCGATCCTGGCGTACCATTTTTTGTTGGCCGGAACCACATGCCAGGGTGCCGCTTCCGTGTTGGTCTCGTCGAAGGCAGCCTGGTAGGCGCCCATGTAGTCGCCCCAGAACGCCCGCTCCTTGAGGTCACTGCTGCTGTATTTCCAGTGCTTGGCGGGGTTGTCCAGCCGGGCAAGGAGCCGGGCCTTCTGTTCATCCTTGCTGATGTTGAGCATCACCTTGATGATTTTGGTTCCGGCATCGGTCTGGCGCGCCTCGAACTCATTGATGGCCCGGTAGCGGCGCTTAAGTTCGGCAGGCGTCGCCCAGTTATGGACCCGGTGGATTAGGACGTCCTCATAGTGGGAGCGGTCGAAGATGCCCACCATGCCCGCTCCGGGCACCTCCTTCTCGATCCGCCAGAGGAAGTCATAGGACTTCTCCTCCTCGGTGGGTGCCTTGAAAGCCTTGAACTGGACGCCCTGCGGATCCATGGTGGCCATGACATGGTTGACGATTCCGCCCTTGCCCGCGGTGTCCATGGCCTGCAGGATCAACAGAAGCCGTTTTCTCCCGCCGAAGCGCGACGCCGCGAACAGCTTTTCCTGAAGTTCGGCCAACGCGCCGTCCAGTTCAGCCAGAATTGCCTGGCCATCGGCTTTGTTGCCCTTGTAACCGGGCGTCGCGTCAGGGTCGGCGTCGGCCAGCGAGAAGCCTTTCCCCACCCTCAGCGTATCGACGGGGTGCTTCTCGAACTCAACGACGTCGGCCATTGGGGTCCTTTCCCAAGGTTCCACGCGCCGAAAGACGCGTCACCACAGGCTAGTTCCCTTTGTACCTGCTCAGGAAGTCCCCCATACGGTTGATGGCCTCCTCAAGGTCCTTCACCAGCGGCAGCGTGACCATCCGGAAGTGGTCCGGGCGGACCCAGTTGAAGGCGCGGCCGTGGGAGACCAGGATTTTTTGCTCGCGCAGCAGGTCCAGGACAAACTTCTCGTCATCGCGGATGTGGAAGACCTCGGGATCGAGCTTCGGAAAGAGGTACATGGCGCCACGGGCCTGCTGCGTGCTCACACCAGGGATGGCGTTGAGCATGTCATAGGCCTTGTTTCGCTGTTCCAGCAGCCTGCCGCCGGGCAGGATGAGGTCGTTGATGCTCTGGTAGCCGCCGAGGGCGGTCTGGATGGCATGCTGGGCGGGCACATTCGCACACAAGCGCATGTTGGCCAGGAGGCTGATGCCTTCCAGGTAGTCCGAGGCATCCTTCTTCGGGCCCGAGATGGCCATCCAGCCGGCACGGTAACCGCAGACGCGGTAGGCCTTGGACAGTCCACTGAAGGTGAGGCAAAGGACGTCGTCACCCGTAAGCGCGGCCATGTTGATGTGGACGGCGTCCTCGTACAGGATCTTTTCGTAGATTTCATCCGCGAAAAGGATCAGGCCATGCTTTTCAGCCAGGGCCACGATCTTCTCCAGCGTCTCTTCGGGATAGACCGCGCCCGTGGGGTTGTTGGGGTTGATCACCACGATGCCCTTGGTGCGCGGCGTGATCTTGGCTTCAAGATCCTCAAGGTCCGGCTGCCAGCCTGATTCCTCATCGCAGAGGTAGTGCACGGGCTTCCCGCTCGCAAGGGCAACGGAAGCGGTCCACAGCGGGTAGTCCGGTGTGGGGATCAGTACCTCGTCGCCGTCGTTGAGCAGCGCCATGAGCGACATGGTAATCAGTTCGCTGACGCCGTTGCCCAGGTAGATGTCGTCCACATGGATGTTCTGGATTCCACGGGTCTGGTAGTACTGGGAGACCGCGGTCCGGGCCGAGAAGATGCCCCGGGAGTCGCTGTAACCCTGGGCATGGGGCAGATGGCGGATCATGTCCACCAGGATCGCGTCCGGGGCTTCAAATCCAAACGGCGCAGGGTTTCCGATGTTCAGTTTGAGGATCCGGTGACCCTCCGCCTCCATCTGCTGGGCGGCCTGAAGAATCGGTCCACGGATGTCGTAAAGGACGTTGTGAAGCTTGGTGGACTGCTTGAATTCTGCCATCCATCAAATATGCCATATGACGGATGTACTTCGGTTGAGACCTCAGACACAGACGTGCAGAGAGCGGACGACGGCGGCTGCCGGCCAGTGTGGGTCCGGCAGCCGCCGTCGTGATTACGTTGTGGAGTCAGGTGCTACTTGACGATGCCCTTGTCCTTGAGCCAGGTGGCGGCGGCGTCTTTGGCATTTTGCTTCTGGCTGCCGCTGACTGCGCGGTTGAGGTTGACCAGGTCCTCAGTAGTGAGGATCTTCGATACGGCATTCAATGCGGCCATGGCCTTGTCGGTCATTTTTGCCTTGTTGTACAGCGGCAGGACCTGCTGGGCCTTGAAGTTGTTCTTGGGATCCTCCAGAACCACCAGGTCGTTGTCCGCGATGGACGGTGTGGTGGTGTAGATGTCAGCCACCTGGACGTCGTCGGTCAGCAGTGCCTGCAGGGTCAGGTTGCCGCCGCCGTCGCTGAAGGGCTTCAGTGCCTTGAGTTCGCAGCCATAGTTCTTTTTGAGTCCCGGGAAGCCATAGGCGCGGGTTTCGAACGTGGCCGGCGCCGCCATGGTCAGGTCCTTGCAGACCTTGGCGAGGTCCTCAATGGACTTCAGCTGGTACTTCTCTGCGGTGGCTTTGGTGACCACCATGGCGTCCTTGGACTCAGCTTTCGATGCTTCCAGGACTGCTAGTCCTTCGGGGAGCTTCCCCGGCAAGGCCTTGTAGACGTCGTCGGCCGAGACCTCGGCAGCTTCAGGATCCACATGCGAGAGCAGGTTGCCGGAGTAATCCGGGACAAGGTCAACCGAGCCGTCCTGGACCGCTTTGAAGTAGATTTCGCGGGCACCGATGTTGGGCTTTGTGGTTGCCGTGACCCCTGCAGCAGTCAGCGCGCCGGCATAGATCTCAGCGACGATCTGGCTCTCCGGGAAGTCAGCCGAGCCGACCACCAAGGAGCCGCCGCCGGCGCTTCCGGCGCTGGTGCTGGGGGTCTTCAACGGATCACTCCCGCCGCAGGCCGTCAGCGCGACGGCCAGGCCGACGCCGGCAGCCATGCCAGCCAGTCCCCGGCGGGTAAGGATTGTCCTGGTGTTCTCTTTCATGGGGTACCTCCTTGAACGGCAGCTGGCGCAGGCGCGGCAGCTGGGAGATCAGCGGCGGCCTTCTGGCCACCGCGCAGATCGGTTTTGAGGCCGGGCGAAAGAAGGACTCTTTGCACCGCGGCCAGGATGAGGTCAACAACGATGGCCAGCCCTGCAATCAGCAGCGACCCGGCAAGCATCCGCGGGAAGTCCTGCAGCGCCAAGCCGTCAAAAAGGTAGCGGCCCAGCCCGCCCAAGGGCAGGTAGGCAACCACCGACACCGTGGCGATGACCTGCAGCACGGCGGTTCGGACACCGCCGAACATGACCTGCAGCCCGTTGGGCAGCTCAACCCGGAACAGGATCTGCAGCTCGGTCATGCCCATGGCCCGGGCAGCGTCCACCACGGCCCGGTCCACACTCGAAATGCCGGCATAAGTTCCGGCAAGGAGCGGCGGCACGGTCAGGATGACCAGCGCCCACACCGGCGGCATCAGGCTGCTTCCCGCCAGGAGGGCGAAGAGGACCAGCAGGCCCAGGGTAGGCAGGGCCCGCAGCGCCCCTGCCACCGCTACGGCCACTACGCGTCCGCGGCCCGTGTGCCCGATGTAAAGCCCTGCCGGAACCGCGATGGCCGCGGCAATCACCAAGACCAGCCCGCTGTATTGGAGGTGCTCCAGCAGCCGGACCGGGATGCCGGAACTGCCGGTCCAGTGCAGCGGATCGGCAATCCACGCCAGGGTGTCCACGAAAACGTTGCTCACGGCGCGGCCCCCGTGTGGATGTTGGCGTCGGCCAGGTAGCTGGCGGCGGAAGGCGCCGCGGGGCCCGAGGCTTTAGCGGCGCGGGTCCAAGGCGTCAGCAGCCTTTCCAGGACGACCAGTACAGCATCCATCAGCAGCGCGAGCACCAGGATGGCGATGATTCCCACCACCACTTCCGTGACGAAGTTCCGTTGCAGTCCGTCGGTAAACAGCATGCCCAAGTTCCCCACGCCCAGCAGTGCCGCGACGCTAACCAGGGAGATGTTGCTGACGGAGACCACCCGCAGCCCGGCGAACATCACCGGAAGGGAGAGCGGCAGGTCGATCTGGACAAAGCGCAGCCACGGCTTGTACCCCATGGCAATCGCAGCTTGCCGGAGATCCTCCTCCACGGAGTCAAAAGCATCCAGGGCTGCCCGGACCAGCAGCGCCACCGCATAGATGGTCAGGGCAACAATGACGTTGAGCGGGTCCAGGATCCGGGTTCCGAGAATCGAGGGCAGGATGATGAACAGCGCCAGCGACGGGACGGTATACAGCAGTGAACTGGCGGTCACCACCACCGACCGAAGCGCAGGGTGGGTCCGCGCCACCTGCGCCAGCGGAATGGAAATAACCAGCCCCAGGACCATCGGGATCAGGGCCAGGACCAGGTGCTGGCCCGCCAGTCCCATGACCATGCCGCTGTTTGCCAGGAACCACTCCATCAGAGCGCAGCCTGCCTGACCTGGCGGGCTTCCTCAATGACGCCGAGGACTTCCTGTGCCCTGATGGTTCCCAGGACCTTGCCGTCGCCATCCACCGCCACACCTTGGCCGGACGGGGACGAAAGGGCCGAGTCCAGCGCCCGCCGCAGCGTCTCGCCGGGGCGGAAGAGTGACCCGCCCGGGATGAGCTCTGAGTCCGTCCCCGGCCTCGCCCAGCCCAGCGGGCGCAGGTCCGCATCCACCACGAGCTGCCAGTCGGTCACCCCAGCGGGATCGCCGGCGAACTGGCCGGCACTCATCACGAGCGTGGGCACCGGGTGGATGGACACGGCGTCGGACGTGGTGAACCCGAGGTGGCGGAAACCACGGTCCCGGCCGACGAAGGACGCCACAAAATCATTGGCCGGTGCCCGGAGGATTTCCTCAGGGGTGGCGTACTGGGCCAGCCGGCCGCCGACGGCGAAAACGGCCACCTTGTCGCCGAGAACGGTTGCCTCGTCGATATCGTGCGTGACGAAAACGATGGTTTTTGCGAGGTCCTTCTGCAGCCTCAGGAGTTCCTGCTGCAGTTCGTCACGCACCACGGGGTCAACGGCGCTGAACGGTTCGTCCATCAGCAGGACGGGCGGATCGGCGGCGAGCGCCCGGGCCACACCGACGCGCTGCTGCTGGCCGCCCGAGAGCTGGGAGGGGTACCGTTTCCCGAGCGCGGAAGCCAGCCCGACGACGTCGAGCAGTTCCGTGGCGCGCTTGCGGGCCTCAGCCTTGGAAACGCCGTTGAGCCGGGGCACGGTGGCGATGTTGTCCAGCACGGAACGGTGCGGCATCAGCCCGGAGGACTGCATGACGTAGCCCATGGACCGTCTCAGCTCCGCGGCAGGAACCGAGGTCACGTCCCGCCCGTCCACGGTGATCACGCCGGACGTCGGTTCCACCATGCGGTTGATCATCCGCAGCGAGGTGGTCTTGCCGCAGCCGGACGGCCCTACAAAAACGGTGATGGAGCCCCTGTCGATGGACATGGTGAGCTGGTCCACAGCGGGCTGCCCGCCCTGATACTGCTTGGTGACGCTCTGGAACTCAATCATGGCTTGGTCCATTCCCGGACTTACCTGTTCTGTTGGACGGCATCGGACAGTGTTGGGTCATAAGCTCACTGATATTTACGGTAACGCAATCCGTTCACAGCGTAACCGGATCCGAAGGCAATCCGGGCAAGAGAATCCCTACTGTAACCATTCGTTGGACAGCCGCCCGCGGATGGGTCCTTCGATCACAAGGTGCCGGTGCTGCGCTTACGCCCGGCTCTGCCCGCGCCTAGAGTTGGACTGTGACCAACTTGGAAGTGGCTCCGCAACAGGAACTTTGTCCGCCCGCAGGCCCTGAAGGGACGTCCGGCCCTTGCCTGCAGCTCTGGCCCGAACGCGAGGTTCCGCTGGGCGGCGTGCGGGCCATGAACGTCCGGCGCACGCTCCCGCAGCGCGGCCTGCCCACCATCGGAGCCTGGTGCTTCCTGGACAGTTTCGGTCCGGACCGCATCGCCATGTCCGTACTCCCCCACCCGCACACGGGCCTGCAGACGGTCACCTGGCCGCTTGCGGGGAACATCCGGCACCGGGACAGCGTGGGCAGCGATGTTGTGGTCCGGCCAGGTGAGCTGAACATCATGACCGCCGGGCACGGGGTGTCCCACTCCGAGTTCGCCGTCCTGCCGGATCCCGACGCGGGCGCGCCGCTGCCCGTGCAGCGCGGCCTGCAGCTCTGGGTAGCGTTGCCGGATTCGGAACGCCGCCGCGAGCCCGCGTTCGAGCAGCACCGGGAACTGCCTTCAGTGACGGGGCCGGGTTTCACTGCGACTGTGATGGTGGGCGAATTCGCCGGGGCGGTGTCGCCGGCCACGATGTACTCCCCCATCGTCGGAGCGGACATCTCCTGCGACGGCCTGGCCGTCCTGCCGCTGAACGCTCACTTTGAGCATGCTGTCCTGGTGCTCGACGGCGGGCTGACGCTGGACGGGCAGGAGGTCCCGCCCGGGCCGCTGGGCTACCTGGGCGCGGGACGTACGACGCTGGAGTTCCAGGCCCTGCCCGGCACACGGTTCCTCCTGATCGGCGGGGAGCCGTTCCAGGAGGAACTGCTGATGTGGTGGAACTTCGTGGGCCGCACGCACGACGAAGTGGAGCAGGCCCGTGCGGACTGGGAAGCCCAGGCCGCACTGCCTGACGCTGCAGCCCGCGGAGCCCGCTACGGGCTGGTTGAAGGGCACGGTCCGGATGCGGGCGCTGAAGCCGGACGCATCCCCGCCCCCATCATGCCGGCCGTCAGGCTGACACCCCGGAAGCGGTCAGTGGGCCCCTGACGCTTCCGAGACCAGCTTCAGGACGCCAAACACAGGGTCCTGGTCCAGGACACGGACATCGGAGACGCCGGCGGCGGCAAGGTGGCTCCGGAAAGAGTCCTGCAGCGGAATCACGTTCATGCCGAGTCCGCTGCCGAGAATTACCGGGCCGTCGATTCCAAGCTTCCGCAGGGCCTGCGCAGCCAGGCCGGCAAGGTCTTGGCCGGCCTGGTCCACGAGCTCCTGGCTGACCGGGTGGCCCGCCGCAGCCGCCTCCACCACCAGGCGTGCCTGCTGGGCCCAGAACCGGCGGCCGGTGTCCGGGGAATGGAAGAGCGCAATCAGCTTGTTGGGGTGGTCCACTCCGCAGGCTGCAAGCAGCGCCTCGGTCAGCTGGTCCGCCGGGAGTCCCTGGTTCATCCGGCGCAGGCTGTGCCGGACCGCCTCACGGCCGAGCCAGTAGCCGCTGCCTTCATCCCCAAGCAGGTAGCCCCAGCCGCCGGCCCGGGCTTCGTCGCCGGTGGCATTCCTTCCCCAGGCTGCAGAGCCGGTTCCCGCGATCACGGCCACGCCGGTACTGGCGCCGCCCGCGGCCAGCAGCAGCCGTGAGTCGTGGACCACCGTGACTTTGGCCCCCGGAACATGGGGTTCGATCAGCGCGGCAAGGGCTGCGGCGTCATCGTCGGTGTCTATGCCACCGGCCCCGGCATACACCTGGGCCACCTGGCCGCCGCCGATCCGGGAGAAGAGATCCGCGAGGTTCATCGCCGCCTGTTCGCGGCTGACGTTCTGGACGTTGGAGCTGCCGGCGGACTCGTCGGCCACGGCAACGCCGTCCTCAAACCTGACGCCGCGGGTCTTTGTACCTCCGATGTCCAGGCCGATGATGACCCCCGCGAGGGGACCTGGGGCGGCCGCGGACGTGGCGCCGCCCAGCGGGTGGTGTCCGGAAGTTGTGGTCTGGGGGTGCTCGCTATCAGTCACGTCCCCCAGCCTACTGAAACGCTGGCGGCGAAGCGCTGCCGGGCGGCGGGAGGCCGTCGTGTCTCAGCACCGCGCCGCCTATCCCCTGCCTGAACGGGCGACGACGAGGCCCGCCAGCAAATGCGGGCCCTCCTGCAGGACCATCTCCCGGAAGAAGCGGACAGGATCGGGCTCGGCGTCGGGGCCGGGTTTCCGCCGGCGCCAGCCCAGCCCGATTTCGCGGTAGGCAAGGCCGGATTCCAAGGTAAGGACCCGTCAGTATTCAACACGCGGCTATTGTGATTTGTCGGGTTTGAGAGTGTAGTTCCATTCGCCGTGCCATTGATGGCGGGTGATGGGAAGGGCCGC